>CAZMVU010000204.1:0-8842 GCA_964569295.1 uncultured Nitrospirales bacterium
CGAGTCCGCGAGCAGGGACTGTCCCTTTCTTTGCGGACCCTTGTGCAAATGTCACATAGTTTTCTATCGGGTCCGCAAAACGAGGGACAAACCCGTCTCGCCCGGAATCCGCCCGAGGCGGTTAAAGCGCGCTCGCTTGCGTCAGTCCCTGTTTTGCTGCTTTCAACCTCCCTGTTCGCAAGATGTTCAGCGGTATTGTGCGAGCTGCACCCTTTACAATTCACCCTTTACAATTCCCTAGGCATGGCCGTCGGGATCCGCCAGGAGGCGGTCCTTGAGATCGCCGAGCTGTTCGGAGAGCAGCACCTGGTAATACTCCGGGTTGCGCAACCGCTTGAATTCCTCCGGCATGGCGCTTATCTGTTCGAACACATGGCCGCGCGTTTCCACCACCGAGGGCGCCGCACCCACGCGCCGCCCCTGCGCAAGCACCGGCTGCAACAGCGGCTCCGCCCGGGCTGCCTCCGGCAAGCGCGCTGTCCGGTGCGGACGCGTACGATCGCGCCCGGCAATCGTGCCCGTCTCCGGCCACGTCTCCTCCGGGTTGTAGATGACATCGCCCAGGGCCAGCCCATTGGCGTCATAGTAACGCACAAGCGCCTTGCGCCCGGGATCGGTGGCCTTTTCGATGTTCGAGGATATCTTTATCCGCGGGCTCCAGCCCGCGCCGTTGTGTACGGCCACCAGTTTGTACACCCCGTTGAGCGACGGATTGTCCCGCGCGGTGATGAGGTGTGTGCCCACGCCCCAGGCGTTCACCTTCGCCCCCTGCCGCTTCAAATCCGCGATGAGATCCTCGGTAAGTTCGTTGGACGCCACAATGGTCGGGTTTTCGAAGCCGGCCTCGGTGAGCATGCGATAGGCAATTTTCGATAGCTTGGCCAGGTCGCCGGAATCCAGCCGGACCGCCGGCAGGAAGTCCAGCCCCTGGTCGCGCATTTCCTGAAATACGCGCACCGCATTGGGCAGGCCACTTTCGACCGTGTCGTAGGTGTCCACCAGCAGCACGCATTTCTTCGGGAATAGCCGGGCGAAGGTGCGGAAGGCCTCGATCTCGCTCGGATAGCTCATGACCCAACTGTGGGCATGGGTGCCCGCCACGGGAATGTCATATACCTTACCGGCCATGACATTCGAGGTCGAGCTGCACCCGCCAATGTAGGCCGCCCGTGCACCGCTCACGCCGCCATCGGGTCCGTGGGCACGGCGCAAACCGAACTCGAGCACCGGGTCGCCCTCCGCCGCGAGACAAACGCGCGCCGCCTTCGTGGCGATGAGCGTCTGGTAATTCATAATGTTCAAAAGCGCGCTCTCGATCAGCTGCGCCTCGATCAGCTTGCCCTCCACCTGAACAATGGGCTCGAAAGGATAGACCAGCGTGCCCTCGGGCACGGCGTGAATATCGATGGTGGGCCTGAAACTCGCCAGATAATCGAGAAAACCTTCCTCGAAAACATCAAGGCCGCGCAGGTAGGCGATGTCATCTTCATCAAACCGCAGGTTCTCGACATAGTCGAGAAACGGTCCGAGCCCCGCCGCGACGGCAAACCCCGCGTGCGGCGGCAGGCTGCGGAAGAAATAGTTGAAGCTGACCTGCTGCTCGGACCGCTCATCTTGCCAGTAGCCCGCCATCATGGTCAGTTCGTAGAAATCGGTGAGCAGGCCCAAGCCGCGTCGCTGGAACCAGGGAGCGAGGGCATTGGTCATTCAATGTCTCCCGAATGCGCAAGCTGCACGCCCGCGGTCTTCATTTCTTCGAAAGCGGCGGCGGCACCCTCCTCGGAAACGCCGCGCGTGGCGTCGGTGAGGACCACCGTGTCGAAACCGAACTTCCGGGCATCGAGCGCGGTGGCACGCACACACACATCCGCCGCAAGCCCCACCACGAACACCCGGGTAATCCCCCACATCTTCAGGCGTTCGAGCAGGGGCTCGCCGCCCTCGAAGGCGCTGTAGGCCTCCCGGTTCGCATCGGTTCCCTTGTTGATGACCAGCGCATCCATGGGCACCATGAGGTCGCCGTGAAACTCCGCGCCCGGCGTATCCTGCACGCAATGCTGCGGCCAGCTCTGGTCCACGAAACCAGGGTCGTCATCGAAGCTGCAATGATCCGACGGGTGCCAATCGCGCGAAAAGACCACCTTGTCGAACTTGTGCACCAAGCGGTTGATCGGGCGAACCACCAACTGGCCGTCGGGCACGGGCAGCGCTCCGCCGGGGCAGAAATCGTTTTGCACATCCACAACCACCAGCGCATCGCTATTGGTTATCTTCATGGTGTCGCTCCTTCCCTTCCTGCTGCAATGCGTGCCGGATGATCTCCGCGTGGTCAAAAGCCAGCGCCGGCAGCGCATCCACGGGGAACCAGGCGGCCTCGTCGGCGTCGTCGCCGCCCCGCGGACGATGGGCATCATACGCGGCGTGTCCGGCGTACGCCACCGAGATACTGCGGCCGCGCGGGTCCCGGTCCGGCGCGCCGAAGGTATACATCTGGCGCAGGTCTACGCCGGTGATGCCAGTTTCCTCCGCGAGTTCCCGCTGCACCGCGGCATCGAGGGGCTCCTCGATCTCGACAAACCCGCCCGGCAACGCCCAGGTTCCGGCGAACGGCGGTTTGCCCCGCCGCACCAGGAGCACCCACAGGCGGCCGGCATGCCGCGCGAAGACCACGGCGTCCACGGTGACCATGGGTCGGGGATAGTTGTAGGTATAGGTTTCTTGCGCCATATCGGATAGTCCGGCCAGAAACCCCGGTTGTTCGCGCGCCGGCGTTCCTCCCCTCCTATGCTACAAGATTGACCACCCCCATGGAAAACACGGCGCCAACGCGCGCCCCCAAAAGGAAAACGGGGGTTGCCGGCACAGGGCCGGCAACCCCCGATTGGGGCGGGATTCTTCTAACGGCGGCGGCGAATGGCCGCAGCGCCGCCCAAGGCGCTCATGGCCGCGAGCGCCGCGAGACCGAGCATGCCGGCGGCCGGTACGCCCGTGCCCATGGTGAGCGTGGCCACCGACGACGTGATGCTGTCCGACACGCTGTCGTTCACCTGGCAGCGGTAATCACCCTCGTTGTCGATGGTAAAGCCGCTGATCACGAGGGTGTCCGTATCCGTACCAGACACATTACCCGTGTCCTCGAGATCCTGCCAGTCTTGGCTCTCGGTAGAGTCCATGTCGTACTGCCACTGGTAGACGAGGGCGCCAAGACCACCGGCGACACCCAAGGTCATCGTATGATCATCGCCTTCGATGATCATGTCATCCTCGATGTCGTTCGTGATGCTCAGCCGGTCGCCCACTTCCACATCCGCTTCATCGGACGCATACGTGTCGATAACGTCGGTCACACTGACCTGGAACGTGTAGGTGGCCGGGCTCAACGGTGCCGGGTCGACCTCTACGCTCAGCGTGGTGGTATTCGGCACACCGCTTTCCACGATGCCGCCATTGCGCCGCCACTCGTACGCGCTCGGGTCTTGCCCGCCGCTGAACGTGGCTTGCAACGTGATCGGGTCTTCGTCCCGGTAGAGTTGGGCACCCACCGGCTGCTCGGTAAAGTTGAGCAGTTCTTCGACCACGTAGACCGTACGCGTCTTCTGCTCGGCCGCATTCCCTTCGCTGTCGGTGGCGTCGTAGGTCACCACATAGCTGCCCAGTGTTCCCGTGTCCACTGTGTCGCCGCCGATAACGACGTCGACCTCCGGGTCGCACGCATCACTCACCGTCGCGCCTTGCTCGGTGTAGGTGTCACCCAGCTCGAGGCCGACGGTGTCCGAACCCTCGAGTGTGATCACCGGGTCTATGCTGTCCTCGACGATGACCGTGCGTTCCTGCGTAAGCAGCAGGCCGAGATCGTCCGTGATTTCATAGGTCACCGTGTACGTACCCGGCGTGTTGACGTCGATGGGTAGGCCGGAAACGATGATCTCATCGCTGACGTCCACCCCATCTTCCGTAGCCACTGCACCGGCATCGTCGTAGGAGTCCACACCGCATTCAACGACCACCGTGGCATCCCCGAGCATATCGAGGGTCATCGCGGAAACGAAGACCGTGCGCTCGATCGGCGTGGCCGCATTGCCGCTGGTGTCCGTGTAGGTGTACTCGACCGTGTATTCACCGACGGTCGATTCGTCGACCGTATCGCCGCCGACGGTTGCCGTGCCCGGATCGCAGTTGTCGTCGGCCTCAGCGCCTTCTTCGGTGTAGGTGTCCACATTGACCTCGAGCAGCACCACATCGTCGCCATTGAGGCTCAGCGTCGGCGCCAGATTGTCCTCGACAGTCACCGGCACCTCGCACTGGCTCACATTACCGAGGTCATCCTCAGCCTCGACGGTCACATCGACCGGGGCCTCGCGGTCCTCGCACGTGAACGTGCTCTGGCCGATAATCTCGAGGCGTTCCACCGTGCCGCAGGCATCGGCAATCCCGTCATCGAGTTCGGCCGCGGTGACACTGGCCTCGCCGTTTTCGTCGAGCTCCACGGTATAGCTATCCGCGCAGTTCATGATCGGGCCGCTCTCATCCACCACGGTAACCTGCGCCGTGCAGGTGTCCGTGTTGCCGCTTTCATCCGTCACGCGCAAGGTGACATTGCGCACCTGGCCGCGGTCCGTGCAATCGAACACAACCGGCGCATCCGGCAGGTCGAGCGTCACGCCGCCGCAGTTGTCCGTGCTGCCGTCATCCAGGAGCGCCGGGTCGTCAAGCTCGTACGTGCCGGTCACGTCGTCGAGCACCACCTGGATGTCCTGGCACACTGCCACCGGATCCTGCTCGTCGACAACCGTGACATTCGCCGTGCAAACGTCGAACCGGTCGAGGTAGTCGGTCACCGTGAGTGTGATTTCTTCGGGTATGCCGACTTCCGCACAGCCGTACGTGATGCTCTGGCCGGGACTCGGCATCTCGGTGTCGCGGATGGCCAACTTCGAAACGCCGGCCGGCACATCGCTCGCCGCCTCGTCGAACAGGGCCGATGCGAAGATCGTCACGGTGTCATCCTGGCCCAGCACCACGTCGAAGTCGCCGACGCAAACCGCGTTCGGAATGCCCGCCGCTTCGTAGGCGCCCATGTCTGCGGCGGCGCCGACGGGCCGCGGGACACCCGCCAAGTCCCGGGCCGGATCGGTGAGATCCGGATCGGCCGTATCGATGCAGGGCGATCCGCTATCCAGCCAGAAATTGGGCGGTGTGCTCGTGAACATCGGATCGTCGCTTATGTTGCCTGTCCCGGCAATGCCGGTCTGCGTGTCCGAATAGGTCACCTCGGCCGCTTCCGTGTTTTCGAATTCGTTGTCGTCCTTGATGTCCCCGTCGTCGTGATCCCAGAAGATGGCACTGTTGACGATCGGCGCCGCGTTCCAGTTGTAGACTGCGCCGCTATCGAGACCGAAAACGGTGAAGCCGGACGTGTTTTCAATGTTGTTTTCAACAAACGTGCTGTAAAGGATGGTCGGGTTGGCGTCGTTGTTGAAGATCGCGCCGCCGCCGCGAATGGGCGTATCCGTCACCGTCCCGTCATCGATGCCGTCACCGCCACGTTCGGCCGTGTTGTTCCAGAACACGCAGTTTTGAATGGTTGCATTGGCGCTGTCGCCGCCAAAACTCTCATTCGAGATGGCGCCGCCCGATACCGCCGCCCTATTGCTGACAAACGTGCAGTTGGCGATGACAGGCGTCGAACGGAAGTTATACACGCCGCCGCCGCGGTGCGTGTGGTAGTCGCCCTCGATACCCGCCGCGTTACCGCCGGTAATCGTGAAGCCGTCGAGGCGGCTGAAGCCGGTCGGCCCCGCCTCCTGGCCGAAGACCACCACGTGGTAGGCCGGGTCGCCATCGCGGGACGTCGAACCGTCTATAATGGTTTCGCAACGCCGCACGGCACGCTCACTGCGGAATTCCTCACGCCGGCCTTCAACGCCTTCGAAGCCGCCGTACAACTGCACCTGGTCCTTGATGATCAGAGAACCGGCGACCGCCTCGGGCGTGCCCCAGGTCTCCGTGCGCCGTTCGTTGTATGTGCGTCCACCGCTGGGACCGCCGGCCACCCACACTTCACCGCCGCCAGTAATGGCTACGGCCGCGTCAATGGCCTCCTGAATCTCGTTGAATGCCGTTTCCCAGGTCTGACCATCCTGGGCGCTTTCACTCGCGGGCGTGTTCCTGTCCACGCGGTAGACGGCCCCCGAGTCCACGGCAACCGTAGCGCTGTCAGACTGTGTGGTGCGCTCGTTCGGGTCGCCTTCGGGGAAATCGGCCGATACGATCTGCACGAAATAGTCGCCCACATCCTGCGGGCCCATGTCGGTGATGGTGTACGTGCTCGACGTGGCGCCGGTGATCGGCTGGCCGTTCCGGAACCACTGGTACGTCAAGTCGCCCGTGAATTCCGGGCCCGTGAGATCGATAGAGGCGATAACCTCGAGCGTATCGGATTGCCCTGCTTCAATCTGGGCGTCGGCCGGGTGTTGATCAATCACAATCTGCGGTACGTCCACGTTGACCGCCGGCTCGTTGCTCGTCGCGGACGTGCTGTACGTGTCTGAATCGATCTGACACCGGTAACTGCCATCATCCTCGAGCATGGCATTGCTGATGGTGTACGAATTGGTGTCGGCGCCCGCGATGTCCTCCCACGAACCGGAGGCGTCGGTCTGCCACTGGTATTCGAGACCGCCATCGGCTATCTGCGCTTGCACCTCGAGCGTGAAGTCCTTCTGCAAGAAGACCGTGCCGCCCTCGGGCTGATCCGTGATCTCCACCGGGGGGGGATCGACTTGCAGCGCGACGGCATCGCTCTCGACCAGCGCCTTGGCCCCACACGGATCTTGCACCTGCACCTTGTAATAGGTGGTTCCCACATTCGTTACCGGATCAAGGACCAGCGCGGCATCCGTCGCGCCGTCCACCGGATCCATGTTTGTCTCATTCGGCCCGCTGAACCACTGGTACCCATAGGGTTCATCGAGAATATTGTTGATGCCCACGGATAAGGTGAACGCATCGCCCCACGTGACCGTCCCGCCTTCGGGTTGCGCGGTGATGTCGAGGGGGTCGGCAAACTGCGCCGATTCCGCCGCCAGCCATTTCGCCCGCGTATCGACATCGCCCCGGTTGTACGAATCCAGGTTTGACGTGCCGTCCTGATCCAAATCGCCGCTGGCCGCAAGATACGTCGGGTGGCAGCTGAAGTTGCTGCAACTGAAGTTGTTGATGAACGTTTGCAACGAGCTGCAGATGTCGTCACCGTCCACGAAAATGTCGACATCGAACCCTTCAATATCGACGTCCTGGAGATCGATATTGTCAATTTCCTCACAGGGGATGCTGTAGTTCTTCTGGGCGGCCGGAGCGTTCTTCTGTTCAAGAAGGTCCTCAATCACAATCGGGAGATAGCCGATAACGGTCTGGGAAACCAGCTTCTGGAAATAGTCGATGCCCTGCTGGTCTCCGATCGTAAGAAAGGCCGCACCCAAGTCGATCAAGTAGTCATCGAGATCGGGGTGGGCATCATTGAGGAGGCCGTCCTCGCCCCACAGGCTTTCCACGTCAACCGTCGTGATGTTAGTACCACCAATTTTGACGGGGATGGTGCAGTTGGTGCATACGTCGATGGTCGTGCAAACTTCGAAGACTATTCTCGTGCACGCTTCCGCCGGCAGATCCTCGATTTCATAGGTTTGAATCTGGGCCCGTGCCGCCTCGAAATCGCTGCGAATAGCCGAGAGTTCCGACTGGTCCAGCGCATCGAGGCACCCTTCGATGTTAAGGATGTTCTGCAACATGGCAAAATGGTCGTCTTCATTGATGCCGTTGCCATCGTTGTCAACACCGGCAAATTCAGGCTGCGCCTGTACCTGCGAGTAGATTTCCACCCCGCCCGACCAGTTGCCATCGAGCGCCTCGTCCAGCACCGTATCAAGGTCACCGAGCAGGGTGTCGTAATCGACCGGCGGGTCCACCTGCGCCTGCGCGGCACCCGCGAAGACCAACAACAACCCAAGTATAAGGGCCGTTCCGAGTGTACGTGTTGTTTCTTGCACTTCCCATTCCTTTCTTAGTAAGAATCCATGCAGCCGGGAGCCACCTGAAGCCGGCAGGTCCGCATACCCAAGCCAGGTAATGCACTGTGGCCGCCCTCCCTGTGTCTCCAACTGTACCGTTGCTTGCCCATACAACCAACCCCTCGCCGGCGTTGCTTGCTCACGCCGCCTCCAGCGCCCCCCCAATCCGGGTGCGTGGATCCGGTGTTTCAGACAATCACGAATCCACGGGGGAGTTTTGCCTTCACCACCCGTTGCATCATACAGCAGCCTCGCCGGACTGTCAACCCATTCTGTGAGCCATTCGTTACGCGCGGCCCTTTGTATGGGATTTGCGGGCCATGCGGGTTTTGCGGTAAGATGGGGACGCAGTACACCACCGCCTCATCCTTGTCAGCGACGACAACCACATTTTGTTGTTTGCATGCATGCAGGTCAATTCCAGCGTACAGTGTCTTCATGGCTTCCCCCTCTCGGGGTTGTGTCTCGCCGCGTTTGTTTGGAAAAGTGTAATTCTTTAGCCGCTTGCCGTACGTCATACAACTCTCCGGTATTGGTACGCGGAGCGGTTCTGGCCCAGCCGCTGCCTCTATGAGTCACGATGTATGCGCCCTTTGGAGTGCGGTGGCTTGCCACCGCACTCCAAAGTAGCGCCAACAGCATGGCTATCCCCGTCGCACGCTGGTATTCGCTGTCACGGAACAGATTGGCGAAACGAGTGCGCCGCGTTGCGCCATAGGGCTAACGTGGGCTGCGCCCACAACCCAAGGATCGAATGGCGTGTTCCCCGGTTG
>CAZMVU010000205.1:0-8829 GCA_964569295.1 uncultured Nitrospirales bacterium
TAGAAGGTGCCCGAATCACTTCTTGTTGTCTTTTGCAGGAACTGAAGTCTAAGGTACTAAATTTAGTGACGCCGCTCAAACATGAAGAAGGGCCGTTTTTTTTGCAATAAGTCCTTGACAATTCCGAGGAAACCAGATAGAATTGAATATGGTGGGAACAAGAATCGGCAACTCGGGGGAGTTGCCACGGGGGTCTACCTCTCGGAGCGCGTCCCGTAACGCGATTCCTTTCTCGCCGATGATCGCAGTTGAAGCATCGGCCTTGTCGTAAGGACGCTTTCTATCCGGCGGCAAGGGGAATATACGTTCGAGTGGTCCCAGGTAACTGGCGCTGGAGTACCATCCTGCCCACACCAACGACCTACACGGTCTCGACCTCGTCGCCGCGCTTCTCGACCGTAGGCCGAAGCGTCTCCAGCTTGACGACTCGTGCTTCTCCTTGCCGCTGGGCCCTTTCTTGGCAGGCCTCGGGGTGGGCTAACCGCGCACCCTCAGGCACGGCCCTTGAAGGAAGACCGCTACGCCGCCCTTGCCGCGCCGATAATTCGAGTTGAATAGCTAGCTTGTCGCAAAGACGTCCTTCTATCCGGCGGCAAGGGGAATATACGTTCGAGTGGTCCCAGGTAACTGGCGCTGGAGTACCATCCTGCCCACACCAACGACCTACACGGTCTCGACCTCGTCGCCGCGCTTCTCGACCGTAGGCCGAAGCGTCTCCAGCGTGACGACTCGTGCTTCTCCTTGCCGCCGGTCCATTTTTGGGGCCTGCGTTTTTGCCGGTCTCCAGGCCATGCCCGGCGAGGTGGTGTGTGCCCTGCGCACATACCCCTTATCTGCGTGCGCTATGTACGCCCCCTTCCTTCAACACAACTCGTATTCTTCCAGCCGGTGTATCCCGGCCTCGCGCGCAGCCTTAACCGCCTGATCGAGTTCACGCGGTGTGACCCGGCGGTTGAGGTATTCGAGGTGCGGCTCGAGTCCAACACGGTTGGCGGGCCGGTATTGCCCCATGATGTTCACACAGGTCTCGGGCGAGATTTCTTCCGCCAGCCACTGGAAAATGGCGCGCGATTCTGCGACCAGCCCGGGCATCACCAGGTGCCGCACGAGTAGTCCCCGGCGCGCCACGCCGTCGGGACCGAGCATGAGCACGCCCACTTGCCGTTGCATCTCCGCGACAGCTTCGCGCATGCGCTCGGGATAGTCCCGCGCGGCAGACAGGGCCGCGGCCGTAGCCGGTTCCCAGAACTTCACATCGGGCATGTAGATATCGACCACGCCCTCGAACAGCCGAAGGGTCTCGACGCTGTCGTAGGCGCTGGTGTTGTAGACAATGGGCAGGCGCAGGCCCTGATCGATGGCGCAGGCAATGGCCTCGAGCACCTGGGGCGCCACGTGCGACGGCGTGACGAAGTTGATGTTGTGGCAGCCCAATTCCTGGAGCGACAGCATTTGCCGGGCAATGTCTTGGCCCGTCATTTCGCGGCCCGCAGGCCGTTGGCTGATGTCCCAATTCTGACAGAAGGCACAACACAGGTTGCACCCGCTGAAAAAGATGGTACCGCTCCCCCGCGTCCCACGCAGGCAGTCCTCCTCGCCCATGTGCGGGAAACTACTGGCGACGCGGGCGTAGCGGCCCGTATTGCACCGGCCATGGGCGCCCCGCAGGCGGTCCACACCGCACAACCGCGGGCATGCCCGGCAATGGGCAAGGCGTTGCAATGCCGCATCGACGCGCGCACCGAGCTCTTCGCGCGGCAGATGCAGGCAGGCCGGGGTATCCTCGTGCGTGATGAAGCGCGGATCGGGGACGTAGGGATTTTGCATCAGGCCAGTATATCCTCGGCACCGGCACTGCACACAAACACCGTGGTCGGGCCATTGCACAACAGGCTCTGACAGCGCGCATGCCACTGGTCGGACCCGCCTTCTTCCGGCACACCAAATCCTATGATGACGCAGTCGGAGGCCTCGCTCTCGCGCTTGACCACCTGGGCGACGGGCAGTTCGGACACCAGCACATGCGGCGTTGCTTCGACACGCGCGATGGCGAGCAGCTTCTTGAGGTCGGCAAAAGTGTCATCATGGGCGGCCTGGCGCGGTACAAGACGGATAAGCCGCACCTCGCTGTCGGCCCACTCCCAGTTACCGCGCAGGAGATAGGCCAGCAGGAGCATGAGCCCGCCGTTTTCCATGCCGCGCCACCAGATATCGATACGCCTGCGCCCGAAGGTGAGGTGCCGGTCGCCCAGGCGAATGACCATAAGGGCCATGCCCAACTGGCGCGCCATGCGGAACAATTGGGCCTGCCGCCCGGCATGCTCCGAGTCCTCGGACCACCCGAACACAGCGAGGTTGGGCTGAATCGGCCCGACGCGTATTCCCTGGAGAATGGCTTCCATGCCGCGTTGCAGATCCGGGTCGATCATGACAACGGGGAACGCCTGCACGCGATGCTCCTCACAGTAGTCGCGCAGGCGTTCGAGCGCGGCGCCCCGGCGTTTGGCATATTCTTCGAAAGTACCCACCAATACCTCCGCCAGAAACACCAGGCCCCGCCCCGCCTCGAACCACACGGCATAAGTCACCAGCCCTTCGCGGGAATCCGGGTTGCCCGAGAACACCAGGCACGTGGGCCGCCAATTCTTCGGCGTCTCCTCCATGCGGCTGAGACGCGCCAGACTGTTGCGGATGCTGCGGTACAGAAAACCGCGCCAGGCGTCGCCGAAGGTGGTCTGGAGTTCGCGCCGCTTGAGCTGCCACACGAGCACGGTGAGAAACACAAAGGCCACAATCGCCTGGGTAGGGTTAATGACAAGAGCGACCATCATGCATCCGATTGCCCCGGCAAGCGCCGTGCCCCAGTGGAAGAACCGGAACCGGGGCCGGAATGAGGGGTTCTGCCCGACGGCCTCGATGAAGGCGGAAATGTTGAGCATGCCGTAGGCGTAGAGAAAGAACTCGGTGATGACCAAGGCCACGAGGTTGAGCGCGTCGCCCTCGGCATAGTTCGACCAGACCAGCACACCAATGGTCATGGCGGCGGCCAGCAGCACGGCCCGGCGGGGTTCGTCGCCTTTTCGGGCGCCCACGCCAAACGGGCGCAGCACCGGCAGAATGCGGTCGCGGGCCACGGCTTGCAACACCCGCGGCGCCCCCATGAAGCTGCCGAGCGCGCTCGATAGCGTGGCCGCAAAGACCCCGGCGGTTACAAGCCAGCCAGCGGCGAGAAAGGCGTTGTCCCGCAGCACGAGGTAGGGCGTCTCGATGAGGCTCTCCCGGGAGTAGGCCGCCGCACTGGTTACGGCGAGCAGCACATAGATCACGAGGCCCGTGCCAATGGCCCAGAGCGTGCCGCGTGGGATGCTCTTGGCGGGATCGTGCAGATCGCCGGACATATTGATGCCGGCCATGATTCCCGTGACGGCCGGGAAGTAGATGGCAAACACGATCCAGAAGGAGTGCAGTCCTGCGCCGGGCGCATCGGACAGCAACGGCGTGTAGCCACTCGACCAGTTCTCGGCAAGGCGTTCAGTGGAGAACCGCCCGAGTGCGCCGCCGAGAAAGGAAACCACGGCCAGCATGAGCACGGCGAGAATGGCGTACTGCACACGAATCGCCCAGCCAGCGCCAATGTACGCAAAGAGAAAGAGGATTACGGCGGTACCCAGCGCTATCGCAAGAAAACTGTCTTGCATCGCGGGAAACACCTGGACCAACGCTTCCGTGAATCCCAGGATGTAAAACGGAATCGAGACCGCCTGCGCGAGGAAAAGCATCAGCCCGATGGCCCCGCCGAACTCCGGGCCGAGCACGCGCGAAATGAGGTAATAGGCGCCGCCCCCGCGCACCTGCATGTTGGTGGCGATAGCGCTGGCGGACAGGGCCGTGAAGAACGTGATGCTCTTGCACAGCGCCAGGATAAGCAGCATTTGCCACAGGCCCGCCTGCCCGAGCACGAAGTTGGCGCGCATGAACATGATGACGCCGAGAATCGTGAGGATACACGGTGTGAACACGCCGCCGAAGGCACCGAACTGATTGCGCGCGCCTTGTTTCGGCTCAACCGGGGGCGCGGAAGGGGAACTGTATGACATTGTCCGGCTAGCTCCTCACTCGCAGCCCCGCTTCCCTCTCATGTGCTTCATGTTTCCGCTCTCCTTGACAGGCCGGGAATATACCACACCGCCGTGCCCCCGTGCAGGCGGAGCGCGGCATCGCAAGCACGCGGCGGCCAGCACATTGCGTGAACTGTACCGGCGGCGGCCAAAAGCGTATACTTCCTGTATTTTGGGCGGTGTGCATGGGGGAATGCGCGGCCGCCCCGTGTCATGCCCGTCTGCCCGCACCGGGGGACGACCGGCGCAAACACGCTTCGCGCCGCGCTGGAATTCGGACGCGGGACGCACTGAAAGGATAAGTAACGTATGCCTGTCGATCCGCTCACGCCGTACGGCAACCGCCCCATGGTCACGCCCATTGTCAATGCCGTCAACTACCAGTACGACTCGTTCGAGGTGCTGCGCCAAATTACCGACGGCGAGATAGACGGTTACACCTATCACCGCGACGACAACCCGACCGTGCGTGCCGTCGAGAAGAAGATTGCCGCCCTCGAGGGAGCGGAAGACTGCGTGCTGGTCACTTCCGGCATGGCCGCGTGTACACTCGTTTACCTGACTTACTTGAAAGCCGGGGACAATCTAATCATCTTCCACGATACCTATGGCGCGAACTACAAGGTCTCCCTCATTCTCGAGCGGCTCGGCGTCGAGGTGACGTGGATGGACGCGGCGGCGGCTAGCAACATCAGCGCGTGCATCCAGCCGAACACGGCCATGATTTTCCTCGAAACGCCGAGCAATCCGCTGTGCAAGATTATCGACATCGCGGCGGTACGGGCGGCTGCGGATACGGTGGGCGCCATGGTTGTCGTGGACAATACATTCGCCACGCCCTACCACCAGCAGCCACTCGCCCTGGGCGCGCATCTCGTCATACACAGCGCGACAAAAGGGCTCGGCGGCCACAACGATCTCATGGCAGGCGCCATCGCCGGCGACAAGGACGCGTACACCGCCCTGTGGTTCACGCGGCAAGCCATCGGCTCAACACTCGACCCCCATTCGGCCTTCCTGCTCGACCGGGGTTTGAAAACCTTCCCGCTGCGGGCCGAGGTCATGAACCGTAATGCCCAGGTTGTGGCCGAAGCTTTGCACGGCCATCCGAAGATCGCGCGCTTGTCCTACCCCGGCCTGCCGCACCACCCCGGCCATGCCATTGCCGCAAGCCAAATGCACAACGGTTTCGGTGGCCTTCTCGCATTCGATGTCGGCGAGAATCAGGAGGACGCCAAACGTTTTATCAACCAACTCGCGGTCATTTACCACGCCGTGAGCCTGGGCGCCACCGAAACGCTCATCTGCATCCCGTACCTCACCACGATGCTCTACCTGCCCCCAGAACGGCGCACAGTCTTCGGCGTGCGCCCCCATTCCGTGCGCCTGTCGATGGGTATCGAGCCGGCGGAAGTGCTGGTGGCCGATCTCGAACAGGCACTCACGGCCCTATGACGAGGTAGACGCTTCATCGTGGGCGCCGTCCACCCGGCCAATGTGGGCTTTGCCCACAACCCAAGGCTGGGAAGGCGTATCCGGTGGGTGGTCGTTCGGGGCGGCTTGTGAAGGACTGCGGCTTGTCCTCCGTAGCACCGAAGGCGCGGTTCCATACCAGCCTGAGCCAACGGCCCAGGTTATGGATGCGCTTATTCAAGCGCTGAAAGCGCGTACTATGAAGACTTATGGCTCGGGCTTTCAGCCCTCTTCCCTGTGGGTGCCAGATGACCTGGGCCTTCGGCCCAGGCTGGTATGGTACGGGCCGTTGGCCCTGAAGAAAGAGCGCGTTCTGGTCTACAGGGAGGGCGAGCGTCTGGTTCTGGCGGGTCTGCGACCGCGCCACCATGCCGACCTTCGGTTGTGGCCGGGTCTGCGACCGCGCCACCATGCCGACCTTCGGTTGTGGGCGGGTCTGCGACCGCGCCACCATGCCGACCTTCAGGTCTCCTCTTCCCCGCCGGCAACTGGAGACCTTCGGTCGTTGCCCGTCGTGCAATCCGGCGGCCTGAAAGGCCAATTACAAGATAACCCAGGCCACGCCCTGGGTAAATGTTACTAATAAGATTCTTAGCGCTGAAAGCGCGTGACAAAGCGCCGCTGTATAGTCGTGCAGATTATCTGTGCCGCCCTTTAAGGACAGGGCGGACAGAAATCGCGCGGTCCGGAAAAGGGAGGTCAGTCCACGCGTTCGCAATAGCTGACCGGCGCGGCCGGCTCGCTTGGTTCTGTGCCCATTTTCCTTGTGTCCCCTCCGCCTTCAAAGCCGCTATACCGACTCCTCACCGCCCGTTTCGCTTTCAAGTTCGACAAGCCGTTTGATTGCGGGGCGCAACCTCGGGTGCAAGCAAACGGATTTCTTCCGGGATGCGTTTCGCAGCTTCTCCCAAGACCTCCAGGCTCCGCACGACGGCGTTGCGTGTCTTGCGGTCATTGGCGAATTGCTCGAACGACATGCCAGAGGTAAAGGTGCAGACTTCGTCGATCGACATCACGATGTCGTCGAGGTAGTCACGGTAGTCACGTGTCATACCATGACCACCTCATCCAGAATGCGCTTGCCTGGCCGCGGTTTGAGCGCGGCCTTCGTAACCAGGTCAACCTTTGCGCCAAGCCACTCGCTGAGTTTTCCTCGAGGCCGAGGAACTCGAAGAACCCCACGGGCCGGTCAAACGCGACAAGGATATCGATATCGCTGTCAACGGTTGCTTCGCCGCGCACATACGCCCCGAACACGCCGATTTCAGACACGCCGTATCCGCGCGCTATCTCGTCGCAATGTGCACGCAAACACGCTTCGATATCGCTTAAGCTGGGCGGTTTCCTGGTTCCTACTTCTTCAATTCAAACACCCAGGCGTGCTGGCAGGGCATGGCGTCCGGGGTAACGGCCGGGGGCACGATGGCCAGCGCATCGCCCTCATCGGCCGTTTCGACGCTGCCATCCCAGCCGATGAGCGTGGCGGTGCGGCCGGCGGCGCCGGGGATGACCACGGGCTCGACGGGCCATTCGAGGCAGATGGCGTAAATGGTGTCACCTTTCTTGGTGAAGCGCACGCTCTTCTTGGTGAAGGCACCCTTTTTCAACTCCGGCGCATCTTCCCAGCGCTCGGTGCCGTAAATGGCTTCGCCGTTCACATCCAGCCATTCGCCCATGTCCACCAGCCGCTGCTGCATGATCACCGGGATGCGCCCGTCGGCTGTGGGGCCGATGTCGAGCAACAGGTTGCCGCCGCGGCTCACGTTGTCGATCAGCAGGTGGATCAGCTCCGTGGCCGAGCGGTAGTTGTCCACGCCCTCGTTGCGGTTGTAGCCGAACGAGTGGCCCATGCCCTGGCATTCCTCGAAGAAGCCGTTCTGTATGAGGTGTCCCTCGGGAATCCCGCCGTACTCGGGCGTAGCGAAGCCGCCGTGGCGGTTGCGGCATTCCTTGCCCCAGCGGTCGTTGATGACGACGTCCTCGGGGGCGTTGGACTCATTGAACAGCCACGCGAGGAACTCCGTGCTGCGCCACACATCGCTCGTGTAATCCCATTCGCCGTCGGGCCAGATGACGTCCGGCGCGTACTTCTGCACGAGGTCTTTCAACTGCGGGAGCATGTGCTCGTCCACGTAGCGGTCCACATCGCTTTTGAAGAGCGGGTTGAACCATTCGTAGAGCGAGTAGTAGAAGCCCATGCGCAGGTTCTCGGCCCGCACGGCCTCGATGAGCTCGCCGATGAGATCCCGATGGGGGCCTGTGTCCACGCTGTTCCAGTTCCACGCCTCATCATTCGGCCAGAGGCAATAGCCCTCATGGTGTTTCGAGGTGAGCACGATATATTTTGCGCCGGAGCGCTTGAAGATATCGGCCCATTCCGCCGGATCGAACATTTCGCAGGTGAAATCCGGCACGAAGTCCTGGTACTTGAAGTCCTCGCCGTAGGTTTCCTTGTGGAACTGCCAAGTGGCGCCATCCTTATTCTGCATATCATGCCAGTACCACTCGGCGTAACGGTCTTTCGGCCCCCACGCGGGCACGGCGTAGACACCCCAATGAATGAAGATGCCGAACTTGGCGTCCTCGAACCATTGCGGGTTCGGGCGGCTGTCGATGGATCCCCAGTTGGCCTCATACGTTGCGCCGGCAGCAGCTATCAGGACGGACAGCATGATCGCGTTCATGAAAACTTCCTCCAGTTTGTGGTCATGCCGATCAGGATAGGCCCAACACGGATCCCAAGGCAAGCACACCCCGCCTGAAGGGCCGGCCTGGCATCGCATACAGACAAGCCACCGCATTGTACAGGGTGCCGTTCTCATGCAGCCGCTGGTTAAAACAGCAGCACTACAACAGCATGTCAGTGGCATTAACGATGAAAAGGAGTAATTCTTTAGCCGTTTGCCGTGAGCCGTTTCCCATACGTCATACAACTCCCTGGTATCAGCGCGGGTCGCGGTTCTGGCCCACCCGCTGTTTCTATCAGTCAAGACGTAGGCGCACTTTGGACTGCGGTGGCTTGCCACCGCTTTTCCCGCAAAGGCCGTGGATAGACGCTGGCGCGCAAGCCGGGAGAAAAAAGCCTCGTGGCCTCCAGCCCACCCCCCTTGTGGCCTGCTCATGAGCCCGAGAAGGTTTCAAGGACACCGCTGGCGACTGTGTACGGTTGCTCTCCCACCTTGAACAAATGCATGCACTTCAGCCCACGCGCGCAATAGCGGTGGCAAGCCACCGCAGT
>CAZMVU010000206.1:0-6583 GCA_964569295.1 uncultured Nitrospirales bacterium
GCGCGCAATAGCGGTGGCAAGCCACCGCAGTCCAAAGTAGCGCCAACGGCATGGCGATCTCCGTCGTACGCTGGTAATCGCTATCACGGGACCGATTGCCGAAAGGTGTGCGCCGCACCACGGCAAACGGCTAAAGAGTTACCTATGCGTCACGATGTATGCACGCTTTGGACTGCGGTGGCAAGTCACCGCAGTCCAAAGTGGCGCTCACGGCATGGCTATCCCCGTCGCACGCGGGTATTCGCTGTCACGGGACAGATTGGCGAACCAAGTGCGCCCCCTTGCACCATACGGCTAGAGAATTACGAAACATGAAAGACGCGCCCCGACGCCCGCCGCCCCGCGCACCCGTGCGTGGCGGCTGCGCCGGCGCCTTTTATGTCCCCGGCGTTACACGGTACAATACGCCGCACCTGAACAGCGCCGCCCGATCTTAGTCAGGAGAATATGGCACAGTGAAGCTCGACACCACACGCAAGGTCGATCGCTACGGCGGTGTCGCGCTTTGTTGCGTACTCAGCGGTCTGCGCCGCATGGGAAAGGCGTTGCCGCCCTACAACCGCCCGATCCCGCCCATACGCCGTATCGCGTTCATCAAGCTTGCTGAACAAGGCGCCACAGTGCTCGCCAACGGCGTGCTGCACCGGGCGGCCGATCTGGTGGGCCGGGAGAATATCTTCTTCTGCGTGTTCGAGAAAAACCGCACCATTCTGGATCTGCTCGACATCGTGCCGGCGAAAAATGTATTTGTGGTGCGGGACGACAATTTCTTCGTGTTCGTTGCGGATGTACTGCGTATGCTGTGGCGGATGCGGCGGGAACGGATCGATACGACCATCGACATGGAGTTGTTCGCGCGGGTGTCCACCATTCTCGCCTTCCTGAGCGGGGCGCGGCGGCGTGTGGGCCTGCACAAGTTCGCCAATGAAGGGTTGTACCGCGGCGATTTGCTCACGCACCGCGTGCAGTACAATCCGTACCACCATATGAGCGTGCACTACGATGTGCTCTTCGCTGCCGCCCAACGCGATTCCCGCGAATACCCGCTGCCGAAGTACGTACCCGAAGCGCTGCCGCATCACCTGCCGGCTTTCGAGCCGCCGCCGGAGGATAAGACGTACATTGAGGGGCTGCTCGAGGAACACGGCGTCGCGCCGGATACCGGCCCTGTGGTGGTGTTCAACCCGAAAGTGGGCGATATCATGCCCATCCGCCGGTGGGCGCCGGAGAAGTTCGCCGCACTCGCCCAGCGCCTGCTCGATGCGTACCCGCAGGCACGCATATTCATCACGGGGCTGCCCGAGGAACACGAAGGCGTGGATGCACTGTGCATGGCTATCGGCAGTGATCGGGCGGTGAATCTCGCTGGCAGCCTGAACTTGCGGCAGCTTATCGGGCTGCTCAGCATGGCCGATGCGCTGATTTCGACCGACAGCGGGCCGGCGCATTTCGCCGCACTTACCAGCGTCGAGGTCATCGTACTATTCGGTTCCGAGACCCCGACTTTGTACGGTCCACTCGGCGAGCACATTCACCCGGTGTACAAAGGCCTTGCGTGCAGCCCGTGCCTGAGCGCGGCCAACATGCGCGTTTCCTTCTGCCGGGACAACCAATGCATGAAGCGCATCCGTGTCGACGAGGTATTCGCGGCTACCCGCGACGCCCTCGATGCACGCCATTCAACGCACTGACCTGCGCCGGGAGGGCACGCGGCATGGGAGGACGAGGGGCCAACGGCGTATCCCCGCGCCGTCTTTTCCGAATCTGTCTTACCGCATCAGCGTTACGGATGGAAAGCTCGAGGTAAGTCCGCCGGCGGCAGGCAGGTAGCAACCCACGGCATAGTCGGTCATCATGCGCGAGGCGCTGAACCGCCAGGCAAGCGTGACAATCGCATGCTTGAGCATGGCCACCCAGCGCACGGGCACGCCCTCGGCATTGCGATCATAAAACAAGGGCACCACTTCCTCCTCGAGCACGCGGAACACTTCCGCGAGATCATAGGCATCCTGCGTTTCGGGGTCGGCGTGCTCATCGCCGCGCCCGATAGCAAAGCCATTGGCGCCATCGTAGCCCTCCGCCCACCAGCCGTCGAGCACCGAACAGTTGAGACCGCCGTTGAGGACGACCTTCTGCCCGCTGGTACCGCAGGCTTCGAGAGGGCGCCGGGGATTGTTGAGCCACAGATCGACACCCTGCACCAGGTGGCGGCCGACGTTCATGTTGTAGTCCTCGACGAAGACGACCTTGCCCGCGAAACGCTTGTCCTGCGTAATGTCGAACACATTCTGAATAACCTGCTTGCCAAGGTCGTCCGCCGGGTGTGCCTTCCCCGCGAAGATGAGCTGGACCGGCTTGCCCTGCTTGTTCAAGAGTTTATCGAGCCGGTCGAGGTCACGTAGCAGGAGGTCCCCACGCTTGTAGGTGGCGTAGCGCCGGGCAAAGCCGATGGTGAGCGCATCCGGGTTGAGGATGGGGCGGCCGTTGGCCTCGGCGGGTTCGGGCAGCCCCTTGGCTTCCATCTGGGCGCGCCAGCGGCGGCGTACGAACTGGATGAGGCGCATCTTCATGATCTGGTGCTGCTCCCAGAACTCCGCATCGTCGATGTCTTCGGTTTTCTGCCATGTGCTTGCATGGGCCATTTGGACACACCACTTCTCGCCGAGGTACCGGCTGTACAGGCGTTCCATGGGCTGCGAGAGCCACGAGGGCACATGGATGCCGTTGGTGATATGGCCGATGGGCACCTCATGTACGGCGCGATCGGGCCAGAGCCCTTTCCACATGTCGCGGCTCACGTGGCTGTGCAGCGCGGACACGGCATTGCAATAGCGGGACATCTTTATGCCGAGGATTGTCATGCAGAACGGCTCGTCCGGATCGTCGGGGTTCATGCGGCCCAGCGACAGCAAATGCCCTTCATTGATGCCAAGCGCCTCGCGCAGCGGCCCGAGTGTGTTCAACACAAGGTCCGGGTCAAACCGGTCATGTCCTGCGGGTACGGGGGTATGCGTGGTGAAGACCGTCTTGCGCGCTACCCGCTCCTGCACAGCGGCAAAGCTTATGCCATTACGCGTCATGAGGATACGTGCAAACTCGAACACGCCAAAGGCACTGTGGCCCTCGTTGAGATGGATCACGCCGGGCAGAATGCCCATGGCGTCCAGGGCGCGCATGCCGCCCACGCCCAGCACCAATTCCTGGCGAATACGCGTCGTGGTGTCGCCGCCGTAGAGACCCGCGGTCAGTGCACGGTCTTCCTTCGTGTTGCGGTCGATATTCGTATCGAGCAGCACGAGGCGGCACCGGCCGACCTGGGCGGTCCACACGGCAGCATGAATACCCGCGTCATCATTGGTGCGCACCGTAACCACCAGCGTATTCCCGTCCGCATCTTCCGCGCGTTCCATGGGAAGCACGTCGACATCCGAGGAGAAATAGTGCTGTTGCTGCCAGCCCGTTTCGTCGAGCATCTGGGTAAAGTAGCCCTTGGCGTAAAACAGGCCGACGCCAACCATGGGGATGCCGAGATCCGAAGCCGTTTTAAGGTGATCGCCCGCGAGCACGCCGAGCCCGCCCGAGTAGATGGGCAGCGATTCGTGGAGCCCGAACTCGGCGGAAAAATAGGCCACCGGCGCCGCACGCAGTGGCCCGGCATGCCAGTCGCCCCATGTGTTTTCCGCTTCGAGGTAGCCCTGTAGCCCATGAAAAGCGAAGGTGATGCGGGTTTCGAGGGCGAGTTCCTCGCTCTGCTGCTTCACGGTTTCCTCGGGCAAACGCTCGAGAAAGTCCACGGGGTTGTGGTTCACCTCGCGCCAAAGCTGCGGAGCGAGGTCGTGGAAGATTTGGACCACATAGGGATTCCAGGTCCAATACAGATTGCGCCCAAGTTCGCGCAGGCGCGGGATAATATCCGTGTGCATGCCCCTCTCCTTTGGTATGACCCACGCCGCCGGGTCTGGGGCGCGGCATGCAATCAGTATATTATGCGATTAGTGCCCAAGACAATCCGGCGGGCAATCGGGTGTTTTCACCGTCCAAGAGCACGGGTAGCATCGCAAAAAGCGCAATCTTCGAGAACCGGTCTGCCGGTGCGTGGGCGCCACGATAGCCGCGTCAATAGAGGCCATTTCCGGGTATGGCGCGCTTGTCTTGGGCAAGCGTGAAATAATGCCAAACAACCGGTGGAAAGGACCACCCCGATCCTTCCCACCTGCATACTATAGGTATAACGCGGACTAAAAGGCGTCGCTCGTTTCGAGCGTGGCGCCCCCGTCTTGCTTTTCCCGGCTTTGAATATACGGGCCGGTGATCATCTCTTCATACGGCATGCCGGGGCCCACCATCGGATAGACGAAGGCCTCCTTGTCCACCATGACCTCGAGGAAGGCGGGGCCCTCATGCTTCACAAAGTCCTCGAGCGCACCGCGCAAATCGGCCTGCCGTTCGACACGCCGTGCAAACTCGAAACCATCCGCCTCGGCCGCCTTCACAAAATCTTTCTTGTGCAGCGTTTTGTCCGTGCCGGAGAAGCGGCTCCCGAAGTAGAGGGTCTGCCACTGGACCACCATGCCATCGCCCAGGTTGTTCAGCAGGAGAACCTTAACCGGAACGTTGTAGGTGGTGCAGGTCTCGAGCTCGCCCAGATTCATACGCAGGCTGCCGTCGCCGTCGACATCCACCACGATCGTGTCTGGGCGGCCGAAGGCGGCGCCGATGGCGGCGGGCAGTCCGAAGCCCATGGTGCCCATCGACCCCGAGGTGAGCCAGGTGCGCGGGTGCTTGAAGTCGAAATGTTGCGCGGCGAACATCTGGTGCTGGCCAACGCCGGTGACAATGACCGCCTCGCCGCGGGTAATCTCATTCAACGTCTCGCACACGAGTTGGGGCTGAATAATGTCGGCGTTGCGGTTGAAGTCCTGCTTGTGGCGCTGTTTGAGCGCGGCCACATGTTCGAGCCAGGCGCTGTGGTCCACCTCGACCTTCTTGCCGTATTCGAGCAGGTCGGCGAGGGCGGTCTTCACATTCCCCGTGTGATGCCAGTCCGCCTGCTTCACCTTATTGATCTCGGCAGCGTCGATGTCTATATGGGCAATGCGCGCATTCCTTGCAAAAGCTTTGGGCACTCCCGCCACCCGGTCGTCGAACCGGGCGCCCAAGGCAATGAGAAAATCGCAGTCAAGCACGGCGTAGTTGGCATAGGCTGTGCCGTGCATGCCGAGCATGTGCAGGCAGTGGCCGTCGGTCGTGTCCATCGCGCCGATACCCATGAGCGTGGTGACCACGGGAACTTGGAACTTCTCGCAGAACGCGCGCAACTCCGCGCTCGCTTCGCCGTTGATGACCCCGCCACCGGCGTACACCAGCGGATGCTTGCTCTCTTTGAGCATTTTGAAGAAGGCCTTGGCCTCGGGTTTCGAGAGGCGCGAGTTGTTGATCACGTCGATACGGCGCCGGTACCCGGTCATGGGTATCATGCCCTCGCCCAGGAAAGGGCGGACGTGGTTCTGCACATCCTTCGGGATATCGATGACGACGGGGCCGGGCCGGCCGGTTCGCGCGATGTAAAACGCACTGCGCATCGTGATCTCGAGTTCTTCCTCATTTTTCACGAGGAAGACGTGCTTGGCGCACGCACTCATGATCCCGAAGACCGGCGCCTCTTGAAAGGCGTCTGTGCCAACGGACGCCCGCGCCACCTGCCCGCACACGACAACCAGCGGGATTGAATCGGCCATCGAATCGCGCACCGGGGTCACGCTGTTCGTGGCACCGGGGCCCGAGGTCACGAGCGACACGCCGACCTTGCCCGTCGTGCGTGCGTAGCCGGCGGCCATAAAGCCGGCGCCTTGTTCGTTGGCGGGCACCACGAGGTTGATCGCCTTGTTCGGGTTGTCTTTGTTATAGCGGAAGACGGCGTCATAGGTGGGCAGAATCGCGCCCCCCGAGTAGCCGAAGATCGTATCGACCCCTTCATCGGCCATGACCTGGATGACCGCATCGGCGCCGCTCATTTCCACACCCGCCATGGGGTGGCCGGTTGTCTTCTTTGCCGTTGCCATAAGTTTGAACCTCCTCTTCCACGCGGGAAGCAGATTATCGTTTTCGTCTTTTCCCAGGAACATGCATACGGCCCGGTGCGGCTGCGAGACCGCCGCCGATCTTTTTCCGGGCGCGCTGTCCGGCACGCACGGCTGACCGCCTGAACCGGTATCCACTTCCTGTACGTAAAACAGTGGCCGGGCGGGGTTTCCTTCCGCCCGCCACACAGACAAATGGGGCGCCGGGTCTCGTCTGGACCGCGGCGCCCGCATAGTAACAGGATGAGCAATCGAGAAGCAGCTATTCGCCTTGCTTCTCTTCTTCCTCCAACGCCGCGTCGTCCGGCGTCTCTACTACGCCCTCCGAAGAGGCGCCTTCGGCGGGAGCCGGGGGCGTCTCTTCGGCTGGGGCCTCCTCTTGGGCCGGCTGGGCTTCCGCTTCAGCAGGCGTTTCGGGCGCAGCTTCTTCCGCCGGGGCGGACGCCGCTTCAGGGGCAGCTTCTTCCGCCGGGGCGGGCGCCGCTTCAGGGGCAGCTTCTTCC
>CAZMVU010000206.1:6683-8785 GCA_964569295.1 uncultured Nitrospirales bacterium
GCTTCTTCCGCCGGGGCGGGCGCCGCTTCAGGGGCAGCTTCTTCCACCGGGGCGGGCGCCGCTTCAGGGGCAGCTACTTCCACTTTGCGCGGGGCCGCCGCGGCCATGAGCTCGCCTGCGACATCGGCCATGGTGCGGCCGGCCTGGTAAACGGTTTCGGGGGCGCCCATGCTGCGCATCTGGGCCGCCACATCGACCTTTTCGCCTTCCTCGCCACCGCCGGTCTTGCCGTAGTCTTCCTGAAGCTGGCGGCTTTGGTCACGCAGGTATTCGCGCACACTCAGGCCGATCTTGCGCTCGACGGGGTCGATGCTGATGACCTTGGCATGGAGCTTGTCGCCCACGCTGACCACTTCTTCCGGCTTCTGCACGCGGTCATCGGAGAGCTCGCTCACGTGGATGAGCCCTTCAATGCCGTTTTCGAGCCGGGCAAACGCGCCGAAGCTGACCAGCTTGGCCACCTCGACCTCGGCATGCGAACCGATAGGCAGTCCCTCGACTACCGCGAGCCACGGGTCGTCCTGGAGCTGCTTGTAGCCCACGCTGATCTTCTCGTTGTCGGGGTCGATGCTGAGCACCTTGACCTCGACCTCCTGCCCCTTCTCGAGCATCTCCGAGGGATGGTTGACCTTCTTGGTCCACGACATGTCGGAGACATGCAACAAGCCGTCAATGCCTTCCTCGAGCTGCACGAAGGCGCCGTAGTCCGTGAGGTTGCGCACAATGCCCTTGACCGTCGAACCGACGGGGTAGCGCTGCCCAATCTCTTTCCACGGGTTGGGCTGGGTCTGCTTGAGGCCCAGGGCAATCTTCTCCGCGTCGGGATCGACGCTGAGGATCATGACGGGGATTTCGTCGTCAATCTTGAGTAATTCGCTTGGATGGCGCACCCGGCGGGTCCAGCTCATCTCGGAAACGTGGACCATGCCCTCGATGCCGTCCTCGATCTGCACGAACGCGCCGTAGTCCGTCATGGACACCACCCGGCCGGTGACAATCGAGCCGACGGGATAGCGTTCTGCGGCGGTCTTCCACGGGTTGTCGGTCTTTTGTTTGAGCCCGAGGCTGATACGCTCGGATTGCGGGTCGAAGCTGAGGACCATGACCTCGATCTTCTGGCCAACGCTGACCACCTGGCTCGGGTGCTTGACGCGGCCCCAGCTCATGTCGGTCACGTGGAGCAGGCCGTCGATGCCGCCCACGTCCACGAAAGCGCCGAAGTCGGTGATGTTCTTGACTTCCCCGGTGAGCAGTTGTCCGACGTCGATGGTGCGCAACAACGTCTCTTTCTCTTCCGCACGCTGTTCTTCGAGCAACTTGCGGCGGCTCACCACGACATTGCGGCGGCGCTTGGTGAGCTTGATGATTTTGAACTCCATGCGCTCGCCGATATACCGCTCGAGGTCGCCGGTGGGACGGAAGGTCAGTTGGCTGGCCGGCATGAACGCGTCGATGCCGATATCCACCTTGAGCCCGCCCTTCACGCGGCGTGTGATGGTGCCTTCGATGGCGCCATCGGCCTCGTAGATGTTCTGGATGTGCTCCCAGTTCTTGATGCGATCGGCTTTTTGCTTCGAGAGAACGGGCATGCCGTCCTCGTCTTCCGGTTCCTCGATGTAGAAATCGAAGGTGTCGCCCACGGCAATTTCATCCATCGTGCCGAATTCGTGGGCGCCCACGATGCCCTCGCTCTTGTAGCCGATGTCGACAAGCACGCGGTCATCGCCGATATCGACAATGCTTCCGCGCACGACTTCGCCCTCTTTGAAGTTGCTCATGGTCTCGTCGTAGAGGGCCTCGAGGTCCTCCATCGACATCGACTGCGCTTCATCCAGCTCGAAGTCGTCCTCCTCGTCGAAGTACTTGCTTCTGTTGGCTGCAACGGTTG
Organism: uncultured Nitrospirales bacterium; assembly: GCA_964569295.1. GTDB lineage: Bacteria > Hydrogenedentota > Hydrogenedentia > Hydrogenedentales > JAGMZX01 > CAZMVU01. The sequence goes on from CAZMVU010000206.1 coordinate 8,572, forward strand.
CCGTGGGCTCGACGCCCGCCGCGGCGTCCGCAGCCGGTTGGTTGCCCTGATTTTCCATTTCCTCTGTCATGCTCGGGAAGTCTCCTTTCAGTAAGGTTTTACAAAGGGCATAAATCATAGCAAGTATGGGGGTTATCAGTCAAATGGTCCACGGGCCGACCAATTGCGAAATTTGAAAGTCTTGAATGGCAGGGGAGTTGCGGGGGCGGGTGAT
>CAZMVU010000207.1:0-8554 GCA_964569295.1 uncultured Nitrospirales bacterium
CTCGCCCTCCCTGCCCGCCGTGTTGGGGGATTGCGTGGGGTTTTCGGCTCGCGGGGACGCTCGCTTTCCCTGCCCGCCGCCTTGGGGGCTTACGTCGCGTTTCGGCTCGCGGGTACGCTCGCCCTCCCTGCCCGCCGTGTTGGGGGATTGCGTGGGGTTATCGGCTCGCGGGTACGCTCGCCCTCCCTGTTGACCGGAACCCGGGCCTTTTCCGGCCTGCAATGACAAACTTGAAATGGCACCAACAATTATGGTTTATAATTGGGAGGTAAGGCATGGGTGAGGGCCGTTGAGAGGCTGGAAACAGGCAAGGCATGCAGGAAGAAGACTTACCTCCGCAACGTGACCGGGTGATTATCGCACACCGGGGTGCCAGTGGGTACTTACCGGAGCACACCCTCGAAGGTTACTCCTTTGCATACGCGATGCGCGCGGACTACATCGAGCTTGACGTGGTGCTGTCGCGGGATAACCACCCCATCTGTGTGCATGACATCTATCTTGATAATGTCACGAATGTGCGCCATGTGTTTCCCGATCGCGGCCGGGCAGACGGCAAGTTTTACGTAGCCGACTTCACGCTCGAAGAGTTGAAGCGCCTGCGCCCGCACGAACGCTTCCTCGGCCGGTTCCCCCAGGGGAAATCACGCTTCGAGATTCCCACGCTGAAAGAAGCCATCGAGCTTATCCAGGGACTCAACGCCAGCACCGGCCGCTGCGTGGGGCTCTTTGTGGAACTGAAAGACACTGACTGGCACCACGAGGAAGGCTTCGACCTCGAGAAGTCCGTGCTCGAGGAACTCCTCGCGCACGACTATACGAGCGAGGCCGACCCGGTGTTTGTGCAGTGCTTCGAGCAGGCGGCCTTGCGCCGGCTGCGGGAAGAGCTGGACTGCCCCTTCCCCCTCTTGCAGCTTATGTGGGAGCATGAAAAATACGACGCTATGGCGGGGCCGGGCGCGCGCGGTCTCGAGGATGTCGCTTCGTACACGATCGGCATCTCCGTATCGAAGGCGATGCTCCAGCGCGACCCCACCCTCCTGACGCGTGCGCACGGTTTGAATTTGATGGTGAACGTGTACACCTTCCGTGCGGACCAACTCGCCGACGGCTACAACTCGCATGCCGAGGAACTGCGTGATTTCCTCAAACAGTACGATGTGGACGGCATCATCACGGACTTCGCCGACACGGCCGTGTCCGTGAATGCCGAGCTGGCGGCGCCGCCCTCTTCGAAGCCCTACGCGCAAACCGCATGATGGCCGGGTGTCGTGCGGCGTAAGCACCCGCCCGCGTGGGCCGGGCGGCCTGGCGCGTTTTCGTGCCATCTCTGAAGCGCGCCCAGCGTACAACACACACCGTACCCCGGGTGGTGTGGTTTCAGTCGTTCGCGCTATCCTGCCCGCGAAGTGTTATTCCCAACCAGGAGGTTGCCATGCTCACCGCCATGCTCATCGCTTTTTCCGCCGCCACCCTCGAAACCACCCAGGATGTCTGCCGGGAAGAACCGGAACGGGTCGCGTATCTCTTCGCGCATCTTGATCTCGCGCACCCGGGACTCGGTGCGGTGGCAGCCGCGGCCGGGGAGGAAGACTGGCCGGGCGCGTGCACGGCGTTGCTTACCTATTACCGCGAAGAGCGGTTACCCGTTTACCGTGCCCGCCACGGTTCCCCGCAGGCAGGCTCACATTCGCAGAAAGCCGACCTGTTCCTTGACGACACGTTTGTCTATTTCGGCAAGGAGGGCGCCGTGCCGCGCCTGCCCCACGGCGGCTGGGACTGGGATGACCTGGGGCCAGAGAATGACCGGGAGTGGGCCTGGGGCATGAACCGGCACTTCCACCTGCGCATCCTGCTCAACGCCTACCACGCCACCGGGGAGCAGAAGTACCTCGACTTCATGGAAGGGCTCCTGCAAGACTGGATCATCACCTCGGGTTATCCCGGCGAGAAGACACGTGGCGCGCGGTGGCGTGGACTCGAGACGGCGCTGCGCATGCGGTCCTGGCCACAGATTTTCTACGAGCTGCTCGAGGACACCGGTTTCTCCGACGCCACCCGCATCCTCATGCTTTCGCGTTTGCCCCAGCACGCCCACTATCTGCGCCATTTCCATGGCTCGGGCAACTGGGCCACCATGGAAATGAACGGGCTGGCCACCATCGCCGTGGCATGGCCGGAGTTCAAGCGCGCGGAAACCTGGGCCGCCTATGCCGCCGAGGTCATCACGCGCGAGCAGGAGGAACAGGTCTATCCTGACGGCGTGCAGAAGGAACTATCGAGCCACTACCACCAGGTGGCGCTCAGAAATTTTCAGGCAATCGGCACACTCTTCGAAGGCACGCCGTACAGCTTGCCCGGCCGGTTTCGCCCCACCCTCGAGAAAATGTGGGCCTACCTCGCCTACTCGATGCGCCCGGACGGGTACGGGGTCATGAACAACGACAGTGACCGGGACCATACGGCGCCGCAGGTGCTGAGGCAGGCCGGTTCCTGCGAGCGGCCGGACTGGGCCTACATCGCCACGAACGGGGCGCAAGGCGCCGTGCCTGATCGGGGGCCGTCGGTGGTGTTTCCATGGGCGGGGCAGGCCATCTTCCGCAGCGGGTGGGACACCGGTGCGCGGTGGTGCTTCTTCGATTTCGGACCCTTTGGTACTGGCCACCAGCACCACGACAAACTGCACATCAGCATCCACGCCCACGGCCGCGACCTGCTCGTCGATTCGGGACGCTACACCTATGTGGGCGGCCCCTGGCGCTGCTTTTTCGTGGGCACGCGTGCGCACAACACGCTGCTCATCGACGGGTGTGAACAAGACCGCGATCAGCTCGAGACGGACGAGCCGGCCGATGGACAGTACACGATCACCGAGGCATACGACTGCGCCCGGGGCACATTCGATGCCGGCTACGCCGGACTCGATGGCGGCGCCACACACACGCGTGCGCTGGTTTATGTGAAGGACTCGCCCGTCGGCGATTACTACGTGGCCGTGGACCGGGTGGCGAGCGATCGGCCGCGCACGATAACCGCCCTGTGGCACCTCGCGCCGGATTGCACGCCCGCAATGGATGGGGTGCGCTTGCGCACGACTGACGACGGCAAGGGGAACCTCGCATTGACGCCATCCTCGGGCATGCCATGGGAGGTGCGCGTCGCCACGGGCGAGGAAGATCCCATTCAGGGCTGGTACAGCCTTGGGTACTACAAGAAGACCCCCGCGCCAACGCTGGTGTATACGGCGGAACTGCCGGAGAAGGAAATGGTCTTCGCGTGGGTAGTACGTACCGGGAAGGGAGAGGTTACCCCGCCAAAGGCCGTGCAGTGCGTGGCCGAGGGCGCGGGCGCCACGGTGACCATCGCCTGGGCCGAGGAAACACAGACCCTGCAGATTCCGCTGGAAGGAGCACCGGAGGTTGTACAATAGGCAATCTGACGGAGCGGTCAGATCGGTCCGATCGGTCCGATCAACAAGCACGCGGGCCGTTTCCGCAGAGGGAAACGGCCCGCGAAGGTACGTCTTGGGGTTGGGTTATTCGACCGTGCCGATAAGCGTCAGGTCGACATCCCAGGCCACGGGCTTGGCCTTATGGAAGAGCTGAACGGAGCCGGTTTCTGCATCGTCTAGGTAGCCCTTCAGGGCGTCGCGCGCAACATTGAGCGTTTCGTACGCGGTCACTTCGAGTGCGCCATTGTCGTGATGAACGACCACCCACTCTTCGTCGAACAGGGCGAGCTGATCGGTCTCGACCGCTTCCTGCACGATTTCCTCGGGCACGTTCGGATAGGCCGCGAACTGATCGGCGCTCGCATAGGTCACGTAGAATAGCGGCGCGAGCACGAGCGAGATGACGCTCATGAGCTTGATGAGAATGTTGATGGACGGGCCGACGGTGTCTTTGAGCGGGTCGCCGACGGTATCGCCCACGACAGCCGCCTTGTGGGCTTCGGAGCCCTTGCCGCCGTAGTGGCCTTCCTCGATGTATTTCTTCGCGTTGTCCATGGCGCCGCCGCTGTTCGCGGTCTGCAAACCGAGCATGACGCCGGTGGCGATGGAGCCCACGAGCATGCCTGCGAGCCCTTCCGCACCCAGTGCAAAGCCGATGATCACCGGCAACACGATGGCGAGGCCACCGGGGAAGAGCATCCCCTTGATGGCGCCGTCGGTCGCGATGGCCACGCAGCGGGTGCTGTCGGGCTCGACGCCTTCCTCACCTTCACGCAGGCCGGGAATCTCTTTGAACTGGCGGCGCACTTCCATGATCATCGTGTCGGCGCAGCTACCCACCGCGCGGAAGAGCATGGAGGAGAAGAAGAAGGGTATCATCGCGCCGATGAGCAGGCCCGCGAGAATCTGCGGGTCATCCAGGCTGACGCCCGGGCCCATGGTCAGCCCGGAGGCGAGCATGAACGCGCTCAGCAGCCCAATGGCCGCAAAGGCCGCTGAACCAATCGCGAAACCCTTGCCGATGGCCGCCGTGGTGTTGCCCACCGCGTCCAGGTTGTCGGTGATCTCACGGACCTTCGGGTCGAGATGCGCCATTTCGGCGATGCCGCCCGCGTTGTCCGCAATCGGACCGTAGGAGTCGACCGCTACGACCATACCGGTCGTGGCCAGCATGCCGAGCGCCGCCAGCGCCACGCCATAGAGGCCCGCCACGCTGAACGCGGCGATAATGGCCACGGCCAGCACGAGCGCGGGCCCCCAGGTGCTCTCCATACCCACGGCCGTTCCCTCGACCACCGCTGTCGCGGGGCCGGTCTGACAACGTTCAGCGAGTTTCTTCACCGGGTTGTAGGCCGTCGAGGTGAAGTACTCGGACACGAAGCCGACGACGCTGCCGGCGATGATGCCGATGATCGTGGCTGCGACCGGGCCCCACCATTGGTACACAACGCCGTTGAGCTCAAATTCCGAGCCGCCCACAGCGCCATAGACGAGCACGCCGAGCACGGCGAGCAGCGCGCTGAGGTAGGTGCCCATCATGAGCGCTTTTTGCGGGTTATCCTGGGCGTATTTCTTGACGTACAGGACGCCAATAATCGATGCAATAATGCCAACGGCCGCGGTCATGAACGGGAAGGCCGTGGCATACGTGCTGGCCTCGCCGGTAGCGGCAACGGTAATCATGGTGGCGATGGCGAGGGACGCGATGATGGACGCGACGAAGGATTCGAGCAGGTCGGCGCCAAGGCCGGCCACGTCGCCCACGTTGTCGCCCACGTTGTCGGCGATAACGGCCGGGTTACGCGGATCGTCTTCGGGAATGCCTGCCTCGACCTTGCCCACCAGGTCGGCGCCCATGTCGGCGCCTTTGGTGAAGATGCCGCCGCCCGAGCGGCCGAACAGCGCCACGAGCGAGGCGCCCATCGCGTACCCGTTCACGATGACGGGATCACGGAACACGAGCCACACGACGACCAGGCCAAACAGGGCGATGCCGACCACGCCCAGGCCCATGACGGCGCCGCCGCTGATAGCCACATCCAAGGCGGCCTTCACGCCGCCGGATTCGGCCGCGGCAGTGGTGCGGGCATTGGCGCGCGTGGCGATGGACATGCCGAGCACGCCGGCACAGGCGCTTGCCAGGGCGCCCATGAAAAACGCCACGGCGGTTTTCCAGTTCAGACCGAAGTCCGGGTCGATGATGCCAATGACGGCGAGAATGAGCATGATAACGACGATGAAGCTACCTACATAGGTATATTCCTTTTTTAGAAACGCCGCCGCACCCTGCTGTACACGCCGCGACAGCAGCGCCATGTGCTCGGTTCCCTGCGGCTGTTTCAGCACGTAGGAAATGAGGTACAGAACAAAGAGCAAGGCGGCGCCAATAGCCACACCGGACAAACTCACGGCTACAATAAGTGCTACATCCATGGTGCTGGACTCTCTCCTTTCTTTGCGGCCCGGCCGCTATTTACTTAACGTTAAGTCAGCCCGCAAAGTACGGACTACTGTTATCACCTCAATCGAAGGTATACCCCTCGTTTTCCAATGCCTCGCGCGCCGCCTCCTGCTCCGCCGCTTTCTTACTCTGCCCACGCCCGCGGCCGGCTTCGCCGCCCTGCAACCACACCGCCACCTCGAACTCGCGCTGGTGGTCCGGGCCTTCGCATCGTACGACCTCGAACACCGGCAACGCCCTGTGCTGGGCCTGGCAGTAATTTTGCAGGCGCGACTTGAAGTCCCACACGTGGTCATGATGCACAATCGCGTTCAGCGTCGCATCGAAAAGCCGGTTCACCAGCCCCTGCGCCGCCGGCCACCCCGTGTCGAGGTAAACCGCGCCGATAAAAGCCTCCATGCAATCCGCCAGCAAGGCGGTGCGTTGTCGCCCTCCGGACATTTCCTCGCCGCGTCCCAGGCGAATCACCGGCGCCAGGTTCAACTCGCGGGCCACCTTGGCCACGATACGCCGATTGACCAGGCTTGCCCGCAGCCGGCTGTATTCACCCGGCGTGCGGCCCGGCATCACCTCGAATAACCGATGGGAAATAGCCAGCCCCAACACCGCGTCGCCCAAAAACTCGAGCGACTCGTAGTCCTGCACCACCTCGTCCGACTCGGCCACCAGCGACGCATGCGTCAGCGCCCGGTCGTAAAGGCCGAAATCATGGATTTCTACGCCCGCCCGGGCCGCTAATGCGCCCAACTCCTCGGCGCGTGCCGAGCTGTCACTGGTACTTCCGAAACACAAGGGATGCGTTATGACCCCCGAATCCTAGCGAGTTTGACATCGCGATTGCAACGTCCGCCTCCCGTGCCTCATTGCCCACAACCGGAATGCCGCACGCGGGGTCGGGCGTCTCATAGTTGATATTGGGGGGGATGATACCATTTTCGATGGCCGCAAGGCACACCACCGCCTCGACGGCGCCCGCCGCACCCAGCAGGTGTCCCATGACGGACTTGGTCGAGCTCACCGGCGGCATACTTCCCCCGAATACGCGCTCGAGCGCACGCGCCTCCATCGGGTCGTTCGGCAGCGTCGAGGTGCCATGGGCATTGTAGTAGTCCACGTCATCAGGGGCGGCACGTGCATTGGCCAGCGCCGTGCGCATCGCGGCCGCCGCACCCGATCCGTCCTCTCGCGGCGAGGTGATATGGAAGGCATCGCAGCTTTCCCCGGCACCGGCCAGCTCGCCGAGAATGGTTGCCCCGCGCGCCCTGGCATGGGCCTCCGATTCGAGCACGAGCGCGCCCGCCCCATCCGAAAGTACAAATCCATCGCGGTCCTTGTCGAAGGGGCGGCTGGCTTTCTCGGGCGCGTCGTTGCGTCGGGAGAGGGCACGCATGGCCCCGAACCCCGCAAGCCCGAGACGGAACACCGCAGCCTCGGCGCCACCGGCAATCATGGCGTCGGCCTGCCCGCATTGAATGAGCATGGCCGCATCGGCGATGGCGTGGGCGCCCGTTGCGCAAGCGCTCACCACGGCCTTGTTCGGCCCCATGAGCCCGAGTCGCATGGCGATGACCCCACCCGCCATGTTCGGCAACATCATGGGCACAAAAAGTGGCGACATGCGCCGGGGACCCTTCGTCTCGAGGGTGACGCACCCATCGTAAAACGTCTCTGCCCCGCCGATCCCCGTGCCCATGAGCACCCCCACGCGGTAGGGATCCTCGTGATCCATGGCAATTCCCGCCTGGTCCCAGGCCTGCGCCGCAGCTTCGAGGCCATAGGCGGTAAAGCGGTCCATGCGCCGCAGCTCGCGCGGTTCCACGCCGCGCGGACAAAGCTCGCCCAGGTAGCCGCCGAACTGCGTGGCCAGCCCGCCGGTATCGAAACCGCTAATCGTGCAGATGCCGCTACGCCCCGCCACGACATTGTCCCAGAACGCCGGTACATCGTTGCCCACCGGCGAGACCACGCCCATGCCCGTCACGACCACTCTCGTGCCCATGGCCTGTTCCTTTCCTTTCCTTTGTGTTGTCAGCCACGCACCGGGCCGAAAAACCGAACCACCCAGCCGCCCTGCGAAAGGGCGGGCTGGGCGGCCCAGGCATCGTCAATCTATAAGCAGCGCCTCTTGGCGAGGCGTGTTATCCTTCTTTCATTTTGGCTTCGATGTGGCGGATGGCATCGCCCACGGTTTCGATCTGGTTCGCCTCCTCCTCGACAATGTCGATGTTGTACTCCTCCTCAAGCGCCATGATCATCTCTGTGATATCGAGCGAATCGAAATTCAGATCATCCACGAACTTCGCATCGTCCGTCACTTCCTCTTCACTGCGCCGGAAACGTTCGACGATAAGCTTTTTGACTTCTTCCGCCACGTTTACATCTTCTGGCATTGCATTCACCTCCCTTCCTTACTGGATGTGCGCTACGCACCGGCCCAAGGCCGGTACGCCGCCAATGCATCTCACGGCGGCACAGGCGCCGTTTGCGCGACAGCGGGCAGAACGGTCCCACTTCGAAAACGACACACTACACCCCGCGACACCTTAAAGAACAATAAGTATACCAGAGGGACCAAAAAGGTTTCTACCCAGGGCAATCGCATTAAAATTCACATCTGGAGCAGGATCTCTTTGAGATAGCTG
>CAZMVU010000208.1:0-8506 GCA_964569295.1 uncultured Nitrospirales bacterium
GTCACCGCATAACCAGAAACAGTCACCGTTTATCTGAGCCTGTTGGCAACCCGAAGCGCCGCCCCTGCTCGCGCAGCAACGCCAAGTAGACGCGCCGGTCGTCATCAACGAAGAAGACATCCTGCTTGTTGTTCCCCCGTTGCACCACGTGGTGTGCAGCCGCCGGTACGACTATCCGCGCGCCTCTTGGCATGCACCCATGCTACCCGCGAAGGAACGGAACGTCAATATAAACGGTGACTGTCCCCGTTTCTTGAGTGACGGCGGGAAGGAATGGTCAGGAAAAGTTGCTCGTGGAACACGTGTTATCCGACCTCTTACGCATCGCCCGCCTCCGAATCGCCGCTGTTTGCGGGGGCTTCCGAATCGGGCGGTCCGGTGTTATCCGGCCTCTTTCTCGCGTTTTTCCGTGGGCGGCGTGGCAGCGCTCCCCCAGAGCCAGCTTGACAAGGCGTCATGTGAAGTGCATACTCTAAACGCACACAACGAATGGAGAATTGAACATGAACGTAACCGTTTTGGACATGCGCCGCAACCCCAAGAAGATTCTTGAGGCCATCGAGCGCAATGAGGTGGTCACGCTCACCAAGCGGGGCAAGCCGGTTGCCCGCATTGAACCCATCCGCAAAGCGCAGCGCCCCAGCATGAAGGACCAGGATGCCTTTGGCATGTGGGCGGATCGCAGCGACATGACCGATCCCGTTGCCTATGTCCGCGCGCTGCGGAAAGGCCGTTTCGATGCTCTTTGATACGGACGTCATCATATGGGCCTTGCGTGGGAATGCCCGTGCGGCGGCCGCCGTTGACGGGGCCGACAGCCTGGAGCTATCCATCGTGAGCTACATGGAACTGGTGCGAGGTGCGCGCGACAAGCGCGAACTGCACTCAACCAAGACGGCGCTCGCTAACCTGGATTTCCAGATGCTGCCGCTGTCCGAGAACATCGGGCACCGCGCCTCTGTTTACCTCGAGGAATACGCCCTGAAATCAAACCTGGGCATCCCCGACGCACTGATCGCGGCCACGGCGGTCGAACGCGCGCAGCCACTGTGCACCGCCAACGCCAAAGACTATCGTGCCATCGCCGAAGTCGAGTTGAGGAGCTTCCGGCCGTAGCTTGCTGCATCATCACTTCGCCTGCTTCACTGCCGACGCGCGGCCGGTCTTCTCCAGCAGCTCCGTGGCCCAGTCGGCCGGCGTCGTCTGCGGCCCCTTCGGCTGATCACCCCCGCGCCGGGAGCCCCGGTTAATAACCATAATAACCAGAACCAGGGACAGACACCGTTGGGCATAATCAGGGACAGTCACCGTTTATCGGAGACTGTTCGCAACCCGAACCGCCGCCCCTGCTCCGGCAGCAACGCCAAGTAGACGCGCCGGTCGTCATCAACAAAAAAGCCATCCTGCTTGTTGTTCCCCCGTTGCACCACGTGGTGTGCAGCGCCCGGTACGACTATCCGCGCGACTCGCGGCATGCACCCATGCTACCCGGGAAGGAACGGAATCTCAATATAAACGGCGACTGTCCCCGGTTCTTCGAATAGCTGCCTCATTAGCCCGCGCCCCGGGATAACGGCAGCACCCCATTCATCTGACCACACAACCGCCCACCGCGCAAGACAGCCTTCACAAGACGGTTACCTCCGTGTGTGCGTTGGGAACCGGTTCGTTATACCCCGATTCTCCTACGCCACCGGAGGACCCTGTCCAGCTTAAGGCGGCCCCTACGTTTCAAAAGATTGTTTTGGACAAGAGTGACGGTTACGCTACAATTAGCAGTGAAAAATGCGGCCGTTGGCGGCTGGAAAGGAATTTCCGGAAAGGAAAGACGCATGCGAAGTCGAGTCAAGGGATTCACACTCATCGAACTGCTGGTGGTCATCGCCATCATCGGCATTCTCGCGGCGATTCTGCTGCCGGCATTGGCCCGGGCGCGCGAGTCGGCCCGGCGCGCGAGTTGCCAGAACAACCTGAAGCAGATGGGCCTGGTGTTCTTCATGTATGCCAATGAAGACCCCGGCGAGCGCTTTCCCTCCATGAAGCTCAAGGACTGCAACGGGAACGATGCGTCGGACGCGAGCTTTGATGGCCCTCAGGTCTACCCCGAGTACCTGAGCGACGTGGCCGTGCTCGTGTGTCCGTCCGACTCGGATGCCCGGTCGGTGTTGGAAAGCTTCCACGAAGGCAATGACCTGGACAACCCGGTGTTGCCGTGCCGGTTGGCCCGCGGGAGTTACTACTACCTGGGCTGGGCTTTCACAGAAAACCTCATTATGAAGCCCGGCGTTACCTTGCCCGACATCAATACGCTGGACCTCGATAACCCGGCCTCGTATGCGCCGTTTATCCGTATGGATGTGATCGAGGCCTTTGCCCCGATCCTGCTCGATGGCGACTGGTCGCCCGAGATGAAGATGAGCGACCACGGGCCCGTGCGGCGCCTGCGCATGGGGATCGAGCGGTTCATGATCACCGACATCAACAGCGCGGCCGGCGGCCGCAGCGCGGACAGTGTCATCCCGGTCATGTGGGACGAGATTGCGGTGAGTGGAAACGCGGCCACCTTCAACCACGTGCCGGGCGGCGGCAATGTGCTTTACATGGACGGCCACGTGGACTTCCTGCGCTGGCCGACCCAGTTCCCGGCAAACGAAGTGGGCGTGCTCTTGTCCTATATTTTCTGACACCGAGCAAGAAGCGTAGACTGAACAGTGGCCGTGGGCCGCGATGTCCTGCGGCCGTTGCGTTCTTTTCCGGTGGCGCCCATGCGGGTTTGCGTGTACACCTGTTTGCCGTTGCTCGCGCTGCTCGCCGGTTGCAGCGTGGGACTCGATGCCATGCCGGAGGTGGACGAGAGCCTCATGGATGGCGAGTTGGTCTATTTCGAGGACCACGGAGATTACCTGGTGTTCCTGCCGCGGCAGGTGTTTCAGCGCGTGGGCATCGTATTCTACCCGGGGGCGCTTGTCGAGGCCGAGGCCTACACACCTTGGCTGCATGTGCTCGCGCAACGGGGGTATCCGGTGGCGATCGCGCGGTTTCCGTTGCGCCTGGCCGTATTGAGTCCCAACCGCGCACGCGCCATCATCGCCGGCCTCGAGGACGAAGGGGATGTCTGGATTATAGAATAACCAGGGACAGTCACCGTTAATAACCAGGGACAGTCACCGTTTATCTGAGGCTGTTCGCAACCCGAACCGCCGCCCCTGCTCCCGCAGCAACGCCAAGTACACGCGCCGGTCGTCATCAACAAAAAAGACATCCTGCTTGTTGTTCCCCCCTTGCACCACGTGGTGTGCAGCCCCCAGTACAAATATCCGCGCGACTCTTGGCATGCACCCAAGCTACCCGCGAAGGAACGGAATGTCAATATAAACGGTGTCTGTCCCCGTTTATAAATCTTATCCGGATGGTAGACAATCTTCTTATAGCGTGCGTCGGCATTGGCATTTTCAGGCGTCAGTTCCATCCGGTTGAGCGTGGCGGTAATGTCAGAGCCGCACCCGGAACAAAGCCCTGCCGTTTATGGCGCCCCGTCGGGGGCGCGTGCGGGACGCAGCGCTTCCATAGCTGCGATGGCCTGCATGAACGCGGGCGTGTTCGGAAAGGCCCCTGGCGCGATCTCGTCCACATGGCCATCAAGATAGAGGACGTTTATCGGGTCGGCCGTGCCCGTGGCGCGTTCGATCATCAGCGGGATTTCCGCTTGCGCTTCAGCGGCCGCCCTCCGATTGTTGATGTCAGCGATGAGGAGTCGCTCAATGCCTTCTCGCATCCGGAAGATGGTATCCATACCGCTGGGAAGCGCCTCCGCAAGCTCGATATCGGAATCAAGAACCGGTTCATCATCCGTTGCCTGGTCGTTTGCGTGCGCTTTGTAGGCATCGAGCAGGCGCAGGGCCCCTTCTTCGGTTGTCACAGCATAGCCGAGGTAAACGTAGGATTCGGCCGCAATCCGCTCCATTTGCGCCACATCTTCGTCGTCCGCCACACCATCCTGCAACAGGGCGCGCAGTTCGGTGTTGCGCTGCTTCGCTTCCGGATGGGCCGGGTTCACGAGCAGGCCCAAGTCCGTAATGTAATCGGGGTATAAGAGGGAGAGCCGCGGAAAGAACACTCCCAGCGTGGTCGAGAGCGGTGGATAGCGCTCCCCCCGTTCCTCGTTTGCGAACATTTTCAAGGCCAGGCCCCACTGCTTGAGGTCGTTTTGCGCGCTCGCTTCCACGTTCCCCGCATGGTCCTGCTCGGGGATTACTTGCGCCATGCGCTGCGGGTCGGGCGCGGGCAGCGCCTCGATGAATTCCTGGGCGGTCAGACCGTCGTATTCCTTGAGGACCTCCAAGATACGTTCTTCAAGTTCCTGCGGATGCTGCAGTTCGCCCTCTTGGGCTATGCGCTGGACAAGCGCCCCCATTCCGGCGCGCAGACGCTGTTGGTCGTCCGCGCTCATGCGCGCGTCCATTGCCTCGAGCGAAGCTTTCAGCGTCTCTTCGGACGTGGCATTCAGCAGCGGTCTTTCTTCGGGAGGTGGTTCGTCCCGGGCGGGTTCGGCCTCTGCCGGCGCGCCGGCAGATTGATCGGCCGGCGGCGTCTCGTCGGGTGCGGGGGGTGTATCCTGGCCGCCGCAACCAACAGACAACACGGTAGCGATGGGTAGCAGGGCGCATAGAACCAGAAAGCGTGAATTCGCGTTCATGTCGCGGTGCCTCGGTGCTTGGGATTATCAGTCCAGAATGCGCCAATGCCCGCTGAACTTCTGGAGCACAAGATGATTGGGATCGTCGTTGGCCTGGAAGCGGACGAAACTACCGTCTTCAGTGAAGACAGGGTCTGCGCGCAGGGCGAATTCGAGGGAATCCTCCAGTGCGTCGGGCAAACCCGATCGGGCAAAGCAATGCACATAGTCTTCCCCACCCTCGCTGAGGCGGGTGACGACCGTCGGCGACACATAATCCTCGAAAAAGGTTTTGTACTCCTTCTCCTCCAGCAGCGCCAACATATGATTAAGCTGGGTGCGTACTTCGTGCAGGCGCGCATCCTCGGCGGCGTCGGGCTGCGCGCTGGCGGAAGCCTGGTCTGACTCGCCACACGCCAGCATGGCCATACTGCATAAGAGCAGCAATCCCCCCGCATGCAACAACGTCCCAACCATAGCCGATCTCACTCCTTGTGTTGAAATTCGTGTAAGCCCGCATTATTCATTTATTTCATGCGCTACACAGCATAACCATACTGGACTCTGTGGTCAAGGCATACGCAGCCGTCCTCGAATGTTATGTTCTCAAGCTGGTAACAAAAGATAAGGAGCCTGTATATCATGCGTGTCGTTGTTTCTTATTTGATGGCGGCGTGTTTATGCGCCTTGGCGCCCGGGGCATTGGCCGCCGGCGAAACGGCGTCTGGGGAAACCGCGGAGTCGGTGCTTGATTTCACCCTGCCGGATATCACGGGGGAGGCGGTGGAACTGGAAGAATACCAGGGTGACGTGTTGCTGCTGGTGAATGTCGCCTCCGAGTGTGGCCTCACGCCGCAATACGAACAGCTCGTCAAACTCGACGAGGTGTACCGAAGCCGCGGCCTGCGCGTGCTCGGGTTCCCGGCGAACAATTTCGGTGAACAGGAACCCGGGACCGACAAGGAAATTCGCGCGTTCTGCACGGATAAGTTCGGTGTGAAGTTCGACATGTTCTCGAAGATTTCGGTGAAAGGCGACGACATGCACCCGCTGTACACCTTTCTTACGTCGAAAGAGCAACACCCGGAAACCGGCGGGGAAATCACATGGAATTTCACGAAGTTTCTGGTGAACCGGGCGGGCCATGTCTCGGCCCGCTTCGAACCGCAGGTGAAGCCGGACGACGAGGCGGTGATCGCGGCTATCGAGCAGGCGTTGAACGAGCCCGCGCCCGAGTCTTCCGAGGCCGCCCCCGGTGAACCGGAAGCGTCCCCCGAAGGAGACGCCGGCTAGGCCAGAGTCCGGTTAGAAACCCCGGTTATGCGCGCGGTTCGGTCAGCAAACTGTCTTCTCGTCTCCGGCGGTGTTGGTTGGCATTGGGATGACCGTGCGCAATTGTTCAGCCATTTGCCGTGAGCTGTTTCACATACACCGCCAGGACGGCTTTACCGGCATGAAACCTCATTCATTCCTGCAACCCAGGCTTTTCGCCTGGGTTGATCCAGCTGCATCCTTCGGGCGCAAAGAAAAGCAGTCAATACCACATCCACACACTATCACCAGCTTGTTTCCTGTGTGCTTCTTGCGCACCTGAAAAGCGTCTCTAGATAACAAAGTACAACCTGGGGGCATGTCATGTGCGGCGGCATGAGTATGAGCAGGCACTGGACTGTCTCGAACATGTGCTCGAGCTCGCACCTAAAAGCCAGAAGGCGAGAGAAAAGGCCATGCGCATCCGCCACAAGCTGGCCCGCGAGGTATAGACAACGGCTATTCCCAGCGTTGCCCTTCTGCAAGAAACGTTTGCCCGTCCCACGTCCAGACGAAGCGTTGCTATGTTCTTGATGGTGCCCCATGCACAGTAGCGCCCCGGGAGTGCTGCAGCGCTGCATGCCATAACGTTCATGGTCCCACTTGCCCGGCCGGGCTGTACGTCCGTAGACTGTGCGCTTTGGCGCAGGCATCATGGCAACCGCGGAAGCGAGAAGCATGCATACCAGTAACGACACGGACAGCATTCGCACACAACTCGAACAACGTGAGCATGCCGTACTGCAGCCCTTTGCAACGTTCGTCGACGCCTCGCGTGGGCGGGAGATGCCCGAGGCGGAGCATCCGTTTCGCACGGCATTCCAGCGGGACCGGGACCGGATCGTGCATACAAAGGCGTTTCGCAGGCTGAAGCGCAAGACGCAGGTCTTCCTGGCACCGCGCGGGGACCATTACCGCACCCGGCTTACGCATACCCTCGAGGTGGCCCAGATCGCGCGCACGGTGGCGCGGGCCTTGTTCTTGAACGAGGATCTGGTCGAGGCCATCGCGCTCGGGCACGACTTGGGACACACGCCCTTCGGCCATGCGGGCGAGCGGGTGCTGAACGCGGTCTACGCACCGGGCTTCCACCATTTCGAGCAAAGCCTGCGCGTGGTGGAAAAGCTGGCGCAGCGGCGCAGCGGGCGTGGGCTCAACCTGACCTGGGAAGTACGCGATGGCATCTACTGGCATTCGAAGGGAAAGGTTTTGCTGTATGGGCGGGAGGTCGAAGGCCCGGCAACACTCGAAGGACAGGTGTTAAGCGTGTGCGATGCCATCGCGTATGTGAGCCACGATATCGATGATGCGTTGCGCGCCGGCGTTATTACTGTGGCGGATTTGCCGCAGGATGCTCTGGCGGTACTCGGGGATACGACGTCGCGCCGGTTGAACCGGATGGTGTCCGGCATTATCGAGGCAAGCGGCGAAGGGCACATCGCCCTGACGCCCGAGGTGCGGGAAGCTATCGTGTGCTTGCGGGACTATCTCTACCGCGAAGTATACCCGTGTCCCGCTATCAACACCGAAATCCAGAAGGCGGAAGAAGTCCTGCGCGCACTCTACACCAGCCTCATCGAGACGCCGACCAAGGAGATCATCGCAGGCCACCCGGAAGATACGATCGAGCGGCGCACGGTCGATTTTGTGGCGGGAATGACGGATGAGTATGCGCTGGATCTTTTCCGGCAACGGCTGTTGCCGCTGCCTTGGGCGCCATGAGCGCCTTGACGGTGGGGGTGGTGGCTGGCAGTGGCATGGACCTCGCCGCCATACTCGACCATGTCGAGGCGGCACGGGATTTCGCGCACCTCGGTATGGGCGGCGCCGCCGTAGACGGACATGCAGGGCGCTTTCTGATAGGCCGTTGCGGGGGGCGCCGGGTGGTGTTGCAACACGGACGGTGTCATGTATACGAGGGGCGTGACGCCATCGAGTTATTGGCGCCGCTGAATTTCATGGCGGAGCAAGGCGTGTCGGTGCTGATACTCACCAACGCCGCCGGTGCCCTTTTACCGGAACTGCGTCCTGGGGATCTCGTGGGTGCAAGCGAGGTGCAGCCGCAGCCCTGCCGCCGAATCGCGCTGCCAGAACGCTTGCATCCAGATTTCGTGTTGCCCAATTGCAACAGCACAGGCCCGTATATCTGGGTGCATGGCCCTACCTACGAGACGCGCGCGGAAATTGCGCTCCTGCGGCGGCTCGGCGGCGCGGCCGTCGGAATGAGCGCGGCGCCGGAACTGCACCACGCCCAGAACCTCGGCATGCGCGCCGGGGTGGTGTCGTGCATAACCAATAACTGTTGCCGGCCCACAAAGCTGACCCATGAACACGTGGTGCATACAGCCGCGCTGACGTCGCGGCGGTTGGTGGCGCTCCTGCGGACCGCTGTGCTGCGGGGGGTGTAGCGCGGTCGCCTTAGACCGCCGTCTTCGGGGCTTACGGCAAGTCCCGGCTCGCGAGGACGCTCGCCCTCCCTTTTGCGCGGCACGGTTTCTATTCGGCTCGCGGGTGCGCTCG
>CAZMVU010000209.1:0-91 GCA_964569295.1 uncultured Nitrospirales bacterium
CGAGCCGAAACAGTCCACAGGGAGCGCGAGCGTACCCGCGAGCCGAAACAGTCCACAGGGAGCGCGAGCGTACCCGCGAGCCGAAACAGTC
>CAZMVU010000209.1:191-8494 GCA_964569295.1 uncultured Nitrospirales bacterium
CATAGGGAGGGCGAGCGTACCCGCGAGCCGAAACAGCCGATGATGCTCGAAATTCTATCGTTCTTTATTGCCCGTTACGACCCTTAAGGCACTAATGCTCCTTTTGCCTGCCCGGTAGCAGCGGACTCCAGAGGGTCGCGGCCATGTAACAGGCAAGACCGTGGCCGGCGCGTTTTCCGTAATAAACAGCGAGTACCTTGCCAGGGCCGAAATTCAACGTACGCAGGTTCGCGGTGTTATAATGCGGCTTCCAAGAGGGCGCCCAGCCCCGGCACCAAGGAGGTTTATGCGAAACACCAGCACTTTTTTCGCGCGGCATTCCGTTTTGTTCGCGCTGGCGGCGGCGTTTCTCTTCGTCCTGTTTTTCCTGCCGTGGTTTCTCGAGGCGGCCGGCACCCCATGGCTGTTGCAGGTGCTTCGCACCGTGTACCTCGCGTTAACGGTGGCCACCTTCGGCGGTTGGGCGTGGGACAAGTACCGCGCCGTGTCCCAGGGCTGGCGTGTGGCGGAGAAGACACTGCTTGCGCTCACGCTGGCCGGCGGAATGCTCGGGGCCATGGCTGGCATGCTCGTGTTTCGCCACAAAACACGCCATCGCCTCTTTTGGACGGCGGCTTATGCGGCGTTCGTGTTGCATTTGGCAATCTTGTGGGTATTGTTCGTGCGCGGGTAGCCGCCATTGGCCCGGGCGCACCGGGCGCAGGGTGGGATACAGCACCTGAAGGTACGCCTTACAGCGGGGCCACCCCCTTCATGCGCCGGGCGGCAGGCAAACCGTTTGACTGCCTCCGGTGTGTGCAGTAGACTTCGAAACCGGTGGGGCGCCTTGCCGCAGGGCCGCGATACCCCATAAGCAGCGACAAAAACCGCAGGGCGGCGTGTGTGCACTGAGCGCCCTCGAAACAGCGGGAGAACACCATGCAGCCAAAATACAAGCCCCTCTTCCCAACGGTCTTGTGGCTGAGTATCGTGCTGGCGATGACGGGGACGCGCCTGCATGCGCAACCGGCCGGCGTGACCGAGGCCGCACCTGCCACACAGGAAGACCGTAACCTGCCCAGCGAACCGCAAGGACAGCGGCCCGCAGCACCGCCGCCAACCGCCGAGGAAGACACGGCCGGGACCGAAATGACCGTGCCGGCCCAACCCGTCGAGGCTACTGAGCAGGTCGAGTTGCGGTATGAGGATTTTTTCGAAACTGCCGATCGCTCGATTCAGCGCCAGATCGACGTCGACCTCATTGACCTCGACCAGTTGCGTCAAGCCCTTGATGTAGAGTTCGGTCAATCGCAAGTGCGTCTCTCGCTCGATGACTGCCTGATGCTGGCCCTCGAGAACAATCCCGACATTCTGGTGAGTCAGTATGAGCCGTTGAAGGCGGACGGCGACATCATGTCGGCCAAGGGTGAGTTCGATCCGGTGGCCCGCACCGACATGAACTACACCGAGTCTTCGCAGGCGGCCTCGCAGCAGATCCGGGTGTTCGGCGGCATATCGAGCATCGAAAGTTACACTACCACCTCGACCACCAGTATGAGCCAAAAGTTGCACACGGGCACGGTGTGGAATCTGGCATTTTCCCTCAACCGTGAAGAAACCACTTTTGGCGGTTTCATTGAAGAGTGGGACGGCGCCATCACCGTCTCGCTTACCCAGCCGCTACTGCGCGGCGTTGGCACGCGCGTGAACAAGGTGCGTATTTCGCAGGCACGAAACGCGAAGGACATCGCCGAGGAGCAAATGCGCCTCACCGTCATGCAGACCACCGCCAGCGTTATCAAGGCCTACTGGGACCTCGTCGGGGCGGTCGAGAACCTCAAGGTGCGCCAGGAATCGCTGCGCAATGCGGAGCGCCTGCTCACCATCAACGAGACCCGCCGTGAAATCGGCACCGCCGCCGACACCGATGTACTGCAAGCAAAAGCGGGCGTGGCCACGCGCCAGAGCGAACTCGTCATGGCGCGCAATGCCGTGGGCACCGCCGGGGACCAACTCAAACAAATCCTCGACCTGCGCGACGGCGAGCACCTCTCGCGGGCGCGCATCATTCCTACAAGCCGCCCGCACATCGATGAGGAGGATCTGGTGGCGCAGGAAGAGCTGGATACCTTTCTCGCACGGCATGTGGAACTGGCCATCGACAACCGGCCCGAGGTGAATATGGCGGCGCTCACCGTCGACAATGCCGAGCTCGAGAAACTGAGCGCCCGCAACCAGATGCTGCCCCAGTTCGATGCCGGCGTATCCTACACCCAGGGCGGCCGCCAACGCAGCATCGACGATGTCCTGACGGGGATCCGGGCGGGTCAGACGGACGTACTAAGCTTCACCATCACCGGCTCGGTGCCGATCGGTAACCGCGCGGCGCGGGGACAGCATTTGCGCGCCAGGCTCGGCGTGCGCGAGGCGGAACAGCGCCACGCGAACGCCGAACAGCAGCTCATGCTCGGCGTACACCTGGCCGTGCGCAACATGTTTACCAACCAGACCCTTATCGAGAGTACGCGCCAAGCCCGCGAGTTCCAGGAGGTCAGTGTGACCGCCGAGGAAAAGCGCTTGCGTCTGGGCGTCACCACCAGTTACCAGGTACTGCTCGTGCAGGAAGACCTCACCGCCGCCCAGACCCAGGAAGTGCAGGCTATAGTGGACTACCAAAAGGCCCGTACCGACCTGCGCCTTGCAGCCGGCACCCTGCTCGAGGACCTCGGCATCGCGTTTACACCCCCCGAAGAAGAGCGCGCTGTGGGCTATATCGACAGCGTCACGCCCCGTCTGCCCAGTGCCGGCGAATAGGCCGCGCCCCCGCCCAACGGGAATGAAGACCGCTATCGGCCACTCGCCAGATACGACGGCCACGCTTCAACCGGGGCATGGCTATCGTGGACCCACATGGTTTTCCCTATCGCGGGCCTTATAGTAGCCACGTTGCTTATCCACGGCCGGCCGAGCGGGACCCCGCAGGGATTGTCCCGAGCCGCCCGCGCCGGTCACATCGTCTCCCGGCGGCGGCGCGCCCGGAGAACGCCTGCAAGTCCCATCAACAGCAGCAGACTGCCCAACACCACCGGTCCCGTGAGGGGTACGGTCGCATCCCGCGGCTCGGTACCATTCAGCAAGGCATTGCGCGCTACGTATACGTAGAAACTGCGCGACTTATGGCCGTCTCGTGTGTTGTCGTACTCTTCGCCGTTGGTGTACTCGTCAGCATCCAGGTCGCCCAAGGGCGAGAACGGTTCACCCCCGGCGCCGGTGACCGTCGTGTAAGTGCGTGTCAAGCCGAGCTGTGAAGCAATAGCATTGCGCATGCTGCTGCTTGTCGAGAGCAGGGCGGCGATCAGTTCGAGTTGGTCCGGGTAACTCGAGGCCACGGCCGGGTCCGTCTGCAACGACGCGAGATTATCCTGGTAGACGCAGGTCATCTGGTGCGTCAGCCGGCCGCGCACCTCGCACAAGACATCGCGGAACAGCGCCACTTCCCAGTGGTCCGTCAAGCCATTGTTGTCCACATCGGCCTCGGTCCAGTCCAGGCCGAAAGCCGCAGAATACAGCGCAGGGAATTGCGCGTCGAAGTCCGGGCAGACCTCGAGCGGCGGGCACAGCGGTATTTCCCCTTCCCCTTCCCCTTCCCCTTCCCCTTCCCCTTCCCCTTCACCCTCGCCCTCGCCCTCGCCTTCGCCTTCACCGCCATTCTCAGGCTCGATGAAAGTGCCGGTAAGCGTGATCGGGCCAAGGGAACTCGTGGCGTAGCCCTGCACCTTGATGGTGAAAATGTCGTCTTCCAGGGCGGCCCCGAAAAGGTTGAAGAATCCCAGCTCGACCGGCGACGTGCGGGGGATTATGTTACGCAGGCTGCCAACTTCTTGAGGCTCGTCAGGCGTATCGTCGCGGTATACAACGAACTCTTGCAGCATCGTGTTGGCACTGGCGTTGTAATCGAGGGTTATGGCTATTTTAGTGACCTCATCGCCCACGGCGATACAGGTCGCACCGTCTGGCTCATAAGGGCTCTCGGCAATGTTGGGGTTGCTGTTGCGGACGACCCATTCGAACAGCGCCTCACTGGTGAAGGGGTCGACGCCCGGCCATTCAATGCCGAATCGGAACCGGTTCACATCGACTTCGTTCTCGGTAAACGGTGTGCCAATATACAGATATGAATTGCTGCTCGACAGAACGGGGTCATCGCTGCCCGTTTCCTGAATGGTGCTGTCCACAGTCCACTCCGCGGTGAGCTCCCAATCATGGTCGTCACTCACGACAACCGGCCGGTAAGAAGCCGGACCGCCACCTGCGGCCTCCCCAAGTACGATATAGCCCTCGCCGCCTTCATCCGGGTCGTCCGTAACACTCACCTCAAAGGTGTTGTCGCCTTGTACCTGGAGGATATTGTTCCCACCATTCGGGCCCTCGGTCGGCGTGGCCGCGTCCGGGTCGCCCAAGGGCGCCGGCTCGGTCCAATACAGAATGCCTGGTCCCTCGGCCTCTCCCCATGTCATTGTCTTGGAGACCAGTTCCTGCGCAAAGGCCGGCCCCGCCATCAAAGCAACGGCTGCCAGCACGCCGATTGTTTTCATATACCACATAACCAAGAGTTCCTCCCGACAACGTCGCGGACCTTCCCTGGATCGAAACGCTCTCAGTATACACGAAGGAAGAGGATTTTTCTGCCCTTTCTTTTTCACGCCCCCACATGGGCAATCGTGACGCCGAAGCGGGCACTCCGTGGGCCCGCCATCCACAAGGATAGCGCCAATGGCTGCGGCTCCCTTGCAGCATGGGTTCATTGTGGCCGAGTGGCGGGGCAAGGCGCAAACATGTGCCAAGGGCGAATCGACTCCGGAACGCAAGTGCTGCCGCCGGTCTACGATGCAGCGCCTTTTCTATCGCGGGCGGCTTTCGCGGGCTTGCTGGTATGGTTGTTGCCGTTTTCCGCGACAGCCTTGCCCGCCGCGTTCTCGCCGGGGTTTTTAAGCTCATGAGAGCGGATCAGCGAGAGCATTTCATAGTATTGGGTGAAGCGCTCCCGGGGCTTATGCACGGCCTGGCCGCGCAGTTGCTCCGCATCGTCGATCGTTTTCCAGTCTTCGAACGACACCACCCGGGTACCACGCTCCCGCAAGAGCCCGATGACCGCCTGGGTACTCGGCTCGGGACACGGCGTGAGCTGGCCGATGTCATGAAGCAGGTTATTGACCGTCTCGACGCTGTCGGGCTTGTTCGTGCCGATAACCCCGCTGGGCCCCCGCTTTATCCAGCCAGTGCAATACATGCCCGGCACCGGCTCCCCCGCTTCCGTCACACGGCCCCCCTCATTGGGAATGGTGCCCCAGCGTGTATTGAAAGGTACGCCGGGCATGGGCAGGCCCCGGTAACCGATGCTGCGGAATACGAGTCCGCAGGGCAATTCCCAGGTGTCGCCGGTGCTGCGCACGTTGCGCTGCCCGGGCGGGCCCACGAGTTCGTTGCGGCCGAGCAACAAAGCCTTTACATGCGAAGTCCCGAGGATCTTCATCGGGCTGGACAAAAAGTGGAAATGAAGTCGCTTCGACTTGCCGGGGGGCCGCCCGGCGAATTCCTCGAGGTATTTCAGGTTGTTCTTCTGCGTCGGATCCTGCATGTCGGCCTCGTCTTCCGGCGCGATGACAAGGTCCTGCGGGGCGACCACCGGATCGCAGTCGGCCAGCTCGCCCAACTCCTTGAGCTCCTTGGTGGTGAACTTGGCCTGGGCGGGACCGCGCCGCCCGATGATATGGACTTCCTTGATCTTGCTTTCCGCAAAAGCGTCGAGGGCGTGTTGGGCGATTTCCGTGTGGCGCAGCTCGTCGACGGTCTTGCACAGCATGCGGGACACGTCGATGGCCACGTTCCCCACCCCTATCACTACAGCGACTTCCTGGGAGAGATCGAAGGTCAGGTGCCGGTAGTCCGGATGTCCGTTGTACCAGCCAACGAACTGGGTGGCGCCGTGGCTGCCGGGCAGTTCCTCGCCCGCAATGGACATGCGCCGGTCCGTCTCCGCACCGCAGGCAAAAAGCAGGGCATCGTAATAATGCTTGAGTTCAGGCACCGTAATGTTATAGCCCACCTCGACATTGCCGAGGAACGAGTAGTGCTCGTTCTGCGCGATGCGCTCGTAGACCTTCACCACGTTGCGGATCCGCGGGTGGTCCGGCGCCACGCCGCCCCGCACGAGCCCGAAAGGCGTCGGCAGCCGGTCGAACATATCCACCTTGACCGCTTTGTCCGTTTTCAACAGCGCATCGGCAGCATAAAAACCGCTCGGGCCGCTGCCGATAATGGCCACACGCAACGGGCGCTCGCTTGCGCCTAACTCCGCCATGTACCGCTCCTGTTTCAAAATCGGGTTTAGTCCCACTCGAAGGGCACAACCCAAACCGGCGTTCCGGTTGGGGCGGGTAACCAGCCACAAACGGGCACCACCGGGCTGGCAGCACCCCGCAAACCGCCGGTATGTGCTTGCATTACAATGGGTTACGCCGAGTGCCCCCGCCGTGTGTACTGGCCCGTGGCATGCCCGTGGGCACCGCACAATTTATGCTAACGAAGCTACAAACAAAAACATTCATCCCTCAAGCAGAATTCCAGACCTTTCCTCAGCGGCCGCAAACCGGCTGCCTGGTCTCCGAGCACACCTCCAGCGGGCAGATGCATCCCCTGCTACGGCACCCAGTTCGGTTCCCGGGCGGCGCCGGTGTCTTTCAAGAGCTTGAACAGCTTGTCGCGCAGGGTCTTGAAAATTTCCCGCTCCGGGTCCTTGGCCGTCCGCAGGATGAGCGCATCGAGCGGTCCCGCCTCCGTGGTCTGGAGATAAGGGGCAAGCAGGTTCTTCGTTTCGTGCGGATCCTCGATAATGTCGTACAGTTCGTATTTGTCCCAGACACCGTGGAAGTGCATGAGCTTGTACCGGTCCGTACGCACGCCGAGCACCGTGGGCGTCTGCGGAAAAGCGCGCTCCCAGAAGTATTCGTAGAGCCATTCCGTGCGCCATGGAATTTCGCCGCCGTCGAGCATACCGGCAAAAGACAACCCCTGCACGGTCTCCGGAATGGGCAGCCCCGCCGCCTCGAGAATGGTGGGACAGTGGTCGAGGTTGAGGATCATTTCCTCGCGGCGTGCGCCGGCGGGCACCAGATTCGGGCAGTGTACGATGAGCGGCACACGAATGCTCGCTTCGTAGAACGTGCGCTTGTCGATAAGCCCATGCTCGCCGAACTGGAACCCGTTGTCCGAGGTGAACACGATGAGGGTGTCGTCGAGTTGCCCCGTCTCGCGCAAGGTCTCGACAATGCGCCCCACACTGTCGTCCACGGCCTTTAAGGCCTCGGCGTACCGCTTCACGAAGCCGTCGAAGTCGACCTGCTCGTTGTACATGCCGTCCACGCCGTGCCACGAGTCGCGCTGTTCACGCACCCACTCCGGCTTACCGGCGTAGTTTTCCTCCGTGTCGGCCATCGTGGACGGGTATGGGTATTCGCGGTCCGCATAGTCCCCCTCATGGCGCTTGGCGGGGGAAAAGTCGTCATGCACCGCTTTGTGCGACATGTAGAGGAAGAACGGATTGTCGCGCTCCTGCCGCAGAAAGTCCTCGGCATAGTCCGTGATGAGGTCGGTCACATAGCCCTCGCGCCGCACACGCTCGCCGTCGATGT
This sequence comes from uncultured Nitrospirales bacterium, assembly GCA_964569295.1. Lineage (GTDB taxonomy): Bacteria > Hydrogenedentota > Hydrogenedentia > Hydrogenedentales > JAGMZX01 > CAZMVU01. The sequence continues at coordinate 7,862 of CAZMVU010000209.1, forward strand.
TAAAGGTCGGGTCGTAATAGACACCCTGCCCGCGGAACGACACCCACCGGTCGAAGCCCGGGCGCGGTTCGTCGCTCGAACCGCCCATGTGCCACTTGCCGCAGAACGCCGTCTTGTAGCCGGCCTCCTGCAACAGCTTCGGGAAGGTGGGAGTGTCCGGGTCGAGCCGCGTGCTGTTGTCGAGCACGCCATGCTGGTGCGCGTACTGGCCCGTGAGTGTCGTGGCGCGGCTGGGCGAACACAGCGACGTGGTCACGAAAGCATTCTCGAAGAACGTGCCGCCCGCGGCCAGCTTGTCCAGGTTCGGTGTATCAAAGAAATCGTTCACGAACCCCAGCGCGTCGAACCGCTGATCATCGATAAGAATGAACACCATATTGCGGTGTTTGCCCGATGCCGTAGCGGTTGCGGCCTGCTGCGCGAAGGTGCGCGGTGCACCGGCCATGCCCGCGCCCAATGCGGCGGCCCCCGAAAGCTTCATGAAATCGCGGCGCGTCTGTTCACTGGCCATGTCGTCCCTCCCGGTTTTTTTCCTCTACACCATTATTCCGTCCACAGGCAGCCAATGCAAACACACCGCAGGGCAATCGCATTAAAATTCACATCTGGAGCAGGATCTCTTTGAGATAGCTG
>CAZMVU010000210.1:0-8416 GCA_964569295.1 uncultured Nitrospirales bacterium
CCGTTGGCCCTGAAGAGAGGGCGAACTCTGGTCTTCCGCGAGGGATGCCGGTGCGCGCGGCGCGCTCATCGGCCACACGTCATTCCACTATGCAACACTTTAGGAATCAGTAGCTTATAGAAGGTACCCGAATCACTTCTTGTTGTCTTTTGCAGGAGCTGAAGTCTAAGGCACTAAAACCCGTAGACTTCTGCAATGACCTCGAAGATTTGCGAGGGGGTGGCGACAACGGGACAGGGGGCGCGGCGGGCCTGGGCGCGGATGGCCTTGAGGGCGGCGGTGTCGCGCGGGTTCGCTATGGCGATGACGATCCGCTTCTTGCGCAGGCGCAGGGGAACGCACACATGCCAATCGCAGAAGTCGCGGCCGAAGAGCGCGGTGGCATCGAGTTGGGCGTCGGCGGCATCGATTTCGACGAGGGGGAGGCCGGCCTGGGCGGCAATGGCCTGGGCGATGACGTCTTCCGTCGCCAGCTCTTTTTCCAGGAGAATGGCGCCCAGCAGTTTGTCCGGGTGGTACTTCTTGATTTGCAGGGCCTCGGCAAGTTCGGCTGGGCTGATGACCCCGGCTTCAACCAGAAGCTCTCCGAAGGGGGGATGCTTGTCACCGCCGGCGCCGGCCACAAGTATGTTCTGGCGGTGGCGCCGGGCTAGTTTGCCGTTGTCCTCGGCGAAATCCGAGATGAGCGGCATGACGGGAGGTGGGGCGGTGTTGCGTGCGTGTGCGGCCTCGAGGGCGGCGTTCAACTGCGCCACCTCTTCGCGCAGCCGCGCGGTTTCCTGGGTTTGGGCCTCGGCTTCCACGGCGCGGCGTTCGGCATCGCTGCGCACAGGGGCAAGCTCGGCAACACGTTCATCGAGTTCGGCGAGGCGCTGGTCCCGCGCTGCAAGTTGCACCTCGAGCTCGTGGATGCGTGCGGCATCTTGCTCATGTTTTTCGGCATCGTGGCCGGACGGCGTTGCGACGGCCTCCGCCACGCGGCCGCTGAAACCGGCGATGTCCTCGCTGAGGCGGGCGACGTCGGCCTGTAACTGGGTGATGGTGGCATCGCGTTGGCTGAGTTGCGCTTCCCGCTGTTCGAGCTGTTGCTCGAGCGCGGCCGTGCGCGACACGGCTGCTTCGCGCTCGGCCAGTAGCCGTTGCTGGCGATTGATTTCCTCGATAAAGGCCGATTGCTGGCAGTCGAGTTCGAACCAGGCGTCGTATTGTTGCTGGAAAGCGTTCTCGAGGGCGGCTGCCGTATCCCGTGCGGCGTCCCGATCGGCGGCGAGCGTGCGCGCCCGATCCTCCTGGCGGCGGCTTACTTCGTGGGCCGCGCTTTCCCGGGTGTGGGCGGCCTCGATCTCGGCCTCCATGCGGCCAAGTTGATCGCGTAAGCGCAGGACAGCCTCTTCCTCGCGCTGGCTGATGCGCTCCGCCGTTTCACGCAGGGCTTCGGTCTCGTGGCGCAGGGCGGCCAGTTCCGACTCGCGGCCCTGGAGCGTGCGGCGTGCGGCGTCGAGCTCTTCCCGGGCGGCCTGGAATTTTCGGAAGAGATCGTCGCGCGCGGCGGCCGCCTCGGCCAGCTCTTCCTCGAGTTGCTGCAGCCGCCCCCGGGGCGCCCCGGTTCCTGTGCCCGCGGCGTCGAGCATATCCGGCTGCCCGGTTTCGCCAACACCGGGCTGGCTGGCCGATACGGTGGCACGCAGGGCCTCGAGTTCTTCGCTGAGCTGCGCCGCACGGGCGACAGCCGCCTCCTCGCGTTCCCGGGCTGCGTCGAGCGCTTCCTCGAGTGCCGCGGCGGTCTGGCGCGGCGCATCGGCACCGTTCATCGGGCGCCATGCAGCGCGTTCGGCTTCAAGGCGGTTGATTTTCTCCTGGAGCGCCGCGCTGTCGCCGCCGTCGCCCCCTTCCACCGCGGCCGCGCGCTCCAGCCGGTCCACGGTTTCCTGAAGCCGCTCATTTTCTTTTCGCAGGGCGTCGAGCTCGGCCTGCATGGTGGCGGTGTCGGCAGCCGCGTCTTGCAAGGCATCGAGCTGTTCGCGCAGGTGCCCAATGACCTGGGCGGCCTGATTGGCGCTTTCGTCGAGGCGGGCAACTTCCTGATCCCGTTGTGCGCACAAATCCCGGAGCCGCGCGATTTCCTCCGCCTGGCTGGCGGCGTCCATACCGCCGTTGTCTTGCAGGCGCGCATCCCGTTCGGTGAGCGCCTGATTGAGTTGGGCGGCCTCCGCCTCGAGATCGGCGATGTTTTGCTGGTATTCCTCCTGCAACGCCGCGGCGTCACGCTCCTGATTGGCGCGCAGGCGATCGAGCTCCTGTTCGCGGTCCATGAGGCGCTCGCGCAAGGTGTCGCGCTCGCGCACGAGCGATTTTACATCGGCCGTGCCGCCCGCCCCGGCTTCGCCCCCGGCTTCGCCCCCGGCTTCGCCCCCGGGTTCGGCGGCGGTCGATCCATCGAGCACGCGCAACAGAATGTCGAGTTGCTCCGTGGCCTGAGTAATCTGGGCACCCAAGGCATGTTGGCCCGCCACGACTTCGTCTTTCCACGCGGCGATAGTGGCACTGGCACGGTCGAAGACATCGGCGCGGACGGTATCCGAGGCCTGTGCGGCATCGTGGAGCAATGCGCCGAGCGCTTCCTGGGCCTCGTTCATGCGCCCGGCGAGCTCCGTATGGGCGTGGGTCACCTCCTCCTTCCAACTGCAGATGGCCGAATGCAGCCGCCGGAGCAGGTCATCTTGCGATTGCGCCATAGTTTGTGCTTGCCTTTGCATTTGTGCGGCGACGATTGCCGCACGGCTGTAATTATGATTATAGGAAGGTTCGGCGCCGCGTTCCAAGCACGCCCCCGCTCAGTCGTGTGTAAGCAGCTATTGGCCGGGCGCTTGCATCCTGCACGGCATGCGGTCCGTCCGCGCGTTGTCTTCGCCCGGTACAATGCGCCTGACACGCTGCGGACCTGCTGCTCAGGGTAGTTTCTCGACGACGGCATAGGCCGTGTCGATGGTGCGTTCGCCCCCGGGCTCAATCGGCCTGAGGTCCGGCACGAGTTCGAGGATCGCCTGCGAGGCACGCAAGTCCAGATAATACACAAGCGCCTCGAGCTGATCCGGCACAACCGTATTGAGCAGATAGGCCCGGGCCCCCGGCAGGCGCACGGCCCACGCATCGATCCGGTCCGGTTCGATCGCCGCCATCGCTGTGTCGTGTGCGTTGCCAAACGCCCAGCCGCGGCGGGTCCAACCGCCCCCGCGCTGCACGTAAAGCCGGGGACCGCGCCAGCCATCCGGCAGGTGGAAGGCGGGATGCAATTTCACACGCGGCACGACAGGCGCATCGCCGTTGTTCGTGATGGTGAGCGACACCGCCGCGCGCGTGGGATCCGCCTCGAGGGAAACCGTGCGCTCGAGGGTGAGGGCATTGGCGAGTGTGGCTTGGACAATCACGCGTTCGTCGTTGGCGTCAACAAGCTTATACGTCTCCGCCACGGCCCTCTCCTTTGCCGGCGCGTCGGGATCCATGACGGTCCATTCTTGAAGCATGCCCTGCCGCACATGGGGTATCTCGAAGTTGGGGAACAACTCGATATCGTTGGCCTTGTCGCGCAGACGCACGACGCTCCCAGCGATTTCAGGCACAACCCACACCAGGTAGCGGCTGTTCTCGAGCGGGTAGAAGGGCAACGCGGCGTAGCGCGGCGGGGTCTTGCCGTCAAGCCGCTCCCGGAACGCTTCAATGGGCGAATCGCCGATATGCGTCACGCCGTAATCCGCGAGCATAGCCCAGTATTCATCGAAGGTCTGACTCTCCGGGCGGCGCATGATGTAGCGGTTGCCCTCGATCGCGACATCCGGCGGGCATACCAGAGCGGCGTATTGCACGGGGACATAGGCGTGCTTCACGCGCTGCGTCAATGCTTCATCGCCCGCGACGGCCGCAAAGGCCTGCGCAAAGATTTCTTTTGCCGCCTGCACCGTGGCGAGGTCCATCCATTCCATTTCCGAGAAGATGGTGAGCACATAGTCGTCCTCGCGCACCTTCTGCGTGATGAGCTTGTGGTACGCGCGTATGTAGGGCGCGGCATCCTGGTAGTAGAGCGCGAGAAACTCGTCATAGATCGCTTTGTCGTCGACCTCGGGATCCCACAGTACCTGGGCCACCATATAGCCTTTGAGCAAATCGAAGTCGCTGCGGGGCGACGGGGCTGCCTGTTCGAACACGCCGCTCACGCCGTTGTCCGCAAAGAATGCCACATTCGGCTGGATCACATGAAAGTTCGGGTGCGGCCCCTGGAAGGCGTGCCGGTTCTGCGTATAGTCCCAGATGAAGAGGTTCTGCGCAATCTTGTTCCAGCGCTTGAAATCCTTGCGGAAGGCGCGGTTTTGGCGGCTGCCTTTGTCCGTCAAAGGGCGGAAGAAATCCGCCTCGCGCGCGCACAACCGCACTATGACATTGTCGCGGGGCGTGACATGTTTCGGCGGGGTGCGCGTGTAGGTGTACGCCAAGGTATCGATGTAGGCGTCGGGGAATTCGTCCGCGATGCGCGCGGCGATGGCATTGGCGAAGTGGATCATAGGGCCCGCCTGGCTGCCTTCGCGCTCGGCAAGGGCGGTGCAGTCCTCGCACTCGCACCAAAACGGGTAGTCCATCTGGGTCACGCTTACAATACGGCGGTTCGGTGGCGCATCACGCAGGATGTCGCGCACCTGGCCGGTGACGATGGCGCGCACGTCGGGATTCGAGAGGCACAGTTGCGCCTTGCGCCGGCGTTTGCCGTTGACGCGGGCAAAGTACTCCGGGTGCTCCTCGAAGTAGTCGTCCGGGTTGACGAAATGGTGCAACGTGTGGCAGAAAGGCCCCGCATAGCCAATGAAGCCTCCCATCTTTTCCGGTATCCCGCGCATGAAATGGCCGTTGAGCCGGTGCTTCACGGCGAACTCGGGATGCCGCGTGAACATCCAGTAGTTGGTGTCGCGGAAGTTGATCGGCGGCACATAGCGCGTGTCGATTCCCGGCAGGCCCCGAGGCGGCTCGGGGATATGTGTCACGTCGGGCGTGAGCCAGCGCATACCCAGGACGTCGTGAAAGAAGGCGTAGACGCCGTAGAGCGTGCCGCGCTGCGCGCCGCCGGCGATCAGCAGGCGGCGCAGGCGCAGCGGAAAGCGCGTCGGACGGCGGGTATCGAGCCAGCGGACGGGGTAGGTTTCTTTCGTGGTCGTCGTGCGGATGTGGTATCCCTCGTCACCGAGCCCCGCGAGTTCGAGGGCCGCCGTGTGCGGGTTGCCGGTCCGCCCGATGTATACGTTTACCTTCGTGCTGTCGTGCGTGTGGGCGCATGCTGGGGTATGGCCGGTGCATGCCTCCCACAGGCGCACGAATTCCTCCGCGGCGAATTGCTCGGCGGGCGCCGCTTCACTACCGATGACGACATGGAGTTGGTTGTACAGGCTTGACGGCAGCCACGGCGCGTCCTGCGCGGCCATCGCGGCCGGGAGCGCGGCGGCCAACGCGGTTATACAAAAAGCGGCGGTTCGCATGTGCAGCACATCCCTTGTAGTCCCTTGCAGCCCGCGGCGCAATCCACCGGCGCCGCATGGGCGCAAGCCTATCAAATCATGCGCGCGCATGCACATCGCCCGCGGCCCATACATGCCCCGGCATTCGCGTGCGGGCACGCCCACACCAAAACCGCACGGGCGCGCTGGTTGTACCCAGCGGCCCGTGCGGTTGCCGTGCATATAGCGTAGGGTGTGGCGCCCTACTCTGCCGTGGTGACGACCGGCGGGGCCGCGTAATCGGCAAAACGCGCCTTGACATTGGCGCGGCGCGTCGACCCGCTGTGTACGTAGACCCGGTAGTTGAAGGTGAGGCTGCCGTCTTCCTCGAAGACGTAGTCGCCGTTTTCGGGCATGGAACCTTCCTCGGCCTCGTTATCCGAGAAATACGAGTAGCCGAAGGAGTTCGCGCCCATGAGCCCGTACTTACGCACGTGCCAACAGGTGGGGTGGCGCAGGTTCTCGGGGTGATCAAACACGGCGATGCCGCGCCAACCGATGTCTTCCACGTCAGCAGAATAATCGCACCAGGCGGCCGGGCGCCCCCAGGCTTCCTGTTCACCTTCATCGCCCCGCGCATTCGTGATCTTCCCGTTGCGGTAGGAGATTTCCGGGCTCATACGCAACGCCACAAGGCCGCCTTCCTTGGTGTCCTTGAAGGTGACCTTGCCATAGCGGGCGTCAAAGGTGACCGCCACGTCGATGAACCGCGCATCGGCCGGAGTGCTGTAGAAACGGTACTCCCGGGTTTCGTCGATCAGCGGCTCCCGATCCCCGTTCTGCCAGGTGTTCTTCGACACAATCCAGCCATAGGCATCGCCCGAGCCCCAGGTGACCTCGTTCACATGCTGCCAGCCGGAACCGCCGCCCTCGCCCCACAAATCCGCCACATCACCGTCTTCCAATTGAACCTCGCCATAAGCCGTGTACAACGATTTGTGGTGTACGTGGTCCTGCGCATACTCGGGCGTATCCGCGTCTTCATCCATGGGCCAGGCGCGGGTGAGCCCATGGCCGTCTTCGCCGTTCACAGGCCACAGAAACGGCTTCTTCCAGTCTTCGCTGTAGTGGTAGGACGTGAAATGTTCGTCGTCGATAAACACATCGACAATGTCCTTGTCATCCTGCTTCTTGATCACCACGCGCGGTGCGGGCGAGGCCGCTGTCATTTCCTCGACCCGCAGCGTATAGGTGTACTCGGTATCAGGCAGGCCACCCTCGGTCACGATAACCAGTTCGCCATCGCGCAGGGTGACGGGATAGTCCTTACCGGTCTTCTCGCCGGTCGCGACGATCCGGGCATTTTCCGGGACATCGGCGCCGCATTCGGTTTTGAGCACCACGTTCCGCCGCAGGGAATCACCGGTTTTCATGACCACCTTCTGCCCGTCGAGATCGGCGCCAACGGCCGCCAGTCCACACATAAACACCACAATAAGGGCAAATACTGTCACACGCATGACACGTTTCCTCCTTCGCTTTCGGACATGCTGGCCATCGCGGCGCAAAGCATCGAAGCCGAACCATGTCCTGTCTCCAGATAAACACGCTCCACCCAGCGGTTTCGCGCGCTCGTTGGCCCGGCGGGCACACAATGCCACCAGAGCCATCCAACCGGTACCACTTTAGCACCGGCTACCGCTCGCCCGCAAGGCGTCCGCCACAATCAGGCGTGACCGCCTCAGCCACGCTCCAGGCCCCGCAGGATGGCCAGCAGAAAATCCCGGTTGTCCGCGCTCAAATAATGCATCGTACCGCCCATGCGGTTGAACGACTTGGTGTAACGCAGGTAATAATCGGGATTATCCATGGGCGGTTCCCCCTGCGACCAGTCCCAGTGGGATTGCTGGAGATCGACAACGACAATGAAATGGTTGGCGATGTGCCCACCCTGTTGAATGAGCAAGTTCTGCGCCATGCTCAAGGACTTCTCGAAAATCATGGGCGACATGACGGCGGACCCGACGCTGAGATACACGCCGCCGTCGAGATTGCTGATCTGCTTGGCGTAGGCGAGGAAATCGCGCTGGGCCGCCCGGCCGATGGCGGCGCCGTGGTTCATGGGGTGGCAATAGATGATGTCGTGGCCAATCATCGGATGCGCGGTGAAGGGAACGCCGAGGCGGTACGCCGCCGCCTGCAACCCATAGTGTTTGTACGGATGTTTTACCGGCATCCAACCGGGTTCTATCTGGAACGCGCGCACACGGTCGAGCAGATCCGCCGCCGCTGCGGCCTCGAGTGGACGGTCCACGGCGGCCGCGCGAATTTCATCGGTGAGCGCCGCTTCGCAGGGAATATGCAGCCCCTCTTCCGCGACCATCGCACCCACGCTCTCACCGTAGCCCAGCCCACGGTACGCCCCGACGCAAAGGGCGAGATTCAGGTAGAACCCCGTCTCCTGCCAGATACCGAATTCGCCGCGGTCGACGTTCGTGCGCACGTCTTCGCTGGAATGGCCCTGGTACGCGAATTCCCAGTCGTGGATGATGCCGGCCCCGTTCGTGGCGAGGTGGGTTATCCAGCCATCTTCGATCAGCTTCATGAATACCGGCGCAAGCCCGTTCTTGATGCTGTGCGCCCCGAAAGCGATGACGCGGCTCTTACCGGCCTGCCGGGCAGCGGCCAACCGGCGCACCGTCTCGTCGATAATCGCCTGTCCTTTGGCGTCAAAAGGCCGCGGCGCGGCGTCCGCGGCCACATGGTCCTTTTCGATATAGACCTTGTCCTGGCGCGCGCTGAGCGGCTTGATGTTCAACTGGTGGCGGTCAAGTTCTGAAAATGGCATTCGGGTGACACCTTTGCTTGCGGTCGTAACAAGAGGGTGCAGTTCTTGTACTACCGCGCTGTTGGTGAAAAAGTGAAGCAAAAAGGGGACT
>CAZMVU010000211.1:0-8349 GCA_964569295.1 uncultured Nitrospirales bacterium
CGCGAGCCGAAACAGTCCACAGGGAGCGCGAGCGTACCCGCGAGCCGAAACAGTCCATAGGGAGGGCGAGCGTACCCGCGAGCCGAAACAGCCGATGATGCTCGAAATTCTATCGTTCTTTATTGCCCGTTACGACCCTTAAGGCACTAATGCTCCTTTTGCCTGCCCGGTAGCAGCGGACTCCAGAGGGTCGCGGCCATGTAACAGGCAAGACCGTGGCCGGCGCGTTTTCCGTAATAAACAGCGAGTACCTTGCCAGGGCCGAAATTCAACGTACGCAGGTTCGCGGTGTTATAATGCGGCTTCCAAGAGGGCGCCCAGCCCCGGCACCAAGGAGGTTTATGCGAAACACCAGCACTTTTTTCGCGCGGCATTCCGTTTTGTTCGCGCTGGCGGCGGCGTTTCTCTTCGTCCTGTTTTTCCTGCCGTGGTTTCTCGAGGCGGCCGGCACCCCATGGCTGTTGCAGGTGCTTCGCACCGTGTACCTCGCGTTAACGGTGGCCACCTTCGGCGGTTGGGCGTGGGACAAGTACCGCGCCGTGTCCCAGGGCTGGCGTGTGGCGGAGAAGACACTGCTTGCGCTCACGCTGGCCGGCGGAATGCTCGGGGCCATGGCTGGCATGCTCGTGTTTCGCCACAAAACACGCCATCGCCTCTTTTGGACGGCGGCTTATGCGGCGTTCGTGTTGCATTTGGCAATCTTGTGGGTATTGTTCGTGCGCGGGTAGCCGCCATTGGCCCGGGCGCACCGGGCGCAGGGTGGGATACAGCACCTGAAGGTACGCCTTACAGCGGGGCCACCCCCTTCATGCGCCGGGCGGCAGGCAAACCGTTTGACTGCCTCCGGTGTGTGCAGTAGACTTCGAAACCGGTGGGGCGCCTTGCCGCAGGGCCGCGATACCCCATAAGCAGCGACAAAAACCGCAGGGCGGCGTGTGTGCACTGAGCGCCCTCGAAACAGCGGGAGAACACCATGCAGCCAAAATACAAGCCCCTCTTCCCAACGGTCTTGTGGCTGAGTATCGTGCTGGCGATGACGGGGACGCGCCTGCATGCGCAACCGGCCGGCGTGACCGAGGCCGCACCTGCCACACAGGAAGACCGTAACCTGCCCAGCGAACCGCAAGGACAGCGGCCCGCAGCACCGCCGCCAACCGCCGAGGAAGACACGGCCGGGACCGAAATGACCGTGCCGGCCCAACCCGTCGAGGCTACTGAGCAGGTCGAGTTGCGGTATGAGGATTTTTTCGAAACTGCCGATCGCTCGATTCAGCGCCAGATCGACGTCGACCTCATTGACCTCGACCAGTTGCGTCAAGCCCTTGATGTAGAGTTCGGTCAATCGCAAGTGCGTCTCTCGCTCGATGACTGCCTGATGCTGGCCCTCGAGAACAATCCCGACATTCTGGTGAGTCAGTATGAGCCGTTGAAGGCGGACGGCGACATCATGTCGGCCAAGGGTGAGTTCGATCCGGTGGCCCGCACCGACATGAACTACACCGAGTCTTCGCAGGCGGCCTCGCAGCAGATCCGGGTGTTCGGCGGCATATCGAGCATCGAAAGTTACACTACCACCTCGACCACCAGTATGAGCCAAAAGTTGCACACGGGCACGGTGTGGAATCTGGCATTTTCCCTCAACCGTGAAGAAACCACTTTTGGCGGTTTCATTGAAGAGTGGGACGGCGCCATCACCGTCTCGCTTACCCAGCCGCTACTGCGCGGCGTTGGCACGCGCGTGAACAAGGTGCGTATTTCGCAGGCACGAAACGCGAAGGACATCGCCGAGGAGCAAATGCGCCTCACCGTCATGCAGACCACCGCCAGCGTTATCAAGGCCTACTGGGACCTCGTCGGGGCGGTCGAGAACCTCAAGGTGCGCCAGGAATCGCTGCGCAATGCGGAGCGCCTGCTCACCATCAACGAGACCCGCCGTGAAATCGGCACCGCCGCCGACACCGATGTACTGCAAGCAAAAGCGGGCGTGGCCACGCGCCAGAGCGAACTCGTCATGGCGCGCAATGCCGTGGGCACCGCCGGGGACCAACTCAAACAAATCCTCGACCTGCGCGACGGCGAGCACCTCTCGCGGGCGCGCATCATTCCTACAAGCCGCCCGCACATCGATGAGGAGGATCTGGTGGCGCAGGAAGAGCTGGATACCTTTCTCGCACGGCATGTGGAACTGGCCATCGACAACCGGCCCGAGGTGAATATGGCGGCGCTCACCGTCGACAATGCCGAGCTCGAGAAACTGAGCGCCCGCAACCAGATGCTGCCCCAGTTCGATGCCGGCGTATCCTACACCCAGGGCGGCCGCCAACGCAGCATCGACGATGTCCTGACGGGGATCCGGGCGGGTCAGACGGACGTACTAAGCTTCACCATCACCGGCTCGGTGCCGATCGGTAACCGCGCGGCGCGGGGACAGCATTTGCGCGCCAGGCTCGGCGTGCGCGAGGCGGAACAGCGCCACGCGAACGCCGAACAGCAGCTCATGCTCGGCGTACACCTGGCCGTGCGCAACATGTTTACCAACCAGACCCTTATCGAGAGTACGCGCCAAGCCCGCGAGTTCCAGGAGGTCAGTGTGACCGCCGAGGAAAAGCGCTTGCGTCTGGGCGTCACCACCAGTTACCAGGTACTGCTCGTGCAGGAAGACCTCACCGCCGCCCAGACCCAGGAAGTGCAGGCTATAGTGGACTACCAAAAGGCCCGTACCGACCTGCGCCTTGCAGCCGGCACCCTGCTCGAGGACCTCGGCATCGCGTTTACACCCCCCGAAGAAGAGCGCGCTGTGGGCTATATCGACAGCGTCACGCCCCGTCTGCCCAGTGCCGGCGAATAGGCCGCGCCCCCGCCCAACGGGAATGAAGACCGCTATCGGCCACTCGCCAGATACGACGGCCACGCTTCAACCGGGGCATGGCTATCGTGGACCCACATGGTTTTCCCTATCGCGGGCCTTATAGTAGCCACGTTGCTTATCCACGGCCGGCCGAGCGGGACCCCGCAGGGATTGTCCCGAGCCGCCCGCGCCGGTCACATCGTCTCCCGGCGGCGGCGCGCCCGGAGAACGCCTGCAAGTCCCATCAACAGCAGCAGACTGCCCAACACCACCGGTCCCGTGAGGGGTACGGTCGCATCCCGCGGCTCGGTACCATTCAGCAAGGCATTGCGCGCTACGTATACGTAGAAACTGCGCGACTTATGGCCGTCTCGTGTGTTGTCGTACTCTTCGCCGTTGGTGTACTCGTCAGCATCCAGGTCGCCCAAGGGCGAGAACGGTTCACCCCCGGCGCCGGTGACCGTCGTGTAAGTGCGTGTCAAGCCGAGCTGTGAAGCAATAGCATTGCGCATGCTGCTGCTTGTCGAGAGCAGGGCGGCGATCAGTTCGAGTTGGTCCGGGTAACTCGAGGCCACGGCCGGGTCCGTCTGCAACGACGCGAGATTATCCTGGTAGACGCAGGTCATCTGGTGCGTCAGCCGGCCGCGCACCTCGCACAAGACATCGCGGAACAGCGCCACTTCCCAGTGGTCCGTCAAGCCATTGTTGTCCACATCGGCCTCGGTCCAGTCCAGGCCGAAAGCCGCAGAATACAGCGCAGGGAATTGCGCGTCGAAGTCCGGGCAGACCTCGAGCGGCGGGCACAGCGGTATTTCCCCTTCCCCTTCCCCTTCCCCTTCCCCTTCCCCTTCCCCTTCACCCTCGCCCTCGCCCTCGCCTTCGCCTTCACCGCCATTCTCAGGCTCGATGAAAGTGCCGGTAAGCGTGATCGGGCCAAGGGAACTCGTGGCGTAGCCCTGCACCTTGATGGTGAAAATGTCGTCTTCCAGGGCGGCCCCGAAAAGGTTGAAGAATCCCAGCTCGACCGGCGACGTGCGGGGGATTATGTTACGCAGGCTGCCAACTTCTTGAGGCTCGTCAGGCGTATCGTCGCGGTATACAACGAACTCTTGCAGCATCGTGTTGGCACTGGCGTTGTAATCGAGGGTTATGGCTATTTTAGTGACCTCATCGCCCACGGCGATACAGGTCGCACCGTCTGGCTCATAAGGGCTCTCGGCAATGTTGGGGTTGCTGTTGCGGACGACCCATTCGAACAGCGCCTCACTGGTGAAGGGGTCGACGCCCGGCCATTCAATGCCGAATCGGAACCGGTTCACATCGACTTCGTTCTCGGTAAACGGTGTGCCAATATACAGATATGAATTGCTGCTCGACAGAACGGGGTCATCGCTGCCCGTTTCCTGAATGGTGCTGTCCACAGTCCACTCCGCGGTGAGCTCCCAATCATGGTCGTCACTCACGACAACCGGCCGGTAAGAAGCCGGACCGCCACCTGCGGCCTCCCCAAGTACGATATAGCCCTCGCCGCCTTCATCCGGGTCGTCCGTAACACTCACCTCAAAGGTGTTGTCGCCTTGTACCTGGAGGATATTGTTCCCACCATTCGGGCCCTCGGTCGGCGTGGCCGCGTCCGGGTCGCCCAAGGGCGCCGGCTCGGTCCAATACAGAATGCCTGGTCCCTCGGCCTCTCCCCATGTCATTGTCTTGGAGACCAGTTCCTGCGCAAAGGCCGGCCCCGCCATCAAAGCAACGGCTGCCAGCACGCCGATTGTTTTCATATACCACATAACCAAGAGTTCCTCCCGACAACGTCGCGGACCTTCCCTGGATCGAAACGCTCTCAGTATACACGAAGGAAGAGGATTTTTCTGCCCTTTCTTTTTCACGCCCCCACATGGGCAATCGTGACGCCGAAGCGGGCACTCCGTGGGCCCGCCATCCACAAGGATAGCGCCAATGGCTGCGGCTCCCTTGCAGCATGGGTTCATTGTGGCCGAGTGGCGGGGCAAGGCGCAAACATGTGCCAAGGGCGAATCGACTCCGGAACGCAAGTGCTGCCGCCGGTCTACGATGCAGCGCCTTTTCTATCGCGGGCGGCTTTCGCGGGCTTGCTGGTATGGTTGTTGCCGTTTTCCGCGACAGCCTTGCCCGCCGCGTTCTCGCCGGGGTTTTTAAGCTCATGAGAGCGGATCAGCGAGAGCATTTCATAGTATTGGGTGAAGCGCTCCCGGGGCTTATGCACGGCCTGGCCGCGCAGTTGCTCCGCATCGTCGATCGTTTTCCAGTCTTCGAACGACACCACCCGGGTACCACGCTCCCGCAAGAGCCCGATGACCGCCTGGGTACTCGGCTCGGGACACGGCGTGAGCTGGCCGATGTCATGAAGCAGGTTATTGACCGTCTCGACGCTGTCGGGCTTGTTCGTGCCGATAACCCCGCTGGGCCCCCGCTTTATCCAGCCAGTGCAATACATGCCCGGCACCGGCTCCCCCGCTTCCGTCACACGGCCCCCCTCATTGGGAATGGTGCCCCAGCGTGTATTGAAAGGTACGCCGGGCATGGGCAGGCCCCGGTAACCGATGCTGCGGAATACGAGTCCGCAGGGCAATTCCCAGGTGTCGCCGGTGCTGCGCACGTTGCGCTGCCCGGGCGGGCCCACGAGTTCGTTGCGGCCGAGCAACAAAGCCTTTACATGCGAAGTCCCGAGGATCTTCATCGGGCTGGACAAAAAGTGGAAATGAAGTCGCTTCGACTTGCCGGGGGGCCGCCCGGCGAATTCCTCGAGGTATTTCAGGTTGTTCTTCTGCGTCGGATCCTGCATGTCGGCCTCGTCTTCCGGCGCGATGACAAGGTCCTGCGGGGCGACCACCGGATCGCAGTCGGCCAGCTCGCCCAACTCCTTGAGCTCCTTGGTGGTGAACTTGGCCTGGGCGGGACCGCGCCGCCCGATGATATGGACTTCCTTGATCTTGCTTTCCGCAAAAGCGTCGAGGGCGTGTTGGGCGATTTCCGTGTGGCGCAGCTCGTCGACGGTCTTGCACAGCATGCGGGACACGTCGATGGCCACGTTCCCCACCCCTATCACTACAGCGACTTCCTGGGAGAGATCGAAGGTCAGGTGCCGGTAGTCCGGATGTCCGTTGTACCAGCCAACGAACTGGGTGGCGCCGTGGCTGCCGGGCAGTTCCTCGCCCGCAATGGACATGCGCCGGTCCGTCTCCGCACCGCAGGCAAAAAGCAGGGCATCGTAATAATGCTTGAGTTCAGGCACCGTAATGTTATAGCCCACCTCGACATTGCCGAGGAACGAGTAGTGCTCGTTCTGCGCGATGCGCTCGTAGACCTTCACCACGTTGCGGATCCGCGGGTGGTCCGGCGCCACGCCGCCCCGCACGAGCCCGAAAGGCGTCGGCAGCCGGTCGAACATATCCACCTTGACCGCTTTGTCCGTTTTCAACAGCGCATCGGCAGCATAAAAACCGCTCGGGCCGCTGCCGATAATGGCCACACGCAACGGGCGCTCGCTTGCGCCTAACTCCGCCATGTACCGCTCCTGTTTCAAAATCGGGTTTAGTCCCACTCGAAGGGCACAACCCAAACCGGCGTTCCGGTTGGGGCGGGTAACCAGCCACAAACGGGCACCACCGGGCTGGCAGCACCCCGCAAACCGCCGGTATGTGCTTGCATTACAATGGGTTACGCCGAGTGCCCCCGCCGTGTGTACTGGCCCGTGGCATGCCCGTGGGCACCGCACAATTTATGCTAACGAAGCTACAAACAAAAACATTCATCCCTCAAGCAGAATTCCAGACCTTTCCTCAGCGGCCGCAAACCGGCTGCCTGGTCTCCGAGCACACCTCCAGCGGGCAGATGCATCCCCTGCTACGGCACCCAGTTCGGTTCCCGGGCGGCGCCGGTGTCTTTCAAGAGCTTGAACAGCTTGTCGCGCAGGGTCTTGAAAATTTCCCGCTCCGGGTCCTTGGCCGTCCGCAGGATGAGCGCATCGAGCGGTCCCGCCTCCGTGGTCTGGAGATAAGGGGCAAGCAGGTTCTTCGTTTCGTGCGGATCCTCGATAATGTCGTACAGTTCGTATTTGTCCCAGACACCGTGGAAGTGCATGAGCTTGTACCGGTCCGTACGCACGCCGAGCACCGTGGGCGTCTGCGGAAAAGCGCGCTCCCAGAAGTATTCGTAGAGCCATTCCGTGCGCCATGGAATTTCGCCGCCGTCGAGCATACCGGCAAAAGACAACCCCTGCACGGTCTCCGGAATGGGCAGCCCCGCCGCCTCGAGAATGGTGGGACAGTGGTCGAGGTTGAGGATCATTTCCTCGCGGCGTGCGCCGGCGGGCACCAGATTCGGGCAGTGTACGATGAGCGGCACACGAATGCTCGCTTCGTAGAACGTGCGCTTGTCGATAAGCCCATGCTCGCCGAACTGGAACCCGTTGTCCGAGGTGAACACGATGAGGGTGTCGTCGAGTTGCCCCGTCTCGCGCAAGGTCTCGACAATGCGCCCCACACTGTCGTCCACGGCCTTTAAGGCCTCGGCGTACCGCTTCACGAAGCCGTCGAAGTCGACCTGCTCGTTGTACATGCCGTCCACGCCGTGCCACGAGTCGCGCTGTTCACGCACCCACTCCGGCTTACCGGCGTAGTTTTCCTCCGTGTCGGCCATCGTGGACGGGTATGGGTATTCGCGGTCCGCATAGTCCCCCTCATGGCGCTTGGCGGGGGAAAAGTCGTCATGCACCGCTTTGTGCGACATGTAGAGGAAGAACGGATTGTCGCGCTCCTGCCGCAGAAAGTCCTCGGCATAGTCCGTGATGAGGTCGGTCACATAGCCCTCGCGCCGCACACGCTCGCCGTCGATGTTAAAGGTCGGGTCGTAATAGACACCCTGCCCGCGGAACGACACCCACCGGTCGAAGCCCGGGCGCGGTTCGTCGCTCGAACCGCCCATGTGCCACTTGCCGCAGAACGCCGTCTTGTAGCCGGCCTCCTGCAACAGCTTCGGGAAGGTGGGAGTGTCCGGGTCGAGCCGCGTGCTGTTGTCGAGCACGCCATGCTGGTGCGCGTACTGGCCCGTGAGTGTCGTGGCGCGGCTGGGCGAACACAGCGACGTGGTCACGAAAGCATTCTCGAAGAACGTGCCGCCCGCGGCCAGCTTGTCCAGGTTCGGTGTATCAAAGAAATCGTTCACGAACCCCAGCGCGTCGAACCGCTGATCATCGATAAGAATGAACACCATATTGCGGTGTTTGCCCGATGCCGTAGCGGTTGCGGCCTGCTGCGCGAAGGTGCGCGGTGCACCGGCCATGCCCGCGCCCAATGCGGCGGCCCCCGAAAGCTTCATGAAATCGCGGCGCGTCTGTTCACTGGCCATGTCGTCCCTCCCGGTTTTTTTCCTCTACACCATTATTCCGTCCACAGGCAGCCAATGCAAACACACCGGTTGTAACTCCATAGCCCGATGGAGGGTGACCTGGGCCAACGGCC
>CAZMVU010000212.1:0-8253 GCA_964569295.1 uncultured Nitrospirales bacterium
TTAACGCGTATGGGTTCTGGCCCCAGGGAGGGCGAGCGTCCCCGCGAGCCGAAATCCCCTTAGCGCTGAAAGCGCGTGACAAAGCGCCGCGATAGACTTTCCCGGATTCTTCTGTCCCCGTGCGTTCTGTCGTTGCGGTTCGCTTACTGCTTCACAGCGTTTTGTCCGGCCATATGGTCGGAACCGCCGTTGTGTGGCCGAGCCAGCGGTCGAGCCAGTTGAAGGCATGGCGTTTGGCCACGGGTGGGAAGTTGTGGCCGCCGGGGTAGGTGAACAGGCCGAACCGGTCGGTAGTCCCGGCCTCGTGGTAGGTGGTCAGCGCACGCATGTACTTGCTCGCGGTCTTGTTCGTTCGGAACTCGCCGGCGCTTTCCATGACCATCAACGGCCGGGGCGCACACAGCCGCATGAGCCCGTCAAAATCGGCGGGCACGGGGAGCGCGGGGTCGTCGATGTAGGGCCGGAAGTTCGGGATGTAGACATAGGAGGCCACGCTGCGCCCCTCGGGGTCCGGCTTGCGCGACCAGTGTTCTTCCGAACGCCGCCAATCGAGCGCACCGCCGTTCGAGACGCACGCCGCATAACGATCATCGAAGGCCGCACCGAAAAGCGACGTGTGCCCGCCGAGCGAGTGGCCGCAACAGGCGATCCGATCGTGGTCCACGAAGTCGAGGGAGCGCATGAAATCCATGCTGCGGCGCATGTCCCATGTGTTCTTGCCCATCATCGACCAGCCGGGGTGTTGCTCATAGAAGCGAGTCGAGTTGTAGGGCGGCAGGCCTTCCGGCACACGTTCGCCATCAGTGAGCAGATCGAGGGCCAGCACGATGTAGCCCCAGCGCGCGAGTTCGAGGCCGTAGGCGCGGCTGGTCTCCGGCGGGTCCGGTTCGCTGCCCGGCGTGCTCCCGGCGAGGCCCACGATACGGTTTTTCCCCGCACCGCCGGTCGTGCTGTGCGGACAGACCACGGCCGGGCGCGGCGTCCCCTCGTCTGCCCCACTCCGGTCTTCCGGCACGAGCAGGTAAGCCGTCACCCAGTCATCGCCCTCGCTGCGAAACCGCACATGCCAGGCGGGTATACCGCCGATGGGGTCACGCGCCGTCATCTCCGCATCGAGCGGCGGCGCCTCGGGGAAGCCGCCCAAAAGCCCGAGCCATGCCTTGCGTACGCTGTCAATACTTGGCAGGTTCTGGGCGCCGGCGGCCAGTGCGCCTATGCCCGCTGTGGTGGCCAGAAAGTCCCGGCGGCTGAACTGGGGCGTCATCACGGGGCGTCCTCCGCTGGCGCTTCCACGCGCAAGGTGAACGTGCGCGCGTAGTCCGTGTCGTACTCCTCGATTACCTTGGCAAAGTCTGCGCCGCTTTTGGCGTCCGCCGGCACTTCCTCGGGGAACGTCGTCGCCACGTGCACAGTGACCATGTGTTCGCCCACCGCATCCGCCGGCGGCGTGCCGCGGAGCCGGCCGGTCTCCGGCTCGAGCTCGATCCACGGGGGGCCTTCCTTCAAGGTGAAGGTGTGCGCTTCCGTCTCCCAGAAGGCGTGGCCCGGTGACTCATAGCGGTACTGCACATCGCCCAGGGAACGCACGGTTTTGAGCCGCCGCTCGAACGGCTTGCCCGCCATGATTGGGGTCTCCGGCAGGTTGTAGAGCCAGGGCCGCGGCGTAACGGCCTGGGGCGAGGCACCACTCTCGACCCCCTCTGCATCCACGGCGCTCACGCGGTAATAAGCACGCAGGCACGGGGCGTCCGGCTGCGTCTCGCCGCAGTCGATGACGAAGCGCGTTTCACTGAGGTTATCGGCGGCAAGCGTGGCGGGCGTCTCGCCGATGGCCGGCATATCCAGCGGTTCCGTACTGGGTATAAACCCGCGCATGTCGCTGCCATAGACCCGATACGCAGCGGGCGGCACGCCTTCCGGGTTGGCCTCCCAGAGCAGGACCAGCCGGCCGGTGGCCGGGTGCGTCTCGATACGTACATCGCGCGGCGGCATGGGCCCTTGCCAGGTGAATCGCCAGCGCGGGCTCCAGGCGCCCCACACGCCGTTACGGCGCGGGCGCACCTGCCAATAGTAGGTTTCGCCGTGGTTGAACATCCCGTTGTACGGTACTTCGTATGTGTTCTCATCGAGATACACGTCGTAGTTCGGCCGGTAAGGATAGCGCATGTGCGGGGCGCGCGAGACCCGCACCCAGTAGAGCTCGGCCCCCTCGACCGCCGGCCAGCGCAACGGCAACTTCGTGCGGCGCACCGTGGCGGCATGAGCCGGGATTTCCGGCGCGGCGGGCGGCTGCGGAATGCCCGTGCGCGCTTCGGCCTCGCGCCATTTGTAAGTAATATCCACCGCATGCGGCGCTTCCGTATCATCGCTGTAAGCCACCTTGTTGGCGCCAACGGATAAACGCGGCAGCGCGATGGGGTAGGCGTAGAGATCGGTCTCGATGCGTATATTGGTGATGCGCAGTTGGATAATGTCGAGTCCGGCGATGCGCACGCGGTAGTTGCGCAGTGCCGGGCCGCCCTCTACACCGAGGGCCTCATCCAGTGCGATGCTCTCCCGGGCGCTGCCCCGGCCGGTCTCGCGCTGCCACACGGTCTCGAACTCGCCCCCGTCCCGCGCCACTGCGACCTGGAGCGCTCCGCCATGGGTTGGGTCGTTCCAGGTAAAGTGGAGTGTACCACCGCAGATGGTGTAGGGGGTCTGGGTGGCGATGATGATCCGTGACGAGTACGTGTCCGCCTGCACGCCATCCACCATCGGCGTGAATCCATACGTTTCTTCCGCTTCAAAGAGCGCCGGCTCGCTGATGGGCGGCTCATAGACCAGTTGCGCATTGCCATAGTAGCGGTGCGCGATATCCTCGCGCTGCCAGGGGTACTTGCCTCGGTTGTCCCAGCGGTAGACGATCTGCTCGCCGGGACGCAACGTCATGTCGATACCATGGCCAAGCACGCCGTGGCTACTCTTCCCGTCATCCGCACCGAAAAGTGCCGCGGCGTTGTGCGGTCCCGTGTCCCAGTCGCCGAGGGTTGGCCCATAGGCCTGCTCACGAATGGCCAGATAGTGATCACGCGCCACGGTGTCGCCGCTCACCGGTTTCTTGTTGTACCAATCAAGGTAGAAGGTGTCCTGGTCAATGTCCATGAACTGGTAGGCGCCATCGTGCCAGACCTCACACATCATGTGGCCATGCAGCGCGCGCACGAACGGTGGATGCGCGCCCGCACCGGTGAAACCCGCGCCGTAGTAGAGCGCCGAGCCCACCTTCCCCGCGTCGTCACAGAAACCGCCCCCGTAGATGTTCAGAAAGCGCACCGGGTCATGGTATTCATCATTGCTGAAGAGCGGGTAATCGTGGTGCCGGTGTTGGCGCAGCCCTTCCCAGATCAGGTAGATGCGCTCCTGGTCCGACGTGGCGCCCTCGGTAAACTCGGCGAGCATGCTTTCCCATGAGTGGAAGCGGCGCGCGCCGTTCGTAATGATTCTGGGGTTCTTCACGGGCGCACCGCCCACATTGGAGATGGACAATTCAACGTTGTTCTGAAACGCGATTTCCCAGTTGCTATGGCGCCGCGTGGCCGTGTTGTCCATGTCGAGGTCCCCGCCGACGTCAATGTAGTAGGTGTGGTCACGTGCGGTGATCAATTCCGTGTGTGACTTCTCGGCGGCGTCTTCGTAAAGCGGCGGCTCCTGGGCGTTGGCGGCAAACACGAGAAACAGCAGCGTTGTGGTTACCCTTGCAACGAGTAGCTTCATCTATTTCTCCTGTAGCCCGGGGCCAGTCCCCTTCACATCCTTCCCGCGCACGGCCCGAAAAACGTGTAGTACGGCGCGTGGTCCATCACCCGTTGGAGATACACCGCCAGTTCCATGGCGTGGTAGTCGCCCCACATACACGACTCACCCTGGGGGACCTGCTTGCCCGCGGGCACATGGTCCCAGCCATTCGGTTGATGGTAAATGGCGTGCAGCAACAGGCCGTGGTGGTTGGTGTCCTCGCTCATGAAAGGCGGAGCGAACAGCGTTTGGGCGGCGGTGAGCCCCGCCTGCCAATAGCGCTTGCCTTCCTTCTCCCGGCCCAGGTAGTTACCAAGACGCAGAAGGCCCTGCGCGGTGATGGCCGCTGCCGAACTGTCGATGGGCTCGTGCGGGTTGTCGGGCTCGGCGTTCTTTTCCCGGTAGTCCGGCATATGGACGAGGCCCGGCGCCCCGGTGTCCCAGAAGGGAATGCCGTCGGCGGTGGTGTTCGCGATAAAGAAATCCGCGGTCAACTTCGCCGCGTCGATCATACGGTCCATAAACCCTTTATCCGCATCGCCGCAATCATGAAAGTATTCAAGCTGCTCCGCACACCCGAGCACAATCCACGCGAGCCCGCGGGTCCAGGTCGAAAACGGCGAATAGCCCTGCTGCGTCGAAGGGCAGCGGTACTTGCCGTCATTCATGTTGAAGATGCTCTCATGCACTACGCGCCCCGGCACGTCGTAGCTGTCGCGTCCACCCCCGTAATACACGTTGTAGCGCAGCGTGTTCTCGATGTGTTGTATAGCGCGCGCCCGTAGCGAAATCCGCTCATCGTGCTCGCCCATCAGTACATGGCCGAGCCGGTCGGCCAGCACCATGGCGCGGCACGATCGAATCGTGTCGGAAAACAGTGACTGCGGGCCGTTGAATGAATGTACATAGCCAGAACCGTCTTCAATCGTGCTCCAGCGCGCGGCCTGCACGGCGCCGGACACTTTGAGGGCGAGTTCGTAAAAGGCGAGCGCATCCTCGGACTCCTCGGCCCTGCCCTCGAGGGCCAGGCGGCGCAGGTTGCCGTAGGTCGATACATTGTTGAAGCCATGGTCGTGCACCCCGATGTGGGACACGTGAGGCGCCATCTTCGCAAACGTGCGCTTTCGCCCGAGCTCGTAGAGCACGGCGTCGCCCGTGGCGTCGGACTGAAGCACTTGGCACCCGTACACGAATCCCTCGGTCCATTCCGTCCAGCCTCGGGTCGTGTATTTACCCTCGATGGTAAACACCGGCGCGCCTTGGTCCGGATCCCAGTCCTGGTCCAACCGCCGTATCTTTTCACCGGCAAGCTCGAAAAAACGCGCCACTTGCGGGCGCAACGTCTCCGGGGTAATGCTTTCCTGAATCTTCATTGCTCCTCCTTATCGGTCCATGCTGCGCAGCAGGATTGCTGGAATATCTTGTCATTGTGGCCTTTGAAAAGACAGTCTATCAACCCGTGGGTATCATTCGGGCAAACCGATGTGGAGAAGCGAACGCCGCCCCTTGCGCTACTACCCGGCCTCAACCGCCCAGGTCGACGGTCTGCACGGCCCAGGTGTGTTCGCTGCGCAGGGGCCGCCGGTGGTCCAGCGTGCGGTTGGGTTCGGTGGCCATGTGCGGCGGGCGCGGTGTGTACTGGTCGAAGCTGGGGATGCCGTAGGACACCTCGCGCACACGCACCCGGAACCGCGCACCGGGCGCGACCGCCCAGGTCATGGTGAGTCCCTCGTGCGGCACCAGCTCGAACCGGCCGTGCCAGTTCTTCTCCGCGCCATCGAGCGTGTGGTCCGCCACCTCGACCCGGTACACCTCGAGGTCGTCGAGCACGCGCAACCACGCGCGGAAGTTCTCGCGGGCCGGCCGGTAATGGACCGTCACCAGGCGCTCCCCATTCTCGACGGTGTCGCGCTGCACATCGAATACCGCCGGCCCAGACGGGTCCAGGGGCGCCTCGGCCTTGCGGTACGGTGTTTTGTCGCCGGGCAGAAAGGCCACGGAGGAACCGCGCTGTGCTTCGCCCCCCGGGAAGAACTGCTGGGTCCAGTCGTCCAGCTCCCGGTCGCTGCTGAGCCAATAGGCCTGCTCTTCGTCCCAGTCCACGCCGTAGGAGAGGCAGTTGAGGCGCGGCGAATCGGGGCTGGGCAGGTTCGTCGCGTAGCCATAGGCAAACACCAGCACCGCCAGCACCGCCAACCCCCACGCCGTCACACGGCGCGCCCCATCGCCGAGCAGGCGCACCTGCGGCGCCAGGGTCATGCCAAGGAGTAATACAACCGCCGCCAGGGCACACCCCAGCATCGAGGTCAGGGTGTAGCTGAACATGACCAGCGCGGGCGCAATGAGCATAAGCGCCGGCAGAATCAGCAGGACCGACAGGCTAGTCCCGCGCGGTGCATTTTCCGGCAGCGCACACAGCACCAGCAAGTACAGCGCACCAAAGAAGAGGAACAACGTGGCCGTGTAGGCGCCGCCGGGCATGTAGGCAAGAAGCGCGAACAGCACCGGCACGAACCACACGAGCACCGCCGCCACGAACTCTGTTCCGCGAATGCGCTCGCGCAGCCAATGCACCGTTATCAAGAGCACAGCCAACGCGAGAAGCACATACGCCAGCGCGTAGGCGTGGTCACTGTAGAGCGCCATTTCGCGGAACCGCTGGAACAACAGGTAACTCACCCCCGCCACGGGGACCGCGATAACCACCATGGCCAGCAGTTGCACCAAGAGCGCGCCGAGCAAAGCGCCCGGGCGGATGCGGCGGCGGATAATCCCCACCCCCAGTGTCAGAAGCACCAGCGCCAGCACGCCGAAGGCCAGCGGGGTGTTCCATTTGTAATCGTATACGACCATGTGTCCGCCCAGGGTGTTAAAGTAGGTCACATTGGGCGCATAGGTCTCGTCGAGCGGGATGCCGGCAAAGTGCCGCGCCAGCCCCAGGGTATATTCGCCATGGTGCTGCAAACTGTCCAGGCTCGCCTTTTCCGGGTTGTCGAGCACGGTATGGTAGTGGGCAAAATCGTCGATGTACGCCACATTGAGGCCCGCCACGTGTCGCTTGTAGCGGCCGAAATCGCTGCCGAAAGGCAGCCGGTCGTAGATGTCGAACATGATCGACGTGGCCCGAGGGTGTACGCCGGCTTTCGCCATTTCGCGGATGACGAAACCGTTCTCCTGCGACGTCTCGAACATGAGCGCCGGACCGCTTGTGCCGCGTGTCTCGAGCCCCAGCATTACCCCCACTTCGTCAAACCACGGGTGGTCCCGGAAAAGTTGCGCACCGCTGGTGCCGATCTCCTCCTGGTCCGTAAAGACAAAGATAATGTCGTTCTTGAGCGGGGGCGATGCCTTGAGTGCCCGCGCGGCCTCGAGCATGGCGGATATCCCCGAGATGTCGTCCGTGGCGCCGGGGCCGTAGGGCACGGAGTCGAAATGGGCGTCCACGGCGAAGGCTTTGGTCGAGTCCGTTCCGGGAATCCGCGCGAGCACCGCGCGCTGATACGCGAGGCCGCCAGCGCTTTTCACGAACCGCTCCGCCAGCTCAGGGTCCATCCCGTAGTCATCGAGGACATCCTGGATATACTGGCAAACGCGGTCGTTGTCCTTCGACCCCGCGGGGTGCGGACGCTGCGCCATGGCGCGCATATGCACGTGCGCGCGCTCGGCCGAGAATTCCGTTTCCGGCGCACTCGCCGGTACGGCCGAAGGCGCCAACGACATCCACCACGCAAATACCACCGCCAGCAGCACCAGCACCAGACCGCCAAAGGCCCATCGGTTCCGCGACTTCGTATTCATATAATGGGCCCCTTTTCATGGCCATAGGCCGTTACAAACAAAGTTAAAGAGAACCCGCAAAGGTGCTGGCAATACCCCGGTGCCTCTGCGCGGGCAATCCCGGTCCACGCGGGTGTCCTGTTGTATGCCGTAAGACCCGGCATCGCAGGAGCCAGGTTTCACCGGGGCTGGGCAGACGGCCCACGTGCGGGAACGGCGAATGGGCCGGGGGGGCGGCGGACGCCACGCGGACGGTCTCTTGCCGGCGGCCCCTGCAAAGGAAGGCGGGCCGCCGCGAAGCCCACGTTGGTTCCTTAGACGCCGACCCGTAAGAAGAACAACAAGAAGCTATTCGGGCACCTTGTCCAGGCTTTTGCACGGTTGTTACTTAGGGCCAATGGCCCGTGCCATACCAGCCTGGGCCGCAGGCCCAGGTCATGTTTTCAGCGCTGAAAAAACACCCATTCACCACCTGGGCCGTTGGCCCATAGCCATTAACTTAGAAGGCATTTGGTGTATTACCCTTTTACGCCTCATTAGTTCAGCAGTCCCTGCTCGCGGACTCGCGAGGACAGTCCCTTTGTTTGCTCAAGTGAGGCGGACAAGACGCGCCTGCTTGCGTCAGTCCCGATTTGCTCGCTGTCTACTGCGGCGTTGTTGGCGGGGGTGAAGTTTCAGTCCACGTATGTCCGCAAAGAA
>CAZMVU010000213.1:0-8218 GCA_964569295.1 uncultured Nitrospirales bacterium
GCGCCTACGTCTTGACTGATAGAAACAGCGGGTGGGCCAGAACCGCTACCCGCGCCGATGCCAGGGCGTTGTATGACGTATGGGAAACGGCTCACGGCAGACGGCTAAAGAATTACGATTTCTTATGCCCGAGGCGGGCTTGGGGTGAAAATGCCGGAAAAAGATAGAACGCACCTGGAATGCGACGATACCAAGACTTTCCCGAGGTGAACCCCCGTCAGCGGGTCCCACAACTCCCCTGTTCCTCAAGACTTCCCAATTTCGCAATTGGCTCTGTTTCTCCTCCCCTTGCACTTGGCCCGGTTGCGGCTGGTAAACTACGGAATCTCTGAGGGAGGTTCTAACCGTGAACATCAAGAAAGCTGTCATTACCGCCGCAGGCAGGGGCCTGCGCACGTTCCCCGCAGCGAACCCGGTCCACAAGGGCATGCTGCCGCTGGTGGATCGCGATGGGCTGACAAAACCGGTCATCCAGATTATCGCAGAGGAGGCGATCGAGAGCGGCATCGAGGAGTTGTGTGTCGTGTGTGCGCCGGGCGATGAGCCGCAGTACCTGGCGACCTTCGAGGCCCTGCGTGAGAACCTTGCAGCGGCACCGGCGGGCGTCACCTGGGCGCATGAGCAGGCGAGCCGGGTGGACACGCTGCTGCACCATCTGCGGTTTGCCGAGCAACCCGAGCCTTTGGGCTACGGGCATGCGGTCTATAGTGCGCGTGAGTTTGTGGGCGATGATCCGTTCCTGCTGCTCCTGGGCGACCATCTCTATTTGTCCCGCGTGCCGGAGAAACGCTGCGCGCAGCAACTGATCGAGGTGGCGGGGGCGGAGTCGTGCCCCGTGTCGGCCGTGCAGGCGACCCGCGAGCACTACGTCGGGCAATACGGCACTGTGCTCGGCCGCCGCGAGAACACACCGGGCGTCTACCAAGTCGAGAAGGTGGTGGAGAAACCGGCACTGTCGAAAGCGGAACTCGCGCTGCAAACCCCTGGCCTGCGTGCGGGCTACTACCTGTGTTTCTTCGGCATGCACGTACTCACGCCGGCCATCTTCGAGTTGCTCGAGCCGCAGCTCGCGGCGCCCCCGGGCAACGGCGGCTACCAGCTCTCGCCCGCGCTGGATGAGTTGGCGCAGCGCCAGCGCTGCCTCGCCCTCGAACTCGCGGGCACGCGCTACGACATCGGGCAACGTTTCGGGCTGATGCAGGCGCAGATTGCTTTCGCCATGGCTGGTGTGGACCGGGACGAAGCGCTCATCACGCTTGTCGAGAGCGTGGCCACTGCAAGCCGGGTGCGGGCCTGAGGGCGCGGCCAGAAAGGCCGCGAGGAGGAGCTGCCGACGTGAACCGCTTTATCGAAACCATCACCAGCAGCGATCCTGCGCTGCGTGATCGATCGTTCGCGGCGCTCGCCGCGGACATGGCCGCCCCCGCGTTGATCGAGGCCTGCGAAGAACTCGAGCAGTTCCGGCGGCGCGCGGAGAACCTCTATGAGCGTGTGCGGGCCACCTTGTTCCTCTATGCGGCGTATCGCTTCCATCTCATGGAATCGCCGGATATAGCGACGCTGGGCAGCATCCCCTACGACGGCTTCAGCGATTTCCTCGAGCGGCGCTATGAACGCGCCATTGACCGGATGCGCCAGGCGCTGGCCGGTGACGGCGCCAATGGCGCCATCCTCAGCGCGCTGGCCGAAACCTACCACCACCTCGCGTTCCAGACGCTCGCCGACCAGGTCCGCAAGAGCGTGCAGGCGAGCGAGGGCAACCGCTGGATGTTTCGCGTGGGCCATGCCGAAGACCACCCGGTGCGCGTGCGTCCTGAGTTGCTGCGCGCCGACGGCGGCCGCGGCCTCTACCCGGTGCTTACCGAGGCCACCCCGGTTCGCCTTGACCTGAGCCACAGCGGCTGGTCCGACATCTTCTTCCTGGGCATGGACTACCCGGAAGGCGCGCGGGTGCTCAATATCTCTGTGGACCTCGGGGTCTACGGCCGCGACAGCGAAGTACGCCCGCCCGTCGAGACCTATGTGCGCGTTATCACCGAGCCGCTGCTGCGCCTCACCAGCATCGACCTCGAAACCACGAAAGACGTCACCGACCTGAAGGACCTCTTCAACTTCGGCAACGATTACCTCAGCCTGTTGAAAGCCGGCGTCATCGCCTCGGGTCTTGTGCCGCCCTCGTTCGAGGGCACGGGCCAGTCCGTGAGCGCGATTCTCGGGCGCGTGGTCGCGCCGGGCATGGGCATCGAGATGGTCACCAAAGTAAACGACATCCCGAAGGGCTCCCGGCTCGCCGTGTCGACGAACCTGCTCGCGTCCATCGTGGCCGTACTTATGCGTACCACCGGCCAGACCGAGTCCGTCGAGGGCGGCCTCACCGAGCCCGAGCGCCGGCTGGTGGCGTCGCGCGCCATTCTCGGCGAATGGTTAGGTGGTTCCGGCGGCGGCTGGCAGGACTCCGGCGGCGTGTGGCCGGGCCTCAAGGTGATCCAGGGCGCCGCCGCGCAGGAGGGCGATCCGGAGTGGGGTGTGAGCAAGGGGCGGCTCCTTCCCGAGCACCACATTCTCACCGGCGATGCGCTTCATCCGGAGACCCCGCAACGGTTGGCGGAATCGCTTGTCGTGCTCCACGGCGGCATGGCGCAGAATGTCGGGCCCATCCTCGAGATGGTGACCGAGAAGTATCTGCTGCGCAATGAGCGCGAGTGGCACGCCCGCCACGAGATGCGCGGCATCTTCGACGGCATCCTCGAGGCGCTGCGCCAGGGCGACATGCAAACGCTCGGCCAGCACACAGCCGCCAACTTCGCCGGCCCTCTGCGGGCCGTTATCCCTTGGGCGACGAATCATTTTACCGAGACGGTTATCCATAGGGTGAAGGAAAAGCTGGGCGGCGACTATTGGGGCTTCCTCATGCTGGGCGGCATGTCCGGCGGCGGCATGGCCATGTTCATCGCGCCCGAACGCCGCGCGAAATTCCGCGGCGAGCTGCTCGCCATCCTCGGCGAAACCAAGCGTGAACTCGAGGACGCGCTTCCCTTCGCCATGGACCCCGTGGTCTACGACTTTGCCATCAACCAGCAGGGCACGCGTGCGAAGCTTCTCAGCGGCGGCGACGCCCTGCTGCCCGGGCGCTACTACGGCCTGCAGATTCCCGGCCTCGTGCACCGGCGCGAGGAGGACATCCCCTACCTGCGCCGGGCCGAGCTAGACTATGTGGCCGCCCAGGCCAAGAAGGGCGATGAGGCCAGCGCGCTCCTGCGCACCATGGTGCGGCATTTATTCCGCGTGGGTGATGGTGGGGGCGAGGGCACGCGCACCCGTCACGACGAAGAGGCCGCGCACATCAAGGAGGCCCACGGCTTCGACCCCATCCACCACGAGCAAATCCGCCGCGACCTCCGGGCCGGGCGCATCGGACTGGCGCACAACCGGCTGCCCGTCGAGACGGAAATCGAAGACGTGGCCGCGGGCGATGTGCTCCCCCTCGACGAGGCGGTGGCTCACCGGCAGCGGGGCGAGGCGGCCCTGCGCGATGGCAAGGCGGCCGTGTTGAGCCTGGCGGCCGGCGTGGGTACGCGCTGGACCAGCGGGGCCGGGGTGATCAAGGCGGTGAATCCCTTCATCGAGATGGAAGGCCGCCACCGCAGCTTCCTCGAGTTGCACCTCGCCAAGACTCGCCAAGTGGCCCGGGTCCATGGCAACGCGCTCCCGCACATCGTGTCCACGAGCTACCTGACCCACGGGCCCATCGAGAAGCATCTTGCCCTCAACGACAACTACGGCCACGACGGCCCGCTCTACTTGTCGCCGGGCCGCGCCATCGGCCAGCGGCTGGTCCCGACCGTGCGCGACCTCGTCTTTCTCTGGGAAGAGATGCCGCAGGAAGCGCTTGACCCGCAGAAGCAGAAGGTGCGCGATGCCGTGCGCGCCACGCTCATGGAGTGGGCACGGCAGAAGGGCGAGGCCGCCGACTACACGGACAACCTCCCCCTCCAGCGCTTTCATCCGCCCGGCCACTGGTACGAAGTGCCCAACCTCTTCCGCAACGGCGTGCTCGCGCGGCTGCTGGCCGAGCACCCGCAGGTCGAGACCATCATGCTGCACAACATCGACACGCTGGGCGCCAACCTCGATGCCGCCGCCCTCGGCGCCCACCTGGATTCCGGCGACACGCTGACTTTCGAGGTGGTGCCCCGGCGCGTGGCGGACCGCGGCGGCGGTCTGGCGCGCGTAAACGGGCAAATGCGCCTGCTCGAGGGCCTCGCCCAGCCGCGCGAGGAAGACGAGCTGCGCCTGCGCTACTACAACTCGATGACCACCTGGATTCAGGTCGGGCCGCTGCTCGAATTGTTCGGCCTCACCCGGGACGACCTCGCCAATGGCTCGCAGGAGAAGATTTCGGCCGCCGTGCGCCGCATGGGGCAGCGCGTGCCCACCTATGTCACCATCAAGGATGTGAAATACCGCTGGGGGCATGGCCAGGAGGATGTATTCCCCGTGGCGCAGTTCGAGAAACTCTGGAGCGACATGTCCGCTCTGGCCGACGTGCCCTGCGGCTTCCTCGCCGTGGACCGCATGCGCGGCCAGCAGCTCAAGTCGCCCGACGAACTCGACGCCTGGGCCAACGACGGCAGCAAAGACTACGTGGCGGGTATCTCCGACCTGGCGTAAGATTGTCTCGTTCTGCGCCAGCAGGCATAGAAGAAATCGTGCTCGTTGAGTCAGGTGGTATCGTTAAGGCCAAACTGGTTTTCACAGACGATGGCATGGACAGACGAGCCTACCTCTGGTTGCAGGGGAATGCAATCGTCGCCTCCGAAGCCTTGCCACGGGGAGAAGTGGATGAATACGTCGTTTACAATTCACAGGGAATCCCTGTCATGTGGATTGACAGCGGAGGCACAATGCGGTTACGCGGATTGGTCTATGTCGCCGAGGCGCTGGTGAGAGATGTTTGGAACTGGCCGTTCTCGTGAGGAGTAGATACATGAGCACAGCACGACATCGGAAGTTTGCGCGGATGCTTCTATGGGGACTCTCGGGGATGATGGCGCTCTCCGCCCATGGGGCAACGTTCGTGGTTAGAGACCCACAGGACTTACCGGACACGAACCCGGGCGATGGGGTTGCCATGTCCGCGGCGGGCACGACAACGCTTCGTGCCGCCGTGGAGGAAGCCAACGCCACGCCCGGCGCCGATGAAATCGTGCTCAGCAGGGTGCTCGGACAACGGGAGATTGGCGAAGCTTTTCTGGAGGGGACCCTGCTCATCGCGGATGACCTGGCGATCACAGTCGATGCGCTTGCATTTGTCATCTTTGTCGTTCCAAGTGACCTGGCCTTCCGGGTCTTGGAAGTCATGTCAAACGTAAGTCTGCATATGGAGAGTATTTTCCTGTCTGCACGTGAGGGTGACACTACGTACTCCGCAGATCGGGGAGGACTCCTGTATATCAACCCGGGTGCATATGTAGCGCTTGACGGCAGCGACCTCCTGCGCGGTCGCGCCTCTGTCGCCGGGGGAGGGATATATATCGATCATGGGACGCTCGACATGTGCGGATACGTAAGCGTGTCCGGATACTCCGCGTTGGACGGCGGCGCCATCTACAACGACGGAGGAAACATTCATATTGGATGTTCCTCTCATGTAAGTGGCACCGCTGGGCGTTATGGTGGTGGGATCCACAATAATCGCGGGGTTGTTCGCTTCTCCTTGGACAGTTCCAACTCCGGGGTTTTTCGATGTTCGGCGGGGGGTGCAGGCGGGGGCATCTACACTGATGGCGGAATCGTTACGCTGCGCACTATGTCGCTTTCGACAAGCACTTCGCCGCAGGGTGCCGGACTTTACCTCACGGGGGACGCATGGGCCGAGGTCATAGGAAGCAACTTTCGTGAGCACGTGGCCGGCGCGGATGGAGGCGGCATCTATGTGGAGTCAGGTGTTCTCCGTGCTTCGCAATCGACGATACAAACATCTTCGGCAGGGAATCTGGGCGGTGGAGTTTTCGTAGCGGGCGGCGAAGCCACGCTTATTAATTGCACCCTTGTCAACAACGACGCGCAAACCGGCGGCGGCATTGCCGTGGCCCCTGGCGGAGGAGGCGTTCTGCGCATGGGCAACTCGGTTGTGGCCGAGAACGTTGCGGACGAGGCGCCGTCCATCTATGGCGCGTTCGAGAGCCTGGGGCACAACGCGCTGGGCGTGAGCGAGGGTGCGGTGGGGCTCACTGCCAGCGATTTCTCTGGGACAGTTGGTGCGCCTCTTGATCCCATGCTGGAATTTCTCGTACGACACGACGGTACGCCATACAGCCCCGGGCTCGTTTACGTGCCCGGCTCGGGAAGCCCGCTCATTGACGCGGGCGACACGGCACTTCTCGCCAGGGAGGACTTCGTTGGTAGCCGATGCTTTGACGCCCGGTTGACCTGTTGTCCACGTGTGCGCGGTTCCGCTGTGGACATTGGCGCCCTGGAGTACCAAGAAGGTGAAATCGGTCTGACGTGCATGGGTACACATAGCGCCGACGCCGATGAGGACGGGGCAATCAGTCTCAGCGAGATGCTGCGCGTCATCCAGTTGTTCAACGCGGTCGGCTTTGGCTGCTATGAGTTCAGCGAGGATGGATACCGTATCGGCGCTGTGGATCATGAGTGCACACCCCATAGCGCCGATTACCTCCCGCAAGATTGGCGAATCAACCTGACCGAACTCCTGCGCGTCATCCAATTCGTCAATGTCGGCGGCTACTATCCCTGCCCCGACGCCAACACCGAAGACGGCTTCTGCCCGGGTTTGCAGTAGTCGAGGGTCCGGGGGCTCACGGCGGTCGAGCCGCGCAAAGGAGTCAGCCTTTTGAACCAGATTACCGACCTGGCGCCGCTCGCCATGCTGACAAATCTCGAACACCTGGACTTGCCTGTGCAGACGCCGGGCCTATCCGACCTCACACCGCTGCAAGACCTCACGGCCCTCCGCGAACTGAACCTCAGTTCCAACCAGAACATCGCGGACCTCACCCCCCTCGCCGGGTTAATTGCGCTCGAGAATCTGAATCTTGACAACAACAGCATCGAAGACATAGCTGCCCTTGTTTCAAATTCTGGTATGGGCACGGGCGACGAAATACGCCTTCAATACAACCCCCTGAGCCAAAGCGCGCGATGCGATCAGATCGCAGCCCTTGAAACCCGGGGAGCGAACGTCTTGCCCGCCTCCGCCAGGCAATGTGGGGACGCTACCCCTATTTTCGTTTTGCGCCGCCGGGGAAGGCGTGCATGACTGGGTTCATGCCCAGGCTTGCACGCGTCGTGGCGCCGGGTGCGCCGCATCATGTCACCGAGCGGGGGAATCGGTTGAGGGTTGTCCCCTCGGCAGCAAGCCCGTTCATCACGGTCATCAGAGAACATCGCGGCCGCGTTCTCCTCCCCAAACGTCCCAGCCGCCCGACGAAATGCGCTCGGGAAGGATAGAAATATTGGTAGCGTCCCTAGATTTCGATATTCGATTCGGAGGATAACGTGGGACTTGAGATATCGCAAGAGGGTTACGTGCACATCAATGGAGGCGGCCTTATCTCGAATGGAGAACCTGCGCCAGCAGGCATAGAAGAAATCGTGCTCGTTGAGTCAGGTGGTATCGTTAAGGCCAAACTGGTTTTCACAGACGATGGCATGGACAGACGAGCCTACCTCTGGTTGCAGGGGAATGCAATCGTCGCCTCCGAAGCCTTGCCACGGGGAGAAGTGGATGAATACGTCGTTTACAATTCACAGGGAATCCCTGTCATGTGGATTGACAGCGGAGGCACAATGCGGTTACGCGGATTGGTCTATGTCGCCGAGGCGCTGGTGAGAGATGTTTGGAACTGGCCGTTCTCGTGAGGAGTAGATACATGAGCACAGCACGACATCGGAAGTTTGCGCGGATGCTTCTATGGGGACTCTCGGGGATGATGGCGCTCTCCGCCCATGGGGCAACGTTCGTGGTTAGAGACCCACAGGACTTACCGGACACGAACCCGGGCGATGGGGTTGCCATGTCCGCGGCGGGCACGACAACGCTTCGTGCCGCCGTGGAGGAAGCCAACGCCACGCCCGGCGCCGATGAAATCGTGCTCAGCAGGGTGCTCGGTGAGCGTGAAGTTGGTGCCGTGGTCGTGGATGGTCCCTTGTTCATCGCCGATGACCTTGTGATCACGGTCGAACAACTCGC
>CAZMVU010000214.1:0-8187 GCA_964569295.1 uncultured Nitrospirales bacterium
CGAAGGAGAAAGCGAAAGCGGTAATCCTCGTTCCTGCGGATTCACGGACAACACATCGCTTTCTCACAAACGCCGCAAAAAGCGGGGACAGTCCCTGCTCGCGGACTCGCGAGGACAGTCCCCGTTTTGCTAAACACATGATGCGTGAAAGGGCAATAGAACAAATGTCTTCTAAGTTAACGCTTATGGGCCGTTGGCCCAGGCTGGTATGGGGCCGCGCCTTCGGCGCTCCGGAAAAAAGCCCAAGTCCCTAATCCCAATCCCCCCCGAACCAAGAACCAAGAACCAGAACTCGAGCGTTCCCATCATTGGGTTGTGCGCGCAGCCGAAGTTAGGAATGCCGGCCCCCTCGCGAATGTGGGCGCATCCGTGCGCGGTGAGTTGCTGAATGCGTTCCGTGCGCTTTACGTCAAATGTTCACGATGGCCTTTTCATAGGCATCGGATGCCGCATCGAGCGCGTCTTGGCGATTCACCTCGATGGCTTCTTGAAGCGATATGCGAAGGCTTTCAAGCAACGCTTCCCGGGGCCGCTCCTGACAATTCACCCCGGGAATCTCCTCGATCCAGCCAATCCAGCACGCGCCGTCCTGCTTTACGACTGCTGTATATGGGTTCATTGCCAAGGCCTCGATGGGTACATCAGGCTACCTGTAACCATTGTAGCGCGCCCTTGCCGCGGCAGCAACGTGTGCAAGGGAAGCAGTGCCCGTGATGGCTGGGTATTTCGAGAACAAGCTCTTCGTACAACTGCCGCCCCTCTACGGCATCGAGGACCTGTCTGCGTGCGGACACGCACGGGCAGACGTACAAGCGCAAAGTGTGTCCCCATGTGTTTGGCAATATGGCAGCGCGGATAATTTTCTCCCCAAGTGCGGCGCCACATGCGCACGCTTACGCGCCCGATTCCGAACACGCGCACCCGTCCGTCCTCCGCTTCGATTGCCAGTGATATCGACTCCTCCAGGATGTTCCCGGAGATACACGCCACCAAAACAGGTGCACATGAAGACGGCCCTCTCAAGACGCTTACAGCATGAACGAATCATCGCCCTCGGCTGGTCCCCCGGCGGCGAGGAAAAACGACGACTCGAATTCCCCGCTATGCCCGGCGAACCGCGCGCCGGGACCAGCCCAAGCACAAAGGTTTCCGACGACTTCTTCGGGCGGTCTGGCTCTTTCCTCTTGGTGCAACGGCTTCAACGGTGGTCTGCCTGACTTGTGGTCTGCCAAGAGAGGCGGGCTCAACTGAATAGCCCGTTAGCGAGAAGATCTCGCCGTGCCGCCTTTCTTATGATCGGAAGATTTACGATTGGTTGCTCTGTAGAGCGTGACATCCTCGCGAACACATGATTGCCCCGTGTCCGCATCCTGAAAGACATTCAGATACTCGATATTCCGAACGGAGAAAAGGTCTTGGGATTCCTGCTGTAATCGTCGGGCTGCCATGCGCGCATACTTCCGCTCAATTTCCACACCGATGCTGTTTCGTCCGCATTTCATAGCAGCGGCCATCGTCGTACCAGTTCCAGCAAACGGGTCAAGAATTGTGTCGCCTGTGAATGAAAACATGCGGACAAGACGATATGCTAGCTCAATCGGGAATGGTGCAGGATGTTCTTTAGTCGATGCGCCCGAAAGATTCCAGAACTGCTGAAACCACTTGTTGAAATCGTCTTTGGCAATTCGGCTGAGTTCTCTCTGTTCCTCGGTCGGCTTTCTGTATCCACCAGGTTTCCGCTGCATTAGGATGAACTCGATATCGTTCTTGATGATGGCGTTTGGCTCGTAAGGTTTTCCAAGGAATTTTGATCCGTTGCTAACCTCATACGAGGCGTTGGCGATCTTGTGCCATATTATGGGATTCAGATTGTCCAAGCCTATCTTGCGGCATTGGACGCATATATCGGCATGAAGTGGCACGACCACATGACGCCCTGCATTCTGTCTTCTCGAAAGACAAACATCACCCACAACACATACCAACCTTCCCCCCGGCACCAACACGCGATATACGTGACGCCAGACCTTTTCGAGTTCGCAAAGAAACACTTCGTAGTCTGACATATGCCCCATTTGAGAAGGATTGTCTTCATATTGCTTTAGCGCCCAGTACGGCGGCGATGTTACTACAAGATGGACTGAAGCATCCTCAATAAACGAGAGATCTCGCGCATCGCCTAAAATCAACTGATGTCGAGTATCCGGAAAGCTTGTCTTCTGCTCCGTATTACTCATGGCTTATAGCCTTTCAGATGCGCGACAAGGGCTGAAGCAAAACGGTGGAATCCAATGTCAAGGCAAGGCTCAGAATACTTGCCCTGTAAACCTTCATCGTGCTTCACCATAAGGAACGCGGTCGCATCGTAATGTCGTTCCAAAACGAGCTTTTTGCAGAAAAGTTCATACCGCTTTGCATAGGAGGCATCCCGGTATTCGGGAAAGACCTCGAAATGCGGTTCACGAACAGAAACAGGCCTTTGTGATTTTGGGCAGTCCTCCAGCAAGAACAGATATCCAAGCCAAGGCCGAACCGTTCTCTTGTATGCCTTTTCGCGGAAAGCCGTCCACAAATCCAAGGCGCTTCCCATCGCCTCTTCAGTTCGGTTGTTATAATTGTTACCGAAAGATGGTCCGACTTGCGATTTGGCCTCGATCGCAGCCAGAAGAACTCCATCAAGCACTATCAGCAAATCCCACTCTTTCGTTGGTCTAAAGTAGCCGGGCAATTCGAGGAATCGGGTTTTCGTGTAAACGGCGTTCTCTGGGACTCCAGCGACATTTGCAAGCTTCTCGAATGCCTCGATAAAACCATTCATCTGTGCGCCGCCCGTAACAGCACCACGAGAACCTTGATCTGCCTTACTCGAGTTCTTCTGTTTTGTGGCCTGCGCTTCACGTATTTGCCAAAAATGTGTTACCGCATCCTTGGCAAGTCGTGCTGCCATCTTGTCCGTAACTTCCATGTTTTCTCCACAACTGTCTTGAACTACAACACAGCCATGACGGTGTTGCTGAGTTTGCCTTCGCCGGCCCGCAGAAAGGCCGAAAGGCAAAGGGCGAAACAAGATCAGGAATCAATGCGCGTTTGCTTCCGTTGTATTGCCGCTTCTTGGCTATTGTGGCAAGAGTCACGATGAGTGCGTTGTATTGCTGAATGAGCGGTGAAACTTCTTTGACCGTCCTTCTACGTCTGTCACGATGCCTGTGGCCGCCAGTAATCTCGTGGAGTACCGGGGTCCCCGGTGTTCCTTGCGGGCGTTAAAGTATTTGAGAAGAGGGGTACGGTCCGGTCTGACTCGCCTGCCTGGCGGAGCGGCGCAGGCAGGGGGACTCGTTCGCTTGGTACAGGCCCCAAAATTTCTCAACACAATCCGATTCAAATGAATCCGGTTCGCCGCCGTCCTTGGCGTCCTTCCCGGCGCGGCCGCGATAAGAAATACCCCACGCTTCGCGGTTTTGCCTTGGCCCCAGTGCGAACCCCGTGTCTGTGCTGCCTGTGTGGCATCGTCAAAGAGGTACACGCAATCTACTACCGCGGTTCGCGAATGTCAAGCCTTTCGCGGTTCGCGCAGTTGTCTGTTTGCCTGCGCGCTTTCTGGGCCGCAGGTGCCGGAGCGGCGTCCGGGATTGCGAAGCAGGGGCGGGTGCTGCTTGAACCGGGCTGGTGATTTCGGGTTTCATGGGGGTTTGTGCAACGGCTACGAATCGGAGGAGTTCCCATGAAAGATAGACTTAGCCGCCGCGGTTTTCTCGCGGCCACGGGCGCCGCGATGGCGCTGTCGGCTACCGGCGCGGAAACGCCCGCTGCGCCGGAAGCCAAGGCCAGCGTGAGCACCCCGCCCATCGTTGTTTTCAGCAAACACCTGCAACACCTGGGCTATGCGGCCCTCGCCATGCAGTGCAAGAAGCTCGGGCTTGATGGCGCCGACCTGACGGTGCGTTCTGGCGGGCATGTCGAGCCGGACAAGGTGGCCGAGGATCTGCCGCGTGCGGTCGAGGCCATTCGTGAGCAGGGGCTCGAAGTGCCGATGATCACCACAAGCCTGAACCGGGGCGATGATCCGGACGCGGAACGTATTCTGAAAACGGCGGGCGAACTCGGCATCAAGTATTTCCGGATTGGCGGGCACAAGTACAGCGCCATGGGCAATCCGCTGCCCCGGCTCGATGCGGTCGCGAAGGATCTCAAGAGTCTGGCGGCGGTGGCGGAGGCCCACGGCATGGTGGCCGGCTACCACAATCACAGCGGCGAGAACAACGTGGGGGCGCCGGTTTGGGACTTGCACTATGTATTTAACAAGGTCAACTCGCCAAGCATCGGGGCGAACTTCGACGTGGGCCATGCGACGGTCGAGGGCAGCTATGGCGACTGGTCGATCACGGCGCGGCTCATGGCCAAGCATGTGAACATGATGGCCGTGAAAGATTTTATCTGGCGCAAGGACCGGCCGCGTTGGGTGCAGCTCGGTGAGGGGATCGTGCAAACCACGGCGTTTCTCGAGGTTTTCCGGCGCGTCGGATTCGCCGGGCCCATCTCGTTGCACTTCGAGTATCCAACCCGCTCGAAAGGCGAACTGGCACAGCATATCGAAGAGGGCGCGGCGCATGTGCGCACATGCCTGGAAGAGGCGGGCTACGACGCATGACGCGCCGCACAGGTGGCCGCCGCCGCATTGCAAAGGTGCTGCGCGTGCCGCTATGGGCGTGCGGGCTGGGAGTGCTCATGCTGGCAGCGGGTTGCACTGCCGAGCCTTTCCGGCCCGTGTTCCGGCCCACTGTGGGCGATCGCGTGGACGTGAATACACGCACCACCTATGCGCTCACGCTGGACATGGGCGGCCGGCAGCACCACATGACGCAGGAGATGCACACGGGGTGGCGTATGACGGTGACCGAGGTCACGCCCGGGGCCACTACGGCTGAAATGCGGTATACCGCATTGAACCTCGCCGAGATGAACACCCGCGCCGCCGAAATAACCGGAGAACACCCACTGCCGGCGCAGGTGGCCCAGCAACTGGAAGACGCCTGCCGCCGCCCGGCATTCGAAGTTACGATCTCGCCGGACGGCGCTGTGCATGGTATCGGGGTGGCAGACGACGTACCCGCCGGGATCATCGAGGCGCTCGAACTCGAAGGGCCTGTGCGCACGAATGCGCTGCGGCTGGTGCGAAGGCTGCTCGGTCCCGAAGGCATTCGCGATCGGCTTACCGCCTGGCTTCGCGTCTGCGACGCGGGCGAAAAGCAAACCGGTGACGCCTGGCGCGCGTCGGGCGCATGGGCGACGAGCGTGTTTCCCCTGCGCTACGAGTCCACCCTTACCCTCGAAGCACTGCGCGATACACGGGCGCGTATCGCGGAGACCAGCACGCTGCACGCCACGTACACGCAAGGGAGCACCACCGTCACGCTGACCGGCAGCGCCGAGGGCACGCACACACTCGCGCGCGATACCGGCCTTCCGCAAGAAATGCGCGTGCACACCACATTGACCGGGAACCGGGGCGAACTCTTTTCGTTAGGCATGGAAATCGACAGCATCCTGACCGCGACCGCAACCACCGCGCCATAACCACCGGCCACTTCATTTCAATCCCCGGCCGTGCCCCTATGCCCACGGGATATTGCCATCCACCAGGTTCTTGTCATCGGCCCCGGTGACTACCCCGTCGCTCCCGGGCGCAAGGCTGTTGTGGCGGATGTGGTTCTCCCGGCTGCCGCCCGTCAACGCGATGGCCACGCGATACGGGGCGGCCTCTTCCGCGCGCGCTATGGTATTGTTCGCCACCTGGCAGCGCCGGCAACCCTCGAGTACGAGCCCCCGGTGGTGTGGGCGTGTCATCTGATTGCCCAGCACCTGCATGTCCCGGCAATCCACGAGGTGCAAATCGCCGCCGGCTTCCGCACTTCCCGCCTGTTTCGCGCTGAGGATATTACCCTGAAACATACTGTCGTAACACGCCTCGAAGCGCACGCCGCCCTGATCCCCGAAATCGGCGCTCGACTCGAGGATGGTGTTGTTCGCCACGATGACCCGCGCGCACTGCGCCATGTGCAAGTTACGGGTCTTACCGCAATAAATCGTGTTGCCCGTAACGGTAAGACCGCGGCGTGCGTTGCGCGCCAACACGTTGATGTCCCGGCTGCCCAGCACATTGCCCGTGATCGAAAAACAGCCGACCGACGCATCGTCGTCACGGCGATCGATAACGATGTTCGCCCCCGGATTCTCCGGCCGCGCTTGAATCGTATTACTGGCGATGGTGTACTCGCTGATCATGCCGTGGTCCGGATTCTCAAGCACGATCTCACCGGATTGACCGGCTTCACTGCCAGAATTATATTCGATGTCGTTCCCGGTGATATGCACATTGTGCACGTCGCCGTTCAACTGCCGAATACCCGCGCGCGCACAATAACTGATGTGGTTGCCGATAATAATGAACTGGTGCAGGTTGCAATCATCCATGAAAATACCACTGTCCCGGCACTCATAGATGTGACAGTTGGCAACGATAGGGTTCCGGTTCCGTGTTATCAAGTGGATGCCGTGGCGGCAGCGCCGCACGAGCACGCCGTCGACCGTGCACTGCATGGTACGCTCGATCTCGATGCCGTCGGCTTCGGCATGTTCACCGAGAATCTCGAACCCCGCCAAGACCGGAAACCGCTCCCTTTCCCACGTGTGGTCCGCCACACTGCCGGGGTTCGCCGTGCCATGGTGATCGCCGATAACCTGGACTGCCGCGCCAGCGCCTGCCATAACGAGGCGCGCCGCCCCCTGCGCCCCGCGGATGCCGACGTAGCCCCGCTTCCTCGTGTCCAGCACGAGCGGTTTCGTGATGCGGTAGGTGCCGGGCTCGAGCACCAGCACACCGCCCTTGTCGATAGCCTCCTGCAGCGCCCCCGTGTCGTCGGTGGCGCCATCCCCCTTCGCACCCACGGCGGCCAGGCCCGGCGCCAACACAGCAGCGCCCATGAAGCTTCTGCGGCTGAGTGGTGTCATCGTTCTTCTCCCATCTGTTTCGCTGTACTAGCAGGAAGCGGATTCAGACGCAACGGCTTTTACAAACAGCCCTGTCACCCCCACTGCACCGCCCCTACGTCTGCGCACTTGCGAAGGCCAGGCGCGCACCCAACGTTATGAGAATCAGGCCGGTCGCGCGCTCGATCCAGTGGCCAAACCGCCGGAAAAGCGCGCGCACGCGCCAGTGCCCGAGCAGCATCGACAAGAACACGAACCAGACCATCGTAACTATCGCCATGTACACACCGTAAAACGCCTGGATGTAAATCGGCGTAGCCGAATCGATTACTACAGTGAACAGCGAGAGAAAAAACAGCGTGACCTTCGGGTTCAGCGCATTGGTAAGAAACCCGGCACGGTAGGCCCGGCCCGGCGCCAACGTGTTGACCGGCGTACCGGTGTTCATTGCCGCCGATTCCCGCGGACCGGCGCACAACGACTGAATGCCGATATAAATGAGGTAGGCAGCGCCAGCGAATTTCATAATCGTAAACGCCACAATGGATTGCGACACCACCACCCCGATGCCCAGCAGCGAGTAGCCCACGTGCAGCAGAATACCGGTGCCGATACCCAGACTGGTCCACGTGGCCACATTACGGCCGTGCGCCACGCTCTGGCGCACAACCATCGCAAAGTCAGGACCCGGACTTGCCATGGCAAGGAAATGGACCACGGCGATCAGCAGAAATTCCGACACATACGGCGTTTCCATACCACAAACTCCAGCTAAGTAAACTACGGTGCGCTCCACACAGCCTAGCGCATGCGCCGCCGCACTGCAAGACAGCCTGCGCCACCCGATTCCGCGAAGCACGCCGCGCATTACGCCACCTCGCAACACTGGATTACGCACCAAACTGGGGATAGCTCACCACAGGCGACGGGACACGCGACAGCTCCCTTGACACCCGGTCACGCCATAGGCTAGGATATGGCATCTCCTGATGGCCGCTAGCCAAATTGGTAAGGCACCAGATTCTGGTTCTGGGTAATCCAGGTTCGAGTCCTGGGCGGCCAGCCATACACTGTCCAACACTGGCCGGCGCTGCGCCGGCGAGTAAAACACGACAAAGGCCCGTTCATCTAGTGGTTAGGATGCAGGATTCTCAGTCCTGTCACAGGGGTTCGAATCCCCTACGGGCTGCCATTTGTCAC
>CAZMVU010000215.1:0-8148 GCA_964569295.1 uncultured Nitrospirales bacterium
CGGCCAGGAAATGAAAGTTTCAGGGACAGATCCCAGCAAATAGAGTACTCTTATATTTCCCCATTCCAGGCAATCTCTTCATCTGCGTTATCTGCGTTATCTGCGGTGAATTTTCCCCCGTCGACGGAAACGGTGTTAACAGGACGCAGGGGGCTGCGTCCCTCCCTTCCCTCGAAGCATTATCCGAGTTGGTAACTGCGGGCGGTTTTTCGCCCGCGTTGGACACCCACACGCACTTCAGCCCACGCGCGCAATAGCGGTGGCAAGCCACCGCACTCCAAAGTAGCGCCAACGGCATGGCTATCCCCGTCGCACGTTGGTATTCGCTCTCACGGAACAGATTGCCGAGACGGGGCTGTCCTCACTTGTGTCCGTCCCGTTTTGCTTACCCGTACTTATCATTGAAGAATCCAGAACACCGGTAGCACCAAAACTGCGCCGCTGAACGCAGAACGGCGCGCAGTGGAAACGCGGCATTCTGGCGCACGGCAGTTCCGATCCGTGGAATGCGCCGGGGCCATGCGGCGTTTCAACCCAAAGAAGTACGAACGAGCGCCCGGCGGGGAACGCGCGGGCGCAAGCGTGCATAACCATATACCGGTAACCATGCGCATCTACGTTGTCACCCTGACTGCATGCACCCTCTGCATTGGGGCGGGCATGTTTGCCGGCACGCGCACGGCGGCCGATGCCTGCGGCGACATACCCGGCTTTCGGGAGGCGGAGGGGACGTATGTCCCGGATTGGCCCGAACCCGGTGTAGCGAATCGCGAGTGGCACTTGCCGTGGCCGGAGATGCCGGGGCTCGATGAGAACCCGGTCACGCCGGAGAAGGTGCACCTTGGGCGGCTGCTCTTCTTCGACCCCATCGTGAGTGGCGACAACACGACCTCGTGCGCCGCCTGCCATCACCCGGATTTCGGCCTTGCCGACGGGCGCAAGAAGGCCCTGGGCTTCGGCGCGCGCGGCGCCGCCACGGACCGCACGGGCGGAATGCGGCTTGGGCGCGCCTCCCCCTCGCTGTGGAACGCCGCGTTCAACGCCAACCAGTTCTGGGACGGCCGCGCGCAGGATCTCGAGCACCAAGCGAGCTTCCCCATTCAAGCGCCGGACGAGATGAACCAGGACCCGGACGAACTGGTGTGGGAACTCCAGGAGGTGCCCGCGTATGTGACGCTCTTCGAGAAAACCTTCGGCGGCGCGGGCCGTGATGCGGTGACCTATGAACGCGCTGTGCAGGCCATTACCAGTTTCGAGCGCACGTTCCTCTCGCTCGATGCGCCCTTCGACCGCTACGCCCGCGGCGCTGAGAACGCGCTCACGGAGCAGCAGCAACGTGGATTTGCGTTGTTCCGGTCCAAGCGCTTGAACTGCATCGCCTGTCACAAGCTGCCCACGTTCTCGGACACGGAACTCCATGTCATCGGTGTGCCGGAGGAAGGCGACCGCGATCCCGGCCGTGCCAAGGTCCCGGGCGAGGGGCCCTTCGGCGCATTCAAAGTGCCCACACTGCGAAACATCACCCGCACCGCGCCCTACATGCACAATGGCGCCCTGGAAACACTCGAGGAAGTTATCGACTTCTACGCGGACGGCGCGGGCCTTGCGCTCAACGACCCGGCCTATGAGATCGATGCGGAAATCGCGCCGTTCGTCATCGATGACGCTGAGAAGGCGGCGCTTCTCGCGTTCTTCGAGGCACTCACCGATGAATCACTGAAGCCTGCCCCCCCTGCGGCCGTACCCTCGGGCCTCCCGGTCACTGCGGTATCACCGTAAGCTTTGCCGGCGTAACGTCCCGAAAAAAGGGAGCGCCATGTCACAATGGCCGCGCCCGTACATCCCCGGCAGCAAAGCCGCTATTGCATGTTGAAAGCCCGCCCGTGTACCCTATCTTGTATGGGAGACACTGGGAAAGCGGCGATAAAAGCGCTTAAACAAGCAACCGTGAACACAGTAGTGCGTTTCGGAATTGCCCGT
The DNA here is from genome assembly GCA_964569295.1 of uncultured Nitrospirales bacterium. GTDB lineage: Bacteria > Hydrogenedentota > Hydrogenedentia > Hydrogenedentales > JAGMZX01 > CAZMVU01. The sequence continues at coordinate 1,981 of CAZMVU010000215.1, forward strand.
AGCGCACCTGTAAAACGCTACCAGGCAGGGCGCATACCATCCGGACGCACGATCCTGTCGTTGCGGGTCGGCGCGCATACACCACGGCTGAGACGCTGGAGCAGCGGGGCGCCCTCACCTGCAATGCGCCGTGCATGGGCCGCAGGCGCCACCGGAAAATAAATGGCTTGTACCCGCGCCATGCGCGAAGCCGGCACACACAGAACAGGACAACTTCAGGAAAAGGGAAACGCCTGTATGGGAAAAAAGGTGCGCTGGGCCATACTCGGAACGGGCGAGATCGCGCGTCAATTCGCGAGTGATCTGTCCCATGCGGAAAATGCGGAACTGCTCGCCATCGGCTCACGGCGCCAGGAATCGGCGGACCGATTCGGAGACACGCACAGCGTTCCCCGCCGCTACCCGCGCTACGAAGACGCCGTGGCCGACCCGGACGTGGACGTGGTCTACATCGGCACACCCCATACCCAGCATGCGGCCAACTCCCTGCTGTGTCTCGATGCGGGTAAGCCGGTACTGTGCGAGAAGCCCTTCGCCCTGAACGCCAGGCAAGCGGAACGCGTGATCGCCAAGGCACGCGAGCGCCAGTTGTTCTGCATGGAAGCCATGTGGACCTTCTGCTTCCCCGCCATGGCCCAACTCGAAACGCTCATTGCACAAGGTGCGTTGGGCGCCGTGCGTTGGTGCCGCGCGGGATTTTCTTTCCGCGCCGAGTACGAAGCGGACAGCCGCATTTATGACCCCGCGCTGGGCGGGGGATCCCTGCTCGATGTCGGCATATACCCTGTGGCCCTGGCACAACGGATCTTCGGCGGTGAACCCACAGCCATACACACCACCGTGCGCAAAGCGCCGACCGGCGTCGACGAAGAAGCGGCCATGCTCCTGCAATTCGCCTCGGGCAACCAGGCCATGCTGAGCAGCTCGCTGCGCGTCAACGAGCCGCAGCAGGCCCTCATCGTAGGTGAACAGGGGTATGTGCGCTTTGATGACCGCTTCTTCGAGCCGCGCGCCTTTACCTTGGTGACGGAGGAAGACGAGCAGCACTATGCCTTCGATCGCAACAATCTCGGCTACTGCTATGAAGCGGATGAAGTCGGCCGTTGTCTGCACGCGGGGCTTCTCGAGAGCCCGCGCGTCCCCCTGGAAAACACGCTGGCCGTCATGCGCACGCTGGATACCATTCGTGAACAATGGGGGTTGCGGTATCCGGACGATGAGCCCACCGCGCAGTGAAAGGCGCACCCGGCATACTGAAACCTGTCGTACCACGCCAGTAAGTAGTTAGAAGGAATTATCAGATGGACGCCATGGCAACGCCCGCTTTCCCGCAGCCCATGAATACGCACTACGTGGATCTTGTTTCGCCCGAAGCGGTTGAAGTGGTAAAACGCTTCTTCCTCTCCCTGCGCGCGGAAAACGATACGTTCTTCCTCATGGACCAGATAACCGAGCGCCTCAAGGTATTCCTTGAGCAGGAAAATGGCCTGCCCGCCACAGTCGCGGCGTCGCTGCGGCGCCTGTTCAAGGGCTGCCAGGAAATCATGCTCATGGGCGACTACACCTACGCCTTGATCCGCCCCAAGATCGGCGTGAAGCGCATCCTGCGCCTGCACCCGGAAGAGCCGCGCATGGAGGAAGTCTCGCGCGGCCATTACCTCGAAGTGCGCGACACGTACGTGCAAGGCTATGAGTTGGCGAACCGCACCGGCCTCACCATCAACTTCGCACCCTTCTTCCAGGACTATCCGAAGGTGAAGCAGCCGGATGAACTGGGCCAGGGCATCTCGTTGCTGAACCGGCACCTGAGCGCACAGCTCTATCAGGATCCGCGCATATTCAAACGCGCCCTGGTCGAGTTCTTGCAGGGGTGCCATATGGGTGCGCAAAACATCCTCATAAGCGAGTACCTCAGCGCGCCCGATAGCCTGTTGAACGCCGTCGAGACCGCGCTCCCCATGCTCTCGGATCTCCCGGCCGACACCCCTTTCCACAAGATCTCCCACGAATTGCGCAAACTGGGCTTCGAACCGGGCTGGGGCAACACAACCGCGCGTATCGCGGAAACGCTGGGAATGCTCCAGCAGCAGCTCGAATCGCCGGATCCGGGCCGGTTCGAGCGTTTTCTCGGGCGGCTCCCGCTCATTCGCCACGTGGTCATGGTATCGCCCCACGGCTGGTTCGCCCAGCAGGATGTCATGTCGCGGCCCGACACGGGCGGCCAGGTGACCTATGTGCTCGATCAGGCGCGCGCCATCGAGAGTTACCTCTGCGAACAGTTTGAAAACGCCGGCCTCGACATCGCCCCCCAAATCGTCATCCTCACGCGCCTCATCCCCGAAAGTGAAGGCACCACGTGCGGCCAGCCCCGCGAGCGGGTCATCGGCTCACAACACAGCACCATCGTGCGCGTGCCGTTCCGCTATGAAGACGGCCAGACCGTCCAACATTGGATTTCCCGCTTCAAAATCTGGCCCTACCTCGAAACCTTCGCCTCCGAAGCGCGCACCGTCCTGCTCTCGGAATTCCAGGGCAAGCCGGACCTCATCGTCGGCCATTACACGGATGGCAACCTCGTCGCTCACCGGCTCGCGGATGACCTCGGGGTCACCCATTGCGCCGCGGTACACGCCCTCGAAAAAACGAAGTACCTGTTCAGCGACATGCACTGGGCGGACATGGAGGACGACTATCACTTTTCCTGCCACTTCACCGCGGACCTTATCGCCTACAACTCGGCAGACTACATCATATCGAGTTCGTTTCGCGAGATCGGCGGCAATGAAGCGGAGATGGGCATGTTCGAATCGTACGAGTGCTTCAGCATGCCCGGCCTCTACCGCGTCGCCAGCGGATTCGACCCGCAGTTGGCCCGCCACAACATCGTGCCGCCCGGCGTATCCGAGGATCATTTTTACCCCTTTACAAACCGTGAGCAACGGGCGGATGAAATCCGCCAAATGCTCGACACGGCCTTTCTCGCGCCGGAACCGGGACCGGAATCGATCGGACGCCTGGACAACCCGGACCTGCCCCCCATTTTCGCCATGTCGCGGCTGGACCGGGTGAAGAATCTGCCGGGGCTGGTCGAGCTTTTCGGCGGGAGCAAATCCCTGCGCAGTGTGGCGAACCTCGTTATCTCGTCGTCGTTGACGGACCCCGGCCAGTCGAACGATCACGAGGAAATCGAAGTGGCCACCCGCCTGCATGAACTCATCGACCAGTATGACCTGCACGGGCATGTGCGCTGGCGCGGTTGCCCGCTCAACAAGCACGAAGCGGCCGAAGCCTACCGGGTCATGGCCGATCACGGCGGCGTGTTCGCCCAGCCGGCGCAGTTGGAGACCTTCGGCCTCACGGTGGTCGAGGCCATGGCATGCGGCCTGCCCGTGGTGGTCACCTGCTTCGGCGGCCCGTCGGAGATTGTCGAGCACGAAGTGTCCGGCGAGGTCATCAATCCCAACCTCCAGGAAGACTTTGCCTTCGCGCTCGAGCGCATCGTATCCGACCGCGATAAGTGGCTGCGCTATTCGGAGGGAGGCAAGAAGCGCGTCCTCGAAGCCTATACCTGGGTGTCGCACGCAAGAAAAATTGTGCGCCTCTCGAACGTATACTCTTACTGGAACTACCTCGAGGTAATGAACCGGCCGGCGCTGGATCAGTATATCCACACGCTGTACCACACGGTATTCCGCCCACGCGCCATAGCCGTCCTCGAATAGGAGCCAACCCATGTACATTCAAATGATCAGCATTCACGGGCTCATCCGCGGCGAGCAAATCGAGATGGGCCGCGACGCCGACACGGGCGGCCAGGTGCGCTATGTCGTCGAATTGGCCAAAACCCTCGGTACCTTCGACATTGTATCGCAGGTCGATCTCTTTACCCGCCAGATCAAGGACAAGCGGGTTTCGGACGACTACGCGCAACCCGTCGAAGAACTCGGGCCGAAAGCGCGTATCGTGCGCCTGCCGTGCGGCGGCGGCAAGTACATGCGCAAGGAGCGGCTGTGGCCCTACCTCGATGATTACGTCGACGCCATGATCTGGTTCACGCGCAAAGAGGGCCTCGAACCGACCCTCGTGCACGGCCACTACGCCGACGCCGGCTACCTGGCCAAGGAAGTGGCTTCGTCGTTCGCCGTGCCTTTCATCTTCACCGGCCACTCCCTCGGACGGGATAAGCGCCGCTATCTCGAGGAACAGGGCTGGAGCCACGATGCGATGAACAAGGAATTCCGCATCGACCACCGCATCCATATCGAGGAATCGGTCATGGCCGAGGCGGACCTCGTCATCGCGAGCACGAGCCACGAAAAGAAAACCCAATACGGCCGCTACGACAACGGCACCGAACCGGCTTTCGCGGTCATTCCGCCGGGCACCAGCCTCGAACGCTTCTTCCCCTATTACGAATACGAACTCAACAGCGAAAACATCGACGAGCGGTTCCGCCAGGCCCGCATCCGCATGAGCAAAGAACTGGACCGGTTCCACTTCAAGCCCGACAAACCCACCATCCTCTCCTTGTGCCGGCCGGACAAGCGCAAGAACATCGGCGCCCTCATCGAGGCCTACGGCAAAGACAAGGAGCTTCAAGCTGTCGCCAACCTCGCCGTGTTCGCCGGCATCCGCAAAACGATCGAGGACATGCCCGAGGGCGAGCAGGAAGTGCTCACCGATATCCTCCTGCAAATGGACCGCTACGATCTCTACGGCCGACTCGCCATTCCCAAACGCCACGACTCGGAAGTCGAAGTGCCCGAATTGTACCGCCTCGCCGCATCGAAGGGCGGTATCTTCGTCAACTCGGCCTTCGTCGAGCCTTTCGGCCTCACGTTCATCGAATCCTCCGCGGTGGGCCTTCCCTTCGTGGGCACCCATAATGGCGGTCCCCAGGACATCATCGCCAACTGCGACAGCGGTCTGCTGGTCGATGTGTCCGACCCGGACGCCCTCGGCAACGCCATGAAACAGCTCCTCACCGATCGCGACCTGTGGGAAAAATGTTCGACCAACGGCGTGAACCGCGTGCGTGAACACTATGCCTGGGAAGCGCACTGCAGCACCTACATCGAGCGTATCCAGGAACTCACCAAGATAAGCGCCAAAAACGTGGTCAACATCAGCGCGGAAAAAGCTGCCCCGGGCCGGCGGCTCGCCGAATTGGATTTCCTCCTCATCAGCGATATCGACAACACATTGCTCGGCAACGACGAGGGACTCGATGAACTGCGCAAAGTCATCGAGGACAACCGCGACCGCATGGGGTTCGGCGTAGCGTCGGGCAGGCATGTGGACGCCGTGCGTGAGGTGCTCGAGGCCAACAAGGTGCCGCCCCTCGATGTCTGCATCTGTTCGGTAGGCGCGGAAATCTATTACGGCACGGATTACCTGTTCGATAAAGGCTGGGCCAGCCACCTGCGGCCCAAGTGGCGCCCGGAGCGGATCCATGAAGCGCTCGACGCCCTGCCCTGGCTCTCCCTCCAGCCGGACGAAAAAACCCAGCGCGAGTTCAAGATAAGCTACGATCTCGACACCTCGCAAATCTCCGCCGATGAGGCCTTGCCGCTCGTCTACGAAGCCCTGTCACGGGCGCGCGTGCCCCACAACATCATCTTCTCCCACGGCGCCTTCATCGACATACTCCCGGCGCGCGCCTCCAAGGGCAAGGCCATCCGCTATATCGCCACCAAGTGGAACATCCCCCTCGAGAAGGTCGCCTCAGCCGGCGACTCGGGCAACGACCGCGATATGCTGCAAGGCTCACGCACTTCGGGAATCATCGTGGGCAACTACGCCGAGGAACTCGAACCATTGCGCAAGTCTTCCGCCCGCGTCTATTTCGCCGAAGGGCATTGTGCAGCCGGCATCACCGAAGGGCTGCGCCACTACGGTTTCATTTGACCACCCGCTGCGCACGCTAACTGCCAGAGCCGCTGCCGCCGGGCAGAGCCCCCGACGCAGCGGCTTTTCTTATCCGCAGCTCCGCACAGCCTGCACACCCCAGCGCGGCCAAGCGCAAACCAGGCACCCCACACACACACGCACCCGGCACTTCGCTCCCCGCTATAGCAGACATGGGAAAGTCCCCGGCCGCCGTCTTGGGGACTTGCGGGGCGTTTCGGCTCGCGGGGACGCTCGCCCTCCCTGGGAGACGCGCTCTTG
>CAZMVU010000216.1:0-7976 GCA_964569295.1 uncultured Nitrospirales bacterium
TCCTGAACCACGAACCAACAACCGGGGAACACGCCATTCGATCCTTGGGTTGTGGACGCAGCCCATGTCAGGATATTTCGGGGACTTCAAATTTCGTACCTCACACCGCGACCCCGGCAAAAAAAGAACAAGAAGTTTCGTAATTCTTTAGGCCATACTTCATGAGGTGCCCCGGTATGACCGCTGAGAGCGGTTCTGGCCCACCGGCTGTCTCTATGAGTCACGATGTAGGCACCCTTTGGAATGCGGTGGCAAGCCACCGCATTCCCAAGCTGCGCCAACGGTCTGCATATCCCGGCCACACGCCGGTATTCGCTATCACGGGGCAGATTGGCGAAACAAGTGCGCTCCCTTGCGCCATACGGCGAACGAATTACGAAGCTTAAGAAACCCCCTATTCCCGGCACTTGGGAGGGCGGTTGCCCCAACCGCCAGGAAGAGGTGGACCCAGGGAGGGCGAGCGTCCTCGCGAGCCGCAACGCAACATAAGACTCCAAGATAGCGGTTGGGGGCGGCCGCGCGCCCCGTGGAACACAAAGGTTCAATGTACTACCGGCAAGGATGCCGTAGCCGGCCCTCCTCTTCGCTGTTCAAATCTGAAGCACAACCCTATTCACTTTTGAAACACACGCGCGCGTGCGCAGCCGTAGCGATCTTTTTCCAGTGCGTGCCCAAACATGCAGGGTAGTGCGGATCACCAGGAGCAGTGCCCGCCGCCCCCCTCTCTTCACGGGCGCGTCACCTTTGGCATTCGTGTTGCTACTTTCCAGATGACATATGCAACGAAACCCCGCCCAACGGGAATTGGAAACGCGGGCGGGTGCGCCGAATACCTGGTGACAGGTTCAAAGGTGAAAGGAGGTGATTGGTTATGAGTAATCTCGTACCTGTTTCCTGGCGCAATTCGATCGAAGACCTGCGGGATCGCGTGAGCGGTATTTTCGACCGCTGGGCGCCCACGCGCACGGGGGACACCCTGCCCAATGAAGGCGGCCTGTGGGCGGGCGGCCTCTTCTCCCATCCACTGCCGGCAGTCGACGTGGAAGAGACCGACGACGAAGTGCGGGTCAGCGCGGAGTTGCCCGGCCTTGAGGAAAAAGACTTTCACGTCGAACTGGACGGCCAACGCTTGTTGCTGCACGGCGAGAAGAACGCATCCCGCGAGGAGAAGAAGCGCAACTACTATTACGCCGAGTCCGCGTATGGCGCGTTCTTCCGGGCCGTCCCGTTGCCGTGTGACGTGGACCGCGACAAGACCCGCGCACAATACAAGCACGGTGTGCTGACGGTAACCATGCCGAAGACGGAAGAGGCGAAGGCCCGGCGGCTTCAGGTGGAAGTCAAGTAAACGCGTTGGGGATTGCCCCAATGCCGCTGTGCGCGCCCGGTGCGGCATTTCCGCCGTGGCGCGCACAGCAAAAGAGAAGGCGCAAGGTCATGCATCCTCCACGAAAAGGAGGTACACGAAGGAGGTGATTGTGATGAGCAAGTACCTTGCCATGGCGATCGAGGCGGCAGCCTCGATCACGCTCCTGTTGTTCGCCACATGGCTGGTCTTTGTCGCCGCCTGATACAGCAGGCCGGCATGCCTGCGTGGTTTCCCGCGCCCGGCCCTGCCCGGCGCGGCGTTTGAGAACGTATAAACCCGTTTGATGAGGAGGGCTATACGATGTCAGGAATCAAGCAGAATCTCACACCGCTCACAGCATTGGTGGCCGTGCTGGTCGTGTGCGTGGCGGTTCTCGGATACATGGTGTATCAGACCAACAGCCAACTCGATGCGCTTGCCGCCACATACCAGGCCGATGCGGCTCCACCGGCGCATGCAGATACAGACGATGCGATAATCCCGAAACAGCAAGCCGAAGCCAATGATAATGATCCGTGGGCACTGCTGGACAAACAATTCGACCCGGGAGCATGGAACCCTTTCAAGGAAATGGACGCGATGCACAAGCGCATTGACGCCATGTTCGACCGGGCGTTCCGGCGGTTCGGGCAAAGCCCGCAGCGCCACGATATGCGCAAGGGCACCATCACCCCGCGTATGGACCTCGAGGAGGAGAACGGCCAGTATGTCGTGCGGCTCGATATGCCCGGCGCACAAGACTCCGATATCGACGTCACCCTCGAGGGAAATGTGCTCACCGTGGAAGCGCTCATCCGGCTGGAAGAAAAGCGCGAAGAAGAGGGCCGAGTGCTGCAACGCGAACGCCGCATGGGCCGGTTCCTGCGAAAGATCGATCTTCCGGAACCCGTGGATATCGACAGCATGCAGACTTCGTACAAGGATGGGGTGTTCACGGTCACCATCAGAAAGGCCGGCAAGGTCTCCGAGGAACAATCCTGACCGGGCAAGGCAAGGCGAGCCTATCGCGCCGCCGAACCAGCTTCACGGATGTGCGCCTGCCACTCATCGAGGCGGCGGGCGCTTTCTTCGAGGGTCGTGCGCGAGAGGCGCCCCGTCTCGACTGCCGCCTCGATAGCCGCCGCGGCGGCACGCAACTGCGCCACGTTACCGAACACAATGACCGCATCGCACCCGGCCTCGAGGGCGCGCACGGTGGCCTCGCCCCGTTCGGGGCCGACGGCGCCCATGCTGATGTCGTCAGTGATGATCACCCCCTTGTAATCCATCTTTCCGCGCAGGGTATCGCGTATGAGCACGGGCGAGAGCGAGGCGGGGCGCTTGCGATGCCCAGGCGGCTCGAGGGCCGGCACGGCAATATGTCCCACCATGATGCCGGGCATGCCCCAGGCCGCCGCACTGCGGAAGGGCTGCACATGCTTTTCAAGCTGCGCGCCGTCCCCGTCGAGCACAGCCGGCTCGTGGTGTGAATCCTGCCGCACGGCGCCATGGCCCGGGTAATGCTTAGCCACGGGTATGACCCCGCCGCCCATGAGTCCGCCGGCGAAGGCGAGGCCCATTTGGGTTACAACCGCGGGGTCATGGCCGAAAGCCCGCGAGCCGATAACCGAACCCGTGTTCTCCTCGAGCACATCGAGCACGGGCGCGAACGCCACCCCGATTCCCCAGCTCCGGCAGGCCTCGCCGTAGCGGCGGCCCACGGCGGCTGCGTCCGCCGCGTCGCCGCGTGCACCGATCTCCTGCGCGGCGGGCGCGTTATCGAGCTTGAGGCGGTTGATACGGCCCCCTTCCTGGTCCGTGGCAATCAGTGGCCAATCGGCAATGCCCGTACCCATGCCGCAGGCCGTCTTGATTTCGTGGATGAGCGCGCGCGTTTGCGCGGCGTCTTGGATGTTCGGCCCGAGCAGTACCACGCCGCCGGGGCGCACCTCGGCGACCATGGCGCGTTCGTCAGCGGTCAGGCTGGCGCCGCCCACGGAAATGAAGAGATGCTTGCCCGGCCACAGGGGCGGCTCTTGCGCGGCACCAACGCTGGTGCACATGGCAAGACAACAGAAGAAAGCACGTATGGTTTTCATAAGCACTGCGGGGCTTTCTCACAGGACATTTGTTGCGGATACTGTTTCCAACCTGCGCCACATGCCGGCAGCCAGGATCACGAAACAGAATGGGCGGTACAAAAAGGCGGGGGCATTGTTCATAGTCTCCTCGATTCTGTAAATAAGGCAGGCCGGAAGCGCTCAGGCATCCGTATCAAAGCTGGCCACGGCCCTCGACAGCGCCTCAATAATGGTGAGAATGATCTCGAAAATGCGCAAAATCGTATTCAAGACGCTTTCGACGCCGCTCTCGTTGTCATCGAAACCCCAGTCCATGGTGTACATTCTCCTTTCTCTTGCCAGGCTGATGCTATGCGGGTATAGACTACATTACACGTCAGTATACCGCCGAATAGGGCACAGCGTCACTTTTGCTTGCAGCCGTGGCGTCCCGGAAGTATGGTGTACCGTCGTTTCATGAACCCCACGCGGTATGCGGGAAAGGAGTAATCATGTGTCGCTGCGCAATAGCGCTCACGCTGTTCACGGTCCTGGCTGCGGACGCCCTCGAAATAGAAACCGAGTCCATGCGCGCGCGCTTCGAACGGGGCGCCCTCGTGACACTGACGGACATGGCGGGCCGCGACTTTTTGCGGCAAGCCGATCCGCCGCCGGCGCTCACCATTCGCCGGACCGGGCGCGACCACAGCCCCGGCGCGGCCGAAGTCATCGCGCCATGGGAGCCCGGGAAGGGCGCCCGGATGCGCTGCAACGCCTTCGCGGGACTGCCCGATGCGGCGGCGGAGATCGCATTCCGCCCGGGGCCACGCGGCGGCATTGTCGTGCAACCGGAAGCGCGGACCGGCAAAGCGGGCGTGTGGGGAGTCGAATGGCCCATTGCGCGGATTCCCGCAGAGATGGACATTATCGTGCCGGGGCGATCGGGCCTGCGCTTCACGAAAGACCTGCCGGGCATGCACCATGTGCTCGATTATCCCATGCAGTGGGAAGCGCAAATGGTCATCGTACAGGGGGAAAACGCCGGATTCTGGGTGTGGGCGGATGACAAAGAGGGTTCGTTCAAGCGGCTCACCATAACCCGCACCCCCGATGGCTGGGAACTGGGCCTGGCGAGTGTAAACCAGGCGCCGTTCAGCAAACAGCAGGCAGCCGCCTCTCCGCCGTGGCATATCGAGGTCTTCGAGGGCGACTGGCGCACACCCGCGCGGATATACCGCGATTACATGCAGGAACACTCTACACCCACGGCCGTAGCCGATCAGAAACCCGCCTGGGTAAAAGACATCCGCTGCTGCGTGATCCTTGGCGTGCAACCGGATCTGCTCCCGCTCCTTGCGGAACGCCTCGATCCCGCCCAGACCCTGCTCTACGTGGCCCGGTGGCGTGAGGCAGGCTACGACCGCATGTACCCGGACTACACCGCCCGCGCGGATCTCGACGCATTTATCGACGCGGCCCATGATGCCGGTTTCAAGGTCATGCTGCACGTGAACTATTTCGGCTGCGACCCGAAACACCCCGCCTATGAACAGTTCAAGCAATACCAGATTCGCGATGCGTGGAATGAACATGAACCCCTGTGGTGGACCTGGGAGCGGGCGGACCCGCCGATCAAGTTTGCCTACATCAACCCCGCTGCCAAGGCCTGGCGCGATTACTTCGTCGCACAGATGACCGGCCTCACGGAGCGCCACGCTGTAGACGCCCTTCACCTTGACCAGACGCTGGCCATCTTCAATGACCACAACGGGCTGGTCGACGGCATGAATGCCGCCCAGGGCAACGTGGCCCTGCATGCGGACTTGCGCAAGGCCCTGCCCCACATCGCACTGAGCGGTGAGGGTCTCAACGAGATCACCTGCCGCCACGAGGCTTTCGCCCAACGGCACGTGTGGGGTCTAGCCCATTTTGACGAGAAGGTGGATATGCCGTGGGTCAAGGCAGCACACCCGGTGAGCAGCTACTTGCTGCGGCCCTATACCACCATCTACGGCTACCTTGGCATGCACCCGCCCACACGCGGCCAACTGTACAGCGCGTGGCGCGAAGCCTACCGCAACTTCGGCGTCATTCCCACGCTGTCCCATCCCCCGGCATCCATGTTTCACAGCGAACCCACAGGCTTCGTGCGCCAGTTCTTCGAGGAAACGGCCTTCTGGCTGGATAAGCGGGTGGATGCGGATACCGGCGCCCCGTGGCCACCTCAGGTGGCTTTTCCCTTCAAGACCCGCCGCAATGTGCCCGTCACCTGGCGCAACGACGGCATCCTCAACAGCCGCCGCTATGTGGTGAGCGCGACCATGCAGGGCGTTACCAGCTATGCCGGCGAAGGGCATCTGCCTGGCTGGCGTGTGTACGATGAGCAGGGCATGTACGGGCTCGACCCGGGACGCTGGTATCCCTTGTTTCCCTATGACGAACGTCCCGCAAACAGTTTGCACCTGACCACACTTCCAAACGGTATCACCCTCGACGTGGCCGCCGAGCACCCCGGCCTGGCCCTGTTCCGTACCCGGCCGAGCGCGCGCGCGCGTATATTGTTGGCGGACGAACTCGCGAAAGCAACCACGGGATCAAAACCGCCGGCGAAGGATGACGAGGCCACCGAAGAATCAGAACCAGAGGCCAAAGGCGCCGAAGCCCGCGGCGCACTCTACAGTCCCGATGGCGCATTCTTCATAGCCCAGGGCGAAGACCTCCATGCCCATCCGCCACATAAGGGGATGCGCGGCGGCATCGCCTATGCCCAGTTCGCCCTCAGCCTCCCGTGGAATGCGCGGCGCTTCATCTGCGGCGTGGGCCTTGCCGAGGGCGCTTTCGATGATGACTGCACCGACGGCGTGCGGTTCGAGGTTATCGCCCAAGCCGGTGATATTACCCGGGCGAAAGGGAAAATGGTGCGGTGCACGGGCACCATCGAGTTGGGTCTGGGCCTGCGCGACCTCGCGGGCCGGGACATCATGCTCGAGCTGCTCGTGGATGCCGGCCCGGACAACGACCCCGCCTGCGACTGGGCGCGCTGGTACAGCCCCCGCATCGAAACGGAAGAAGACATCGACGCGGAGATCACCATCGCGGACGTAAAAGGCTGGCAATTCCTGCTTATGGGGGACACCGTGTTGCGTGTGCCGCCCGCGACCGACCCGTGGACATTGCCCGTGTCCATGCCCGGCACCCTCTACTTTACCCGGAAACTGCCGGGCCTGACGCCGTTGCCCGTGCATATGCACACGCTGCCCATGCACACCACATTCAGCAATGGCAGCGGCTGGCCGCTCGAAGGACACCCGCACACCATCGCCCAATGGCAGCCGCAAAAGGTCGAGGGCAAGAAGGCCCCGGCGCTCTATATGCATCCACCCAACCACGGCCGCACCATCACCGACTTTGCACTCACGCCCGCCGGCGAGGCGCCCATGTTCCGCGCGGCTGTTGGCCTCGGCAACAAAGGCGGCCAGGTGGTGTGCAGCGTCGAAGCGAATGGCCGGGAAGTGGCGCGCGTTGAACTGGCACAGGAGGGCTTCCAGACCATCGAGGCCGACCTCGCCCCCTGGACCAACAAGCCGCTCGTGCTCTCGTTGGTTACCGATGCCGGCGGTCCCCACCAGCACGACGGCACCCTCTGGAAATCGCCGCGTATTGTGCCGGCGCCGCCACCGCCCGAGGAGGAGACCAACGCCCACGCAGCCGAAGAATCCGAATAGCGCATACCTCAAGCCGAATCGGCGCACCTTTCTGGCGGCCTCTGCCATGGCGGCCGGCGCATACCGCGAAAAAACAGGCATGTCTTCGAGCGTCTGACCGGACGCCCTCTGCGCCCCACACCCACACGCCCCAAGCCCGGAAACCAAGTACCAACAGCGAAAAGTAACGTGGTCTGTCCCTGAAACTTCCATTTCCCGTCGCAGGGCGGTACCGTGCGTCCTTTACAGCGGTTGACACACGAACACCAATGTTGCATTCTGCTTACATACCGTACAATGCGCAACTAAACCGAGGGAAGCCGCGTGCGCATCGACCGAGGGGATGACTCATGAGAAACTACCGCATATGCACCGTTCTCGCCGTCCTGTGTCTTGCAATGGCCATGGTGGCCCTGCCCACCAACGCCGCCGCCCAACACCACACGGCGGACCAGGACGAGGACCAACTAATCAATCTCACCGAATTGCTGCGCGTTATCCAGTTCTTCAACTCGGGCGGGCTGCACTGTGCGGCCAACCCGGACGACACGGAGGACGGCTATGCCCCGGGCCTGGATGCCGGACAACAGACCTGCGCACCGCACGACAGCGACTACAACCCCAATGGCCCGGACTGGCAGATCAACCTCACGGAGCTGCTGCGCCTGATCCAGTTCTTCAACTCGGGCGGCTACCACACCGAATGCGGCACGGAGGACGACTTCGCGCCCGGCCCCGGCGATCTCTTCACCTGTGGCGCGGAAGGCGAGGGCGAAGGCGAAGGCGAGGGCGAAGGCGAAGGCGAGGGCGAAGGCGAAGGCGAAGGCGAAGGCGAAGGCGAAGGCGAAGGCGAAGGCGAAGGCG
>CAZMVU010000217.1:0-7969 GCA_964569295.1 uncultured Nitrospirales bacterium
GCTAGTAATAAATGCTTGCATGTCAAGGACTTACGAAAAACTGGGGATCACTCAGTTTCCGCCTCCCCATTTCACATTTGCCGGCGAACCGGGTACCATAAAGGCAGAATATGTTGGCTTGCAGGCGTAGTGGTTCACGGTCGGTAGGGAAGCAGATGGCAGACTTCAAGTTACTACGGTTCACAAAGGCGGCCCAGACCCGGGCGGGCAAGCTGTTGCGTGCGGAATTGCGCGTGCAGGGGGAAGAATACCTGGCGGCGAATACGGCGGTCATCGTGGCGCCGCCGGCCTACACCCGGCTGGAAATGCTTCTGCTGCCGCACGCGCTCTCCCAGACCGCCGCCGGCAACAGCGAAGCCTTGGTGTGGGCGGCTCCCGAGGCAGTGCGCGGGCATGTGGGACGCTTCATCACGAGCGTAGCCATGGCGCCCGAAGAAACCGCGGATGCCGCAAGCGCCGTCGTGCATGCATTGCTCGCGGGCGAAGGGCCGGTGGTGGTCTTGCCGCCAGAAAACCTCACGCAGCACGCGGCGGCCTATCCCCCACCGCACGCCGCGGAAACCAACGGAGCCGAGATCAACGGGGCTGCAGTCCGTGGCGCCGCATTCCGCACGGCCTGCCAACTGGCCCTGCAGGTGGAAACCGCACGCCGCCGCCTGGCGGCTTTAGGCTCCGAAGCGGACCCGGCCTCCAGGGAAGCCGCTTGGCACGAAATGGGGTATACCGGCTCCGCGCCCTCGCCCATCACCGTGTCCAACACGGTCGTATTGCCCGCGGAGTTTACCTATTACCCCCTGCGCCCACGCGCCGATGCGCTGCTGCGTGTGGCACGGCAATATGCCGAAAACGGCCAGCAACAGGACCTGCGTGGACTCGACGCCGTTCCGGCGGAGGAAACATGGCTCGCCAAGGATGGGCACATCGACATTGGCCTGGCCGCGCCCGTGGACGTGGCGGATACCGGCGACGAATGGCCGCTCGCAGAGGCCTGCGCGGCGCGTGTTGCGGATTGTGCCGTACTCAATGTCGAGCATTTGCTTGCGCTCCTGTTGCGCCAGCAGACAACCCGCCGCGTGGATGATAGGCTCTTGCGCAACCGCCTGTACCTGGTGGCGGAAGCGGCCGTGCGCCGAGGCGGTTATCTGCACGAAAGTGTGCAAACAGACGCCATGCTGGCCCTGTGCGACGAGGCGTGCCCGGCTTTTGACCGGTTCCTCGGCGACCTGGCCGCCCTTGGGCAAATTGCGGTGCAACCGGGCAGAAAATGGGAAAAGGCGGGCGGCCTGGTGACGCCACCGGCGCACAGGACACGACTCACTGCGGGCACGCTCACGCACACCCTGTCGCGCCGCGCCGCGCGGCTGCCCGAGGTAGCCGAAGCAGCCCGGGTCGCGGACCGCACGCCATCGTTCTTCCTGTACCGCCGTGTGCGCGATGGCCTGGTCGCAGCGGATCTCCAGCAATTCGAGCAGGACTACGCCCGCCATTACAACCCGGTGCTGAGTAAAGCGCCCGACGTAGGCCGGCCGTTCTTCTTGAAGCCATTGCGCGTACGCGGCGGCATCCTGCTCACCCACGGGTACATGGCCGCGCCGCTCGAGGTGCGTGCCCTGGCCGATTATCTCTACCAAAAAGGCTACGCCGTCTATGGCGTGCGCATGGCCGGCCACGGCACCGCCCCCGATGACCTGGCCAACTGCGACTGGGAGGCCTGGTACGCCGCCGTCAACCGGGGCTATGCCGTTTTGCAGACGCTCACCGACCGGATCGTCGTGAGCGGGTTCTCGACCGGCGGTTGCCTCGCGCTCATGGCGGCAGCGCGCAAGGGGCATCGGGTGCAGGCGTGTGTACCGATCTGCGCGCCCTTGCAAGTGCGCAACTCCTCGATTCGGCTTGCATCCCCGTTGGTCACCGTAAACAGCCTGCTCAAGCGCATGGGGAACGCCGGCACGCGCATGCGCCGCGAATACGTGGACAACGCGCCGGAAAACCCGCACATCAACTACACGAAAAATCCCATTGCCGCCCTCAAACAACTCGTCGATCTCATGCATGCCACCCAGGCATTGCTCGGCAAGATCGACGTGCCCACACTCGTCATGCAGGCGTCCGACGACCCCACCGTCGTTCCCACCAGCGCCGAGCAGATCTTCACCGGCATTGCCACGAAAGAGAAGGAGCTTACCGTCTTCGCCCGCGAACGCCACGGCATCATTAATGGCGACGGCTGCGAAGACCTCTTTGAGCGCTTCCACCATTGGCTCGAACGCCTGCGTGAAAAAGAAGCCGCCACCGCTACCGACCCGGAAACAACCGCCTCCGCGGGGTAACGCCGCCTCTGTCAGTTTGCGGCCACCGTTGGTAATGTAGCCCTGCACCCGTCCATTACTTCTTGGTAATTCTGTAATCCTTTCGCCGTATGGCGCAAAGCAGCGCACGCGTTTCCGATAAGGACCAAAAAAACGGGCAGCCCGAGGCGGGATGCCCGTTGTGGTGTTTGCGTTGTCGAGGCGGATCAATTGCGGGCAGTGATGGCATTGAATGCGCCGAGGAACTTGTCGATGTTTTCGAGGGCCTTGGTAATCATGTCTTCGCCGGCACCGGGGGGTACCCACGAGACCAGGGGGTCAGCGCCGTAGCCGCCTTCTTCGATGGCGTCCCGCGTGGGGAAGTACATGTGGTGGCCATTGCAGTAGCCGATCCATAGCGTTTCGGGAGCAGCCGACTCAGCCTTGAGGCGGTTGGCGTGTTCGCAGAAGAATTCACCGGAACCACCCACAAGCGCAAGTTCCCCGTTTAGGAGTACCGTATCCATACGCGCATGCATGATGCTGTTCTCGTATTCGACAAGCATGGCACTTACCAGTTCCGGGAAAAATGCCACCTTGAAGGCCCCTTGGATAATGGGTCTTTCGATTGGAATGCGCATGTCATAGGCGAATTCCTCATCCATGGCGCGGATGTCTGGCGTGACGGGGACGCGGGTCTCGATGTCCTTCGCCATGTCCATGACCTCGGCGGCGATGGCTTTGCCGAAGCCGTCGATCCCTTTGCGTTCACTGTTCGTGTTGGCCGAAAGGTCGCCCGCTGCGCCCTGCATGAAGAAGCAGTTCGTGTTCATTTCGGCCTCGACGGTCTGATACATGCGCCCCGGCCACTCGGAGGTGAACCGCCGGTCATTCATCTTATGAATGGTGGGATGGGCGGCGAAATTGACCATAAGGGCGATCATACCGCCTTTAAGGTCATCGAACCGCACCACGGCCAGCTCCGGATCCCGGGGCTTGGGCCGTTTCTTCGTGTGCCGGTTCCGGTTGAAGTCGGTGTCCCGCGCACCCCAGCCAATCTTCGCACGCTGCACATTCTGCGCCGCCTCGATAATGGCCTTGCTGATTTTGCCGGGCAGCGCCTCGGCGTATTCCACGGCGTACGGAAAGCGCTCCCCGCCTTTACCGGGTTCATCGAGCAGCTCGATGATTGGGCCGTGGTGCGTGTGGGAGCCGGACATGAGCACGTGGGTTACGCCAGCTTTCTCTTGCACCGTCTTGCGGATTGCGCCGGTCATTGCCGCCGTCGGGCCGCGGCCGAGGTCGAGACCGACAAGCGCCAATTTCTCGTCCCCCACATCGATGACCACCGCCTTACACAACAATGGATCAAGTACGCCCTCGGACAGCTTGTCGTGCCGGGCGCCATAGCCCCACATGGGCATGGCCTTTTCCGGGGTAATGTCGCTGACACCATAGCCGACCTTGAAGGTATCGGCAACAGCGGGAACGGCGGCCGTCAGGAGGGCAAGACTGGCCAGGATCAGGGCAAAACGTCGCATTCCTCAGTATCCTTAGTTTAGTTGACTCGGCGCGGGTATTCACTTTCCCTATGTAGACCAGCAATTCGGTGCGCTGGTGTCTATGGCAACAAAAAAGAAACCGCGAAAACAACGGGGACTATTGCGATGGCAAAACACCCCAGACTGCGCGGCGCCGCGCCATCGTGCGCTGGCGCGTTTCAACAACGGCTTCTGTTAGCGCAAGGATTCTGCAATTCTGACGAATGTGCCCGCAATAAGGCAAGCGCCCCGGGGATGGACTGCTGGCGTATGTTTCTTTATGCTGGACCGCAGGCAACATGCGCCTGCTGGCGCCACGCAAAAGGAGGATGCCCCATGCCTGTCAACATCGTCCCCGCTTTATCGAAAACGACCCCTGCCCTGGGTATTGAAATGAGCTGGCAAGACAGCCAGTGCGTCATGATCGTCACGGAGAAAGGGATGGTTGCCTGCGGCGTTATTGACACGGAGGTGATGGACCGGATGGGGGCCGCTATCGCTATTGCACGGGGCACGAAAGAGAAGCCATTGGTAACCACGCCCGACCTGCTCAGCGCCAGCATCGAGGAGATGACGGGGAAAGCGGCAGAACACGGCGTGACCGTTGGCATGACAGGAGCCGAAGCCCTTGCGATGCTTTCCGATTGACCGCCTGTGCCGCACGGTCCTGGGGGCTATGCTGAGCTTGGCGTGGCTGGTTGCGCCGCCGGCCGCCGCAAGTGAGCCGCAGCTTCTCGCCGACATCAACCCCAAGACAACCGGGGAAGGGGTGGGGCCGTACTTCCGGGCACAGCCGCGCGTAGCCGGCAATAAGACCTATTTTCTAGCCACCACGTGGGCAAACGACCTTGAGCTCTGGATGCATACTGGCGGCGTGGCGAAACGCCTGCACGCCGTCGTGCATATCGGCAAGACCGGCGATTTCACACCCGCGCTCGCCACCTATGGGGAGGTTATCAACTATGGCACTGCCCAAACGCCGGCGCCCTACAAGGCGTTTCCGGACACGCCAGACCTGTGCTATGTAAACGACCGGTGGGCCGTGGCATGCCACGAGCGCCTGTTTTTCGTCTCGCACGCCCGGGGCACAGCCCAAGATACTACGGAGCTCTTCGTTTCCGACGGCACCCCCAGCGGCACGCGCCTCGTGAAGGACATCCGCCCCGGGAAAAAGGGAGCCGGTATCCTCGATCTCACCGCCGCCGCCAACCGGGTGTTTTTCTTCGCCGACGACGGCGTGCACGGCAAGGAGCCGTGGGTGAGCGACGGCACGAAAGCGGGCACCCGGCTTCTGCGCGATGTCTACCCTGGCGCCGAGACCTCGCGCGCCGCCTGCGGCATGTATCCCTTTGACCACGACAACCAGGTAGTGGCATGGAACGATGCGTTCTACTTCGTGGCGCGCGATGGTAAAAGCGGCTTTGGCTTGTGGCACAGCGACGGGACACCGGAAGGCACGC
Organism: uncultured Nitrospirales bacterium; assembly: GCA_964569295.1. Lineage (GTDB taxonomy): Bacteria > Hydrogenedentota > Hydrogenedentia > Hydrogenedentales > JAGMZX01 > CAZMVU01. Next base: position 5,290 of record CAZMVU010000217.1, read on the forward strand.
ATCTGGTGGCTGCGCCGTATGGCCCGGAAGAGAAGCGGCGTTTCACGGAACTCTCCGCAACAACCAGCGGCCTTTTCTGGGTCACAAGCGATGCCTGCGGCCGGCTGCTGCCGGGCGATGATGTTCCCCGGGAACTGTGGTACAGCGATGGCGCGCGCGATGGCGCCCGGGTTGTAAAACGATTCGAGGCTTTCGGCACACACGCAAGCAATCCGGCGCTCCACACGGGCGGTCTCACATCCTGTGGCGATGCGGCGTACCTCATGGCAGACGATGGCGCGTCGGGCATGCGGCTGTGGCGTGCGGACGGGACGGGGGTACAGCCGCTTGCGCCACATTCGAAAATCACGGCAGACACGCTCGCCATCCTCGGCACGGCGGGAGGCACGCTCTATGCCGGCGTGCTCACCAGGCCCCATGCAGACTTGCCGGATCTGGGGCCCCTGCTCAATCGTGGCGTATCCGCCATCTACGCCCATACACCCGGCGGCGAGGAACTCCGCCTGTGCTACACAGCACCCGAAGCGCCTGTATTGCTGCCGCGCTACGCGCCGCCGTTCGTGGCGCATGATGGCCGCACCAGCTTCGTCGATGCGCGCAACGGCAAACTCTACGCGCGCACAAACCGCGAAGACTTTCGGCGCACCCCCCTCGCCGTACCGGCTGCGGATGATCCAGGCGCACGGCCTCCCGTGCAACTGGCTACCGCTCATGACCGGCATGGCTACTTTAACGCTTTCCACCGGGATGGCCGTTACACACTCTCCCGGTCTGCGCCATCCGGTGGCGGCATTGAGACTGTATGCGGTTGTGTGTCCGAGGCCGGCGCCGGCACGCAGGTGCGCTTCCTTGCGAGTGCGGGCGGTACCCTGTTCTTTGTCACCGAATGGATGTCAGGAATACGCGCGCTCTGGCGTCATGCGCCTGGCATGGACGGACCGGAGCGCCTGCTGTCGCTGCCGCCGCAGGATGACCATGCCCATGATCGCCAGTTTCCCCACCTGGCATATACCAGCCGGCAGGCGTATCTTTTCGCGGGGGAAAAGGCAATCCGCGTGCCCCTGGGCGCGGCGGGAACAGCCGTTGAAGCAGCGCTGCCCGAGGCGCCGCTCGCGGGATTGCCGGTGGGCGTTGACGATGGGCTCCTCGTCTTCACCAGGCACAGCGAGGAACGTATAGCGTTGTCACGCACAACGGGCGGCACGCTCGCGCACAAGCCCTTCACCACCATCGAAGGCCGGGCGGCAATCCCAGGCGGCGTAGCCAACGGAACGGCCTACTTTGTCTCGGCGCCCGGCGATAACTTGTGGCGTACGGACGGCACAACAGCCGGCACGGAACCTCTCGACGCCGTGCTGCAGGGGCGCATAGCCGCTGTGCTCCCGGCGGCCGGGGACGCCGTGGTGGTGGCGCAGGAAGCACGCGCCTGGGGTGTGTGGCATGCCCCCGCCAAAGGGCAACAGGTAAAACGTATCGGTCAAGCCTCGGCCTCCTATGGCGCCTCGGCGCCCTTGCCCGTGGCGGCGATGGCCGATGGCCGCGTGGCGTTTTTTCAGGCGAATGCCGGCGGGCTGTTGCAGGTGTGGAACAAGGGCTGTGGAGTGACCAGCCTGCCTACGGACGCGCTTACCGGCGGGCGCCTGCTCGCGAGCGGGCTGACTGCCTGGAAAGGGCGCGTCTACTGGGCCACGGGCACCTTCGGCTTCGGCGAGTTCGCGATCTGGCGCAGCGACGGGACGAAGGAAGGCACGCATGAGGTGGCATCACTGGGGGGCAGGCTGCTGCATGAACTGCCCGATTTTGTCCCCTTCGACGGGTGTCTCTACATGCATTTTGCCGGCAGCGACGCCTGCGATAACGTGTACCGGGAACTATGGCGCATGAACGAGACCGAAGAAATGGAGCGGGTCATCCGCTCGGATCCGCTCAAAGGGGTGCTGTGGGAACCGGGCGGCACCGAAATTGATGTGCAACTCGCCGCCACGCCTGTCGCGCTCTACTTCGTCAACTACACACGCGCAGACGGCGCGGAGCCGTGGATATTGGACGCTGCCGGGAGCGGCGCCGCATCAGCACCAACACCATAGTGGCCTTCAGCGGACAAGGGCGGAGTCACAAGGACAGCCCCTTCTTGCTTCGCTTCGTGATTGTGACGCCGTAGCACGAGAACTGCACCCCCGACAACATGCCGCGCTTACATCCTGAAACGCACTGAGACCGCCTTAACATTCCACTGCAACCTTACCCCTGCCTTCAGCCCTCTTGCATGCCGGGTGACCTGGCCCTGCGGCCCAGGCTGGTATAGTACGGGCATTGGCCCGAAAGAAAAGGGCGGGAGTCTGGTCTGCGGGGAGGGCGAGCGTCCCTGCGAGCCCAAATGCAACGTAAGCCCCAATGGCAGCGGTTGGCCCCCCTTGCCATGCTCCGCCGTTTTCACGCTCGATAAGGCATTGTGCTTCACAGGTTGCCGATGGTACTCGAAGTTTTGGCGTTTTTATTGCGCGTTACAATCGTTGTAATTCTTTAGCCGTTTGCCGTGAGCCGTTTCCCATACGTCATACAACGCCCTGGTATCAGCGCGGGTCGCGGTTCTGGCCCACCCGCTGTTTCTATGAGTCAAGACGCAGGCGCACTTTGGACTGCGGGGGCTTGCCACCGCTTTTCCCGCAAAGGCCGTGGG
>CAZMVU010000218.1:0-7934 GCA_964569295.1 uncultured Nitrospirales bacterium
CACGACAGTCGGCTAAAGAATTACGGACTTGCGAAGGTAACGGGGTCTGTCCCTGAAACTTTTGATGTCGCGTTCTTCGCGGGGTGACTGTTCCCGGCCGGCGGTTCACAGCGGCTGGGGGCGGTACTGCACGGCTTCGGCGATGTGGTGCTCGGCGATGGTGTCGGTTTCGTCGAGATCGGCGATGGTCCGGGCGATGCGCAGTACCTTGTCATAGGCGCGCGCACTGAGTCCGAGGGTTTCCAGGGCGGATTCGAGCAGCTTCATGGCGGGGGCGCCCAGGGAGCAATGCGCGCGGATGTCCTTGCTGTCGAGTTGGGCGTTGGCGAGGAAGTGCGCCCCATAGCGCGCGCGTTGCCGGTCGCGGGCGGCCTGGACGGTACCGCGCACCTCAGCCGTGGCCGGCCCTGCGGGGCGGGTGTCCACGAGTTCATCGAAGCTCAGCGCCGGCACATCCACGTGAATGTCGATGCGATCGAGCAGCGGGCCCGAAATGCGCCCGCGATACCGCTCGATGGCGCCCCGGCTGCAGCTGCACGGCCGGTAGGGGTCCGTGAGGCAGCCGCATGGGCAGGGGTTCATGGCGGCGACAAGCATGAAGCGGCTGGGAAAGGTGACGCAGTACATGGCGCGCCGGATGTGAACCAGGCCTTCCTCGAGCGGTTGGCGCAATACCTCGAGGGCGGCCCGGTTGAACTCGGGCAGCTCGTCGAGGAAAAGGACGCCGTGATGCGCAAGGCTGATCTCGCCGGGCATGGGGCCCAGGCCCTGGCCGCCGCCGGAGATGGACACGGTGGTCGCCGTGTGGTGCGGGCTGCGGAACGGCCGCTGGGTCACCAGCGAGGCGTTGCCGTTGAGGAGCCGCGCCACCGAGTAGACACGCGTGGTTTCGAGGGCTTCATCGAAGGTCATGTCCGGCAGGATGCCCGGAATGCGCGAGGCCAGCATGGTCTTGCCCGTGCCCGGCGGCCCACTCATGAGCACGTGAGCTACAATTTAACCCAGCGTGCCCACGGCCCCCAGCAAAAGGAATCCTACACACAAAACGATACTAACGCGACCGGGTTTGTGCGGGTAGCTCCCGCACGTAGCACCCCCGTTGCCGCTAACCTTCCCGGGCGGCGGCGGGGGGTGCGGCCCAGAACGGGAATAGGACATGCACAAACAAAGACGCCGAGGCATACGCCGCCCCCGCCGCCACTACCAAGCAAGCGCGGACATCCAACACATCCATGAACTACCACCGGGCACACCGGTTGTCTTGTGGTGCCGCGTATCCGGCACTCGCCACAAAGCCGGGCCACAACTGGACGCGCTACGCGCTGCCGCCCGTGCCGCAGGTTTGCGCGTGGTGGGCGAGCGCGTTGTAACCGCCCCAGCACACAAGGCTGCCGCCGAATTGGCCGCAGCGGGCAACCTGGCGGCACGCAACGGCGCGATGCTGTTGGCCGAATGCAACAGCCGCTTTGTCCGCGCCACTACCTACCACGCCGCACACGCACCACACCGCCGGGCGGGGCGTTGGACTGTCAAGGAAGCGTGCGACACCGTCGGTGTGCCGCTTGCCACCGTGTTACACCCTGGCGCGACCAATAAGGAGGAGCGGGCGTACCAGATGAAGCGCACCCAGCAATACACCGGCAACTACGGCGGGCGACCACCCAAGCGGCTCGGCTATAAGAAGCGGCTGCGCACTTTGAACATGAGCAAGGTCTACTGGTTGGCCGTGGTGGGTTTTAGCGTGCGCGGAACCGCCCGGCGGCTAGGCAAAAGCCCCAACCAGATACAGCGGTGGCGGGACAAGTTGCGGGGGAAGTAGGGTGAACACATTTTGGGCGGTCAGGCCGTATGTACGCGGAGCCGGTGCCCGCGAATGGCCCAATAAACACGGGGCGCTTGCGGCACCGCACCACCACCACCGCGCGGGGCACAAACCCTTAAACAACCAAGCAGCCAGTGGCCAAGCCTACAGCGGGGCTGAAAGATAAAGAAACGAACGGCCCAACCGGATTACCCACACCGATACAGTATTACCGCTACCGCCGTATCTCCCAGCTGAATTGTCCAGTCGCATTCTTAATGGGTGTGCCGAAGAACTCTATGGTGCTGGGCTTAACCGTGATCGTAATCATGTCACGTGGGGATGTGGGGCTCAGGCCTTCGGAGTAGCGGAACGGCACATAGATTTCCAATCCTTCGTTCCCGTGCGTGTAGTAGGGATAGAAGTACAAGGTCTGAGTTTCCGCCTTTGGAAAAGGACCTGCACGCTCAATGAGCGTCCCACCGAATTGCCAGTCGCTCTGTTGTGCCGGGTAGAAGTCACCGTATCCGCGAATCCACATTCTGCACCGGGGGGACAACGGCCGCCCGCCGGGCTCAATGGAAAACCCGATGCGGACGTAGTAGTGCTCCGCGCGGTTTACATTGCCGTGCTCTCCGCGGAGCACATTCCTGTTCACTGGCTCCGGTTTAGAGGCTGGCCGTGCCGCCCTCCGCGCATCGTCTACCTGAGACAATATAGCCATAAGGATAACTATGCAAACTATTACGGCGAGAATGATGAGGCAACCGCAACCGGAATCATCCCGGTCAAGCCTAAATGATTTGTAGACCTTCTCAACGGGTGCACCGCAATTGGGGCACCTGGCAGCTTTCGAGCTAACGTCTTTGCCGCATTCGCCACATTTTTCGAGTGCCATGGCAGCCCCCATTGCAGTCGCTTACGTACAGCATTGTCACCCACCAAGCACGGTGCCCGCCGGGCACCCGCATTGTACGGTAGCCGCTGCGGCAATACCAACCCGGCACCCCACCGCGCCCGCGCTAAGAAAGCTCATAAAGAGCGAAACAGAAAGGAGTCGCAAATAACCGCACATTGTTTTATAATCGGGGTGGAATATGTCGGCTAGATGTTTATCGCAAGGAGATCAAACATGGCAACCACCAAGAAGACCGCCAAACCGAAAACCGCCACGGCGAAGACCAAGCCCGCCGCCAAGCCCACCCCGAAGAAGCAGGACACCCCGAAGGTGCCTGGAGTGCGGTGGCAAGCCACCGCAGTCCAAAGTAGCGCCAACGGCATGGCCATCCCCGTCGCACGCGGGTATTCGCTGTCACGGGACAGATTGGCGAGCCAAGTGCGCCCCTTTGCTCCATACGGGTAAAGAATTACGCCTTGCGAAAGTAACGGGGTCTGTCCCTGAAACTTTAGCAAGATCCATGATGTCGCGTTCTTCGCGGGGTGACTGTTCCCGGCCGGCGGTTCACAGCGGCTGGGGGCGGTACTGCACGGCTTCGGCGATGTGGTGCTCGGCGATGGTGTCGGTTTCGTCGAGATCGGCGATGGTCCGGGCGATGCGCAGTACCTTGTCATAGGCGCGCGCACTGAGTCCGAGGGTTTCCAGGGCGGATTCGAGCAGCTTCATGGCGGGGGCGCCCAGGGAGCAATGCGCGCGGATGTCCTTGCTGTCGAGTTGGGCGTTGGCGAGGAAGTGCGCCCCATAGCGCGCGCGTTGCCGGTCGCGGGCGGCCTGGACGGTACCGCGCACCTCAGCCGTGGCCGGCCCTGCGGGGCGGGTGTCCACGAGTTCATCGAAGCTCAGCGCCGGCACATCCACGTGAATGTCGATGCGATCGAGCAGCGGGCCCGAAATGCGCCCGCGATACCGCTCGATGGCGCCCCGGCTGCAGCTGCACGGCCGGTAGGGGTCCGTGAGGCAGCCGCATGGGCAGGGGTTCATGGCGGCGACAAGCATGAAGCGGCTGGGAAAGGTGACGCAGTACATGGCGCGCCGGATGTGAACCAGGCCTTCCTCGAGCGGTTGGCGCAATACCTCGAGGGCGGCCCGGTTGAACTCGGGCAGCTCGTCGAGGAAAAGGACGCCGTGATGCGCAAGGCTGATCTCGCCGGGCATGGGGCCCAGGCCCTGGCCGCCGCCGGAGATGGACACGGTGGTCGCCGTGTGGTGCGGGCTGCGGAACGGCCGCTGGGTCACCAGCGAGGCGTTGCCGTTGAGGAGCCGCGCCACCGAGTAGACACGCGTGGTTTCGAGGGCTTCATCGAAGGTCATGTCCGGCAGGATGCCCGGAATGCGCGAGGCCAGCATGGTCTTGCCCGTGCCCGGCGGCCCACTCATGAGGATATTGTGCCCGCCGGCCGCGGCCACGGTGAGCGCGCGTTTCACGTGCGCCTGGCCCTTTACCTCCGAGAGGTCCGGGTAGCCGTCGCGTGCCGCGGCGAAGGCCGCCTCCACATCGGTCACATGGGGCGGCAGGTCGAACGTACCGGCCATGAAATCCACCGCCTCGCCCAACGTGGTCACGGGGATGACGTCCACCCCGCGCACGACCCCCGCCTCGTCGGCGTTCACCCGGGGGATCACGATGCCCCGGCGCCCGTGTTCCCGTGCCGCGAGCGCCATGGCCAACGCCCCCGCCACCGGCCGCACCGAGCCGTCGAGCGCGAGCTCACCCGCCACGAAGTAATCCTGAAACCGGTCGCCGGCACTTTGCTCCGAAGCCGCAAGCATGCCCAGCGCGATGGGAAGATCGAGGGCGCTGCCCTCCTTGCGCACATCCGCCGGCGCCAGGCTCACCACGATGTAGCCATTCGGCTTGCGGTAGCCCGAGTTGCGCAAGGCCGAGAACACCCGGTCCTGGCTCTCCTTCACGGCGGCATCGGGCAGGCCGACCACCTTCACATTGAACGTCCCCGCCGAGACATCAACATCTACCTGCACCGGGAATGCGTCTATCCCGATGACTGCACAGCTATGTGTCCGCGCCAACACGCCGGTTCGTGCCCTTTTCGTTGGGTGGTGTGTGGCGTCATTGTGGTGCAGCGGGTGCGGCTGTTTCAACCGCGCCATACCGGACAGTGTTCTTGGCGCGGTATTTCATACGTTTGACATCGCATGGCCGTGCTGCCATCATACGCGCCGTTTGGGGCATGGTGTGGGCTTGGGTAATAATTACGCAGCCGGTCCATGTTTCCGGCCTGAAGGGTGTGACATCACCAGGGCGATACGCCCGCCGCTCCCGGCGGAGCGGTATGGCGCATGGCCGCGCGTTCTTTTGCACGGGAGTTTGCCATGAGTGTGGTCATTGTAACCGGTTCCGCGGGCTTGATCGGCGCGGAGACTGTACGGCATTTTGCGACCCTCGGGCACGATGTGGTCGGTATTGACAACGACATGCGCGCCTACTTTTTCGGCGAAGAAGGTTCGACCAAGTGGGCCGCAGAGAAGCTGCAGGGCGACCTTCCGCAGTACACCCACAAGAGCGTGGATATCCGCGAATACGCCGGCCTCGAGCACGTCTTTGCGGAGTATGGCAGCGACATCGCGCTTATCGTGCATACGGCCGCCCAGCCCAGCCACGACTGGGCCGCCCGGGAACCGCTGACGGACTTTGGTGTGAATGCCACGGGCACGATCCACCTGCTCGAGCTCATGCGGCAGCATTGTCCGCAGGCCGTGTTTATCTTCACGTCGACCAACAAGGTTTACGGCGATGCCCCGAACTACCTGCCGCTCATCGAACTCGATACACGCTGGGAACTCGACCCCATGCATGAATGGGCGGAGCACGGTATCGATGAAGCCATGTCCATCGACCAGTGCAAGCATTCGATCTTCGGCGCGTCCAAAGTGGCTGCCGATGTCATGGTGCAGGAATACGGGCGGTATTTCGGCATGAAGACGGCCATCTTCCGCGGCGGCTGCCTCACCGGCCCCGGGCACTCGGGCGCCGAGTTGCACGGCTTTCTCTCCTACCTCATGAAGTGCGCCATCACCGGCCGGCAATACCGTATCTTCGGCTACAAGGGCAAGCAGGTGCGCGACAACATCCACTCGTCGGATCTGGTGCGCTGCTTCGAGCATGTCTTCAAGGCGCCCCGGGTGGCTGAGGTCTACAACATCGGCGGCGGCCGCCACTGCAACTGCTCGATGCTCGAGGCCATCCAGATGTGCGAGGAAATCACCGGCAACAAGATGAATACCGCCTACACCGACGAGAACCGCATCGGTGATCACATCTGGTGGGTAGGCGATACGCGCAAATTTCAGCAGCATTACCCGGACTGGCAGTACGAGTACAATCTACCCGCCCTCATGCAGGAAATCCACCGCGGCTTCGAAGGGCGCATTTGATCAGCCCGGGGTGCATGCAGCCCCTGGGTTGATACATCGCCGCCACGCGGAACCGGCAGGTAATGGGGCGTGGCTGCCGCGTCCACCGGCCCTGGCTGCGCCAAGGCGGCGTGTCCGGCCGGTTTGCTGCCTCATACGCGCGGCGATGGTGCGCCGGTGCTTTGAGGCGGGTTGGCGGCCTTGCTACATTTTTTCATGTTGTCGAGGACGCTGAAGGAAGGAGTACAAGGTGGAGTGTACGCGATGCGGCGCCGCGCTGCCGGCAGATACGGCAACGTGTCCGGCGTGTGGCGCGAAGGTTGCCGTGGCCCCGGTCACGGCGGTGGCGGGGGCGTGTATCGCGGATCGGTTTCATCTGGTACGCCCGTTGGGCCGGGGCGGCTTGGGCGAGGTCTGGCTGGCGGAGGATCGTCACTTGGACGGCGCCCTTGTGGCGTGCAAGCTGCTCCGGGAAAGTCTGCTGAATGATCGCCGGGCATTGGCCGATCTCAAACGCGAGGTGCTTCTGGCGCGGCGCCTGCGCCATCCAAACATTCTCGCCGTGCATACGTTCTGGGACACGCCCGGCTGCCGTTTCGTGGTGATGGAATATGTAGCGGGTCAGAACCTCGACCAAGCCCTTGGCGACCGCAACCGGCCGTTCACACTCGATGAGGTGCTGCCGTGGTTGCAGCAGTTGGCGAATGCGCTGGACTATGCGCATGGGGAAGGGGTGCTGCACCGCGATGTGAAACCGGCGAATTTTCTGCTGGATGAACAGGGGGTGTTGCGGCTTGCGGACTTCGGCATCGCGCGCACGGTGCGTGAGCTCAGCCGGGAAAAGGGGGGCGAGATCACCTGCGGCACGCTGCTGTTCATGAGTCCCGAGCAGCTCGCAGGGGCTATGCTCGATGCACGCAGCGACCTGTACAGTTTGGCCGCGTCGGCCTATGAACTGCTGGCGGGGGCACCGCCTTTCTACATGGGGCCGGTGATCACGCAGATACAGATGAAGGAGCCGCCGCCTATCGCGCACATGCCCCCGGCCGTGAACAACGCCCTGCTGCGCGGCCTCGCCAAAGACCGGAACCTGCGGCCCACGTCGTGCGGCGCCTTTTTTCGGGCGCTTGCCTCGGCGACGCAATATGCCGGCGCCGGCGCTGCCCTGCCGGGAGACGATGCTGCCGGGCGGCCCCGGATGGTGCGGGCAGCCCGCGACACGGAAACCGTGGTGCTTACCCTGCGGCGGCCGCCGATCGAGCGCGGGCGCTTGGGTTCGTTGCTGATGCAGAGCGGCGCCGTGAGCCGGGAACAGCTCGAGCAGGCGTTTGCACGGCAGCGCGAAACCCATGAACGCCTCGGGTCGGCGCTCATGGCGCTCGGATTCGTGGACGATGCGGCAATCGCACGGGCGGTGGCGCGTCAATTGCGCCTGCCGTTCGTGGATCTCGACACGGAACCGGTACATCCCGAAGCCGCCCGCATTGTTTCCCAGGGCGTGGCGGAGCGGCGCAAATGCCTGCCGTTGCGTTATGAAGGCGAAGGACTCGTGGTGGCTATGGCGGATCCGCTCGACATAAACACGCTGAACGAACTCGAGGCGAGCGCTGGACAACGGGTCAACGTGGTCGTGGCGGCGGAGTCGCAGTTGCGCGCGGCCGTGGCCCGCCTTTACGCGGGGATCGTTTGATCTGCGATGTCCACTGCCCACGCGCAAGACGCCGGCCGCGCCGATCGCCTGGCGCCCACGGTCCGTGATGCCATCTTCGCCGGGCGCGACCGGCAGTCGCACCGGTTCCGCTG
>CAZMVU010000219.1:0-7878 GCA_964569295.1 uncultured Nitrospirales bacterium
CCCCTTTTTGCTTCACTTTTTCACCAACAGCGCGGTAGTACAAGAACTGCGCCCTTTTCTATGGAATGCGGCATAATTGCAGGCGCGGTCGCTTCAAACACTCATTTCTGCTTTCGTTTTGGACACAAAGTAGACCTGGCATCTCGCCGCGTTTTATAGCTGGGGCATCCTGCCCCAGTTCAAGAGGCTGGAAGCCTCTTGTACATGGGGAGCCCTACAAGCGCTCTCGGGCCAGCGCGACAATGCGTGCCACGACCTCATCGCGCGTGAGGTTCGACGTATCCAGACGGATGGCATCCTCCGCCGGTTTCAGCGGCGAGTCGGCCCGGCGCATATTGCGATTGTCCCGCCCGCGAATGTCCTCGCGCAGTGCGTCGATGTCCACGGCATGCCCCGCATTCACGAGGTCCTCGGCGCGGCGGCGGGTGCGTTCTTCTATCGAGGCGTCGAGGTAAATCTTGCAGCGTGCCCGGGGAAAGACCACCGTGCCGATGTCCCGGCCCTCGGCCACGGTGGGGCGGCGCGCGCCTATTTCGCGCTGCAACTCAACGAGCCGTTCCCGCACGGCGGGTATCTCATCGAGCCGGGAGATCATGCGGGTGATCGCCGGCGTGCGGATAGCCTGCGTGATGTCGTGTTCGCCGATGAACACACGGGTGACGCCGTCTACTTCCCGCATGCGCAGGTCCATGGCGCGCGTGGCGTTGGCGAGGGCCGCCGCGTTATCCAGGTCGGCCCCCTGGTGCAACGCCCACCAGGTGGCCGCGCGGTACATGGCTCCGGTGTCGAGGAACTGGAAGTCCAACGCCCGGGCGGCCTGCCGGGCCGTGGTGCTCTTGCCCGCGCCCGCGGGACCGTCGATCGCCACAATGTGGGTGATGGTTGCGGGATCGGCCACGATGCTGGAGCCTCCATGTTGCCAGAAAGAGGGGATGTTAGCACGCGGTTTCAGAGGCGCTCAACCGTGTCCGAAGCGCCCTGGACAAAGGTGGCATGGCCGGTGTGGGCACCGGTCACGAGCACCCCCGGTTCGCCGCCCGCGCTGCGTTCATAGGTGTGCATGGCGGCGAAGATGCGCACGCCCGCCGCAAACGAGCCCGACACACGGGCGCGTGTGGCCTCCCCGGTGGTTAGGCCGGGCAGGCGCAGACCGTGCTCTTGCTGGAGCGTATTGCGTAGCGCGGCATATTCTTCTTGACATGCGCGCTCCTGTCCGGCGAGTTGCTCGAGCGAGCGCGTGCGCGTGGTGAGGTGGCGCAGCATAATGCGCGCAAAGGGCGTCTGGAACCGGGCTCGGGCGCTCGATTCTTTGGGTTGCCTGCGCATGGCGTGCAGGAGTTGCTGCAGCATGGGGTAGGCTCCGTGTTCCTCGGCGCGCTGAAGCACGGCCGCCCGGCCCACGCTCTCCCGAATCTGGGCGTGCAGCTTTTCCACGGCCGCGGCCTGTTGGGTCCGCTCGTGGCGCCAATGCTTCACCCGCTCCCCGAGTTTGGCGAGCATACGGGCCAGCTCCTCGGTGTAAAGGTTCTTGCCGCGCAGGTTGCGCTGCACCTCGATGAATTCATTGCGCCGTGACGCCAGTTCCGTGTCGGGCGAATCTCCCTGTTCTTCCTCGAGGGTGCGCAGTTCCCGCAGCACACGTTCCCAGTCCTCCTCCTCGATAAAGACCTCGCCGCCGCCGCGCTCATGGCGTTGCTTCGCCGCGAGACGCTGGTCCACCGCGTGCACCATGCCCTCGACGCCGCCGATAATGCGGTCGAGGAAGGCGAGGCGCCGCTGCGCCTGCTCGAGCGCCTGCATGTCGCGCTGGGCGCGATCGCCGCCGGCGAGATAGAGCAGCAGGTTCCGCGCGAACTGTTCCCGCTCGCGCCACATCATGCCTCGTGTCGCGGCAAGCTCGCGCAACCGCCAGCGCGCGCGGTGAGCACGGGCAGCGGCCCGGGTGACCTCGCGGGGCACGATTTCGCCATAGTCCTCGTGCGACACCATGCGCCGAAGCACAATGTTAGCCGGGGCCTGGTCCTCGGGTGTGAACAGGCTGGCCGAGGCCTCGTGTGCCACGTGCAGCGTGGCGCCGCGGCACTCCCCGGCAATGATGATACTCGGCGCCACGAAGACGCCGCCACGCACGTCGCCGGCTATTTCGATCGCGTCAAAAGCATAGACCAGGTCCGGTGCTTTGGCCTCGCGGCACACCACCTGACCTTGCTTGCTGATCAGTGTGGCCCGGTTGATAATGTCTCGCAGGCGAATGTCGCCCGTGCGGGCGATGGCGCGCCCGCTCACATTCCCCAGCACCTCGATGGAGCCCGTGGCGGCGACATTGCCCAGCACATACCCGCTTACGAAGCAATCGCCGTTTTCGACCGCCACGGTGCAGTGGTCCGGCACATCACCGAGCACGCGCAATCGGCCCCCGTGGGTAAACACAGGACCAAGAATCGGACACTCTATCCCCGCGAATTCCTGTGCCTGGCGCGGCGGCGCGGCCTCGAGCCCCTCGGGTGTCACGAAGTGAATGCGCTTGCCGAGGTTGGGCAGGCTGTCCAGGGCTGGAAGCTCGGCGAGGCGCGCGTCGATATCGGGCCGCAACTCGTCCAAGTAGGCCTGTGGCCGGGCGAGGCGCGCGTTGTTCTTGGCGGCCCGCATCAGGTCATGGGCCGCGCTCAGGAAGGTGAGTTCATCCAAACCAAGCGATGGCGCGCCGTCTTGCATCACGGCATCCATCAGTTCGCGCAGCACGGGCTGGTGGCGTTCCGAGGCGCTCTCGGGCCGCGGGGCGGGGTAGAGCGATTTCCACGCTTCGATGCGCTCCTCGAGTGCTCGCGCCAGATCGGGCAGGCGCGCTGCGCCCCCAGCTTGCAGAAATGCCGCGCACAGTGCCATGTCCTCGGCCGAACGCTGGCCCATAGCCGTTGGCGGCGCCGCGGCCACGTTCTCGAACAAGGCATCTAAAGACACGATCGCTACATTGCTCCCAGGAATCACAAGGCAGGTTTCAAGCAAAGTCGAATGGCGGGGTGAGCACGCCTTTCTCGGTAATATACCCGGCGATGTATTGCGCGGGGGTTACGTCGAAGGCCGGGCTGTACACCGCAACTCCCTCCGGCGCGGTGCGCCGCCCCAAGCCCTGGGTGACCTCGGCTGGGTCGCGCTCCTCGATGGGAATTTCCGCGCCCGTGGCGAGGGTCATGTCGAAGGTGCTCGAGGGCGCCGCCACATAGAACGGGATGCCGTGAGCCTTCGCCAGCACGGCCACGCCATAGGTGCCGATCTTGTTCGCCGTGTCGCCGTTCGCCGCGATCCGGTCCGCGCCCACGATGCACAACTGCACCCGGCCCTCCTTCATCACCTGGGCCGCTACATTATCGCAGATGAGCGTCACGTCGATTCCGGCTTCCTGCAGCTCGTAGGCCGTGAGGCGTGCGCCCTGCAACAGCGGCCGGGTTTCGCCGGCAAAGACCCGGAACTGACGCCCGAGCTCATGGGCCCGGAGCATCCCGGCCAGGGCCGTGCCATAACCGCCGGTAGCGAGCGGGCCCGCATTGCAATGCGTAAGCACACCGTCCCCGTCCTTGATGAGCGGCGCGCCGTGATCGCCAATAGCGCGGCACAACCGGTCATTATCCGTGAAGATTGCCATGGCCTCCGCCTCCAAAGCGGCCATGAGCTCGCCCACGGAGGCGGCATCCGCGCACTTTTCGGCCGACGCGCGCATGCGGTCCAGCGCCCAGAAAAGATTCACCGCCGTCGGACGCGAGGTCGCCAGGTAGTCCGCCACACGCCGCACCGCTTCGAGTGCTTCCGCCACGGACCCGGGGGCCGCCTCACGCACGCCCACCACCACGCCGAAGGCCGCGCAACAGCCGATGGCCGGCGCGCCGCGCACGCGCAGCATCTGGATGCCTTCCCATACCGCCTCGGCCGCATCGAGCCGCACCCAGCGTGTTTCAACGGGGAGAAGGGTTTGATCGAGGATGCACAGCCCCGCATCGTCCCACCGTATCGGGAGCACGATCCGCGCACCGCGGTCTGTGGATGGCATCACCATGGGCCGCATGCTACTGGAATCCCGGGCAAGAACACAAAGACGGGCATGGCGGTTGCCCCCCGGGCGGGTGAAGCAAGTGGAAAGCCCCCTGCCCATCGTCGCCATCGCGTGGCACAACAGACGACGAAACATGTGACGTCTTGGCCGCGCACAGCCTACCTGGCCGCTTGAGGCGCGCAGGGCGCATAGTCTGCCCCTGAAACATGGTCCCTGAAACATCTCGTACGCCTGAAAGGCGTACCTGGATCAGCCCAGCCCGAACGCCTGGGTAACCGGCTCCTACCGCCACGGCCATGCGCTACCGGAGGCCGTACCGAGGCGAAGAGGTCTCGGGAGGGGAAGCGCCCCGCGAGCTATTCCCCGTCCGGTTCCGGCGGCGCCAACGAGGCGGTGCGGCGGGTGAGGGCGCCCTGCTCCATAACCAGCAGCACGACCGTATCCACGCCCTGTTCGCGCAGGTAGTCACGCGCGTCGTCCAGGTGGCTGCCTACCTCGCCGGGCCGGTGGCTGTCGTCGCCCAGGATGAAGCCGATGCCCCGCGCGGCGGCCTCGTCGACGACCCACGGGGCGGGGTAGGGGCGCCCGAAGCCCTTGCGGTAACCAGAGGTGTTCACATCGAGTGCGCTCCCCGCCTCGGCCACGGCATCGAGCGCACCGAGGGCCGCCGCGCGCACGGCCGGGGTGGCTACGGCCGCTTCATCCGGCGCATTCCGGCGGATGAGATCGAAATGGCCGACAATCTCCGGGCGCAGGGCACGCACCATCTCGGCGAGGGTTGCGTAGTAGCGAATGGCCGTGGCTTCGAGCCCCCCGCAGCGCCGCACCGCCTCGGCGAAAAGGTCGGCCGTATAATCAATGATTACCTCATCCACATGATGCACCGACCCGACAATGTAGTCGAAACCATGTTCTTCACGCAGGCGTTGCGTGATCGCGGGGTAGTCCGCCGCCGGCGCCACCTCCGACTCGAAACCCTTGAGCACCGTCATTTCTCCGGCCCACCGCTCCGCGAGCCGGGCGATGTGCACCGCGTAATCGGCGAAGAGCCGCAGCAAATGATCCACATCCCACCCCAGGGCACGCTCTTCCGCGTAGAGAAAACGCGCCTCCGTGCGGGGGGCGTGCTCGGTGAACCCGAAGGTGTGCAGTCCCTGCGCGCGGGCGGCCTCGAGAAAAGCCTCAGGCGCTCCTTCTGCATGGTCGCAATAGAGACCGCTATGGCCGCCATGAAAGGACGCGCGCCAGTCCGGCGCAGGGGGTTTGGCGTTGTCGCGGGGGATCGACATACTACAAAGCCGCTCCTGATTTTATCGAAAGCACCCGAAAACTCGAATCAGCCGAATATCTGTGTCGGGCTTTTGTATCGCATTTGTTTTCACGAACGGCCCTTGCTATAGTTCCTGCAGTCTCCGTTGCGCCGGCCCGCGGCTTTAGCCGAAACAAACCGCCGTTGCCACGGGCGACCCGCGGTGGCCGGGGCAACCAGCCACAGGAGCGCAGGACGCGATTGAACCTCTCCTCCGAACTTCCCTTGTACGAAACCATCAAACGTGATCTAAAGGCGCGCATGGAGAATGGCGAGTTGCCCGAGGGCACGCGCATCCTACCGGAAATCGAGCTGGCCAAACAAGTGGGGGTGAGCCGTTCAACAGCGCGTAAGGCTTTGAGGGCATTGGAGATGGAGGGTTATCTCTCGCGCACGGCCGGGCGGGGCTCTTTCGTGAAGGCGTGCAAGGGCAAGAGCGGCGCCGCCGGCACGGCACAAAGAACGCTGGCCGTGACGCTGGTGCAAATCGAGCGGTTCAACCACGCCGGCGAGCTCCTTCAGGGCTTCATGAACACCACGGTGGCCGCGGGGTACCACGGTATGGTCCACCCCCAAATGGGGCCGGGCGCGGACGAATTCGAGCACCTGGTGAATGTGCGCCGCAACGGGATTCAGGGCTGGGCGCTCTGGCTCACCCGGGCCTCGCAGAAGAGCGTTGTGCTGTTGCAGAACTTTCAGAAGTCCGGCGGCGCCCTTGTGCTCGTCGATCGCTATGCGCGCAGCCTCGAGTCCGACTATGTCGTTACAAAGAACGCGCAAATGGGCTGCGACCTCACCCGGGCGCTTATCCAACGCGGGCACGAGCACATTGCGCTCATCAACTTCTGGGACGACAGCACCGTGGCGGCGGATCGCCAGGCCGGCTATCGGCGTGCGCTCACGGAAGCGGGACTGCCGGTGCTCGAAGAGCACATTGTATTGGACCGCCTGCGGGGGCCCGAGGCATTGCGCATGCAATTGCTCGCGCTGCTGGGCATGCGAAAACGGCCCACGGCGGTATTCTGCGCGACCGCGCACCACGCCGCGTTCCTGATCGAGCAGTTGCAGCGCCTGCGCTACACTATACCGCACGATATTCAAATAGCCGCGGTGGATGACAACCGCATGGCCGGGCAGGTGGACTTTCCGATGCTCACCGCCACGCAGCATTCCTATGCGATGGGTTGCCGCGCTGCCCAGCTCCTGCAAGAGCGCCTCGAACACCCCGGAATCCCCTGGCAACAAGTCGAACTCGATTACGACCTGAACTTTACCCCCGAGGGATAAGGGCCGCAGGGGCCCCTGGCGCAATCCGCCTGTACGGCGTTATCATGGGGCCACAGGTCTGCGCCGTGTTACGCACCAACCGCAACCCAAAAGGAGAACCCTGCCATGTGGACCGCGATTACCTTACTCGCCACCCTCGCCGCCGACCCCGCCGCCACCTTGACCGAGGGCGCGGTGGTTATGGTCGCCGACGGCTTCGAGTTTACCGAGGGGCCCGTGTGGATGCCCACGCTCGAGACCGTCCTTTTCAGCGATATTCCCGCCAACCGCATTTACCGGCTCGACAATAAGCAAGTTTTCCGGGAACCCAGCGGCCAGTCGAACGGTCTCCTCCTCGATACGGAAGGGCGTCTGCTCGCCGCCGAGCACAAGGGCCGGCGCGTGTCGCGCACACTGGCCGACGGCACAATCGAGGCGGTCGCAGCCGCCTACGAAGGCAAGCGCTTCAACAGTCCCAATGACCTTATCGTGCGCAGCGATGGCGTCATTTTCTTCACCGACCCGCCCTATGGGCTCGAAGGCGGCCTCGAAGGGCCGAATGCGGAACTCGACTTCTCGGGGGTCTACGCGATCCTGGCCGGCGGCACGGTGAAGCTGCTGGCGAAGGACTTCATCAAGCCCAATGGCATCGCCTTGTCGCCGGACGAGAAGACGCTCTACGTGGCCGACACGGAAGCCAGGCATATCCGCGCGTTCGATCTCGCCGAAGACGCCGGCATAAGCAATGGCCGGGTGTTGTGCGATATCCCGCCGCCCGATGGCATGGCGATAGATGCCGACGGAAATCTCTGGGCGACCGGCGGCAAAGCGATCAATGTAATCAGCCCGTCGGGCCAACTGTTGCAGGAGATTACCGTACCCGAGGCGCCCGCAAACTGCACGTTCGGCGGCCCGGCCCGTAAGACGCTCTACATTACCGCGCGCACCGGCGTCTACAAAATCCGCACGAAAGTGCCGGGGCTCGCACCGCTTCATAGGCAATGAAACGTATCATTTCGGTAATTCTTCAGCCGTATGGCGCAAGGGAGCGCACTTGTTTCGCCAATCTGTTCCGTGATAGCGAATACCAGTCGTGCGATGGGGATAGCCATGCCTACGTCTTGACTGATAGAAACAGCGGGTGGGCCAGAACCGCTCCCTGCGCCGATACGGGCGAGCCCCATGAAGTACGGCAAACGGCCAACGTGGGCTGCGCCCACAACCCAAGGATCGAATGGCGTGTTCCCCGGTTGTT
>CAZMVU010000220.1:0-7746 GCA_964569295.1 uncultured Nitrospirales bacterium
TTACAAACATCGTGAAAGGAACAGAAATGCGTGGTTCCCTGCCGCATCGTGCAGGTCGCAGGACGATTTTGGGCGCCGTCACAATCTGTATCGTGTTCGTCAGCGTATCCGCTGCCAGCGAACCGGTACGCATTGCCTTTCTGGCCGCAGAGCCCACGCTCGATGAGATGGGGCCGCACAACCGCGCAGCGTGGGCGGCGGCCGGGGATTGGGGCGAAGCTACGCTACTTCTGGCCAGCGCGGAGCACGGCTTCGTGGATACGGCTGGCGACCCGCACGGCCTGGCCGGTTTCGATGTCGTGTGGTACCACCAGGGCGACGCGATCGCCCGCACCCCGATGTATCGGGGGGCGCCATTGGCCGCGATGCGTGCCTTCGCGAAAAGCGGCGGCGGTGTGTTGCTATCGGGAGGCGCATTGGCGATGGTTGCCCAACTCGGCCTGGAACCGGATATTCGCCCGCAGCGGCACGAATTGGGCAATTTCCGCGATCCCGCTGCGATGGCCCCCGTCGAGCAGGATCATCCCGCGTTCACCGGTCTGCGCGAAGAAGACGGCGTGGTCTGGCTCAGCCGGGGCGGCTGCCCCGCGGTGGCCGACTTCTACTGGGGCGGACCAGGCGAAGGGATGGTGTTGGCGAACACACCGGCCGGGGTCCAGCGGCCGCTGGTCGAATACGAGCTCGGGGCGGGACGCGTGATCGTGTTCGGTTGGCATTGGCCCGACTATGCCGACCGGGAGAATCCGCACCGCCCCAATCTCCTCCGGCTTACTGCGAACCTGCTGACATACCTTGCCCGTGCCGAATCCTGGAAACCGGTGGTCATCCGCTCCGCATTCCCGCCCGCCGCCTTTTCCGAAGAACCGGGCATAGCCGCGCCAAGATGGCGTGCGCTTCGCATGGCTATCAAAGACCTCTGCCAGACTTTCCCCGGCCGCTACGCGCAGGGTCCCGGTTTTTTGGAACGCTTGCAGGCGTTACACACCGAACACGATCGCCTCCCGCGCGATGCCGGGGCGGATGCCTTTGCACCGCTCGTGGCGCGGTTCGAGGCGCTGCACCGCGAAGCGCTCCTGGCGAATCCACTATGCGGCTTCGATAGGCTCTTACTGATCCGAAGGCGCGCGGACCACTTGGGTTTACCGCTCAATTTCAACGGCAACACGGACCTCGAACCCACCGGCTACGGCAATACGCTGGTAACCATCGCACCGGGAGCCCCGGCCTCAGAAACCGAGACTGTGTTCCGCCCCACCGGCGATCGGTTTATCGGTGATCTCGATCTGCACTACGACGCCGAAAAGCTCCTGCTTTCGATCCCGGACAAGCAGGGGCGCTGGGGTGTTGCTGAACTACACCTGGCTACCGGAACACTCGACATCTTGCCGCTCATAGACGAACCCGATGTGCACAACTATGACGCATGTTACCTCCCCGATGAACGCATCGTGTTTACCTCGACGGCCCCTTTCCATGGCGTGCCGTGCGTGGGCGGGCGATCCAAGGTGGCCAATCTTTACCTGCGCGGCCGCGAGGGCCAAATACGCCGATTGACGAACGACCAGGACCACAACTGGTGTCCGGCGGTACTGAACAATGGCCGGATCCTCTACCAACGCTGGGAGTACACGGACATCGCCCATGCATTCACCCGCCTGCTCTTTCACGCCAATCCCGACGGCAGCCAACAGATGGAGTACTACGGAAGCAATTCGTTCTGGCCAACAGCCATGTTCTACGCACAACCAATCCCCGGCCATCCGACCGAGGTCGTAGCGGTTATCGGCGGTCACCACGGCACACCACGCCAGGGAGAGCTCGTCATCTTGGACCCGGCTCGCGGGCGTCACGAAGCGAACGGGGCCGTGCAGCGAATACCGGGCTACGGCGAGCCCGTGGAACCGGTGATTCTCGACAGCCTCGCCGATGCGAGCTGGCCGCGATTCCTCCACCCGTTCCCCCTCAGCGAGAAGTACTTCCTCGTATCGTGCAAACCCACCAAAACGGCCCATTGGGGCATTTATCTGGTCGATATATTCGACAACTTCGTCCTGCTCCACGAGGAGCCGGGCTGGGCCATGCTCGAACCGATTCCGTTGCGCGAGACGCCGCGCCAACCTATCATTCCCGATGTGGTGGACCCATCCCGAACAGATGCCAACGTACTGCTCATGGACGTGTACCGCGGCCCGGGGCTCGACGGCGTCCCGCGCGGGTCGGTCGAGGCGTTGCGTCTCGTGAGCTACAGCTTTACCTACCATGGCCTGGGCGCCGAGCCGGACCGTGTCGGCCTGGACGGCCCGTGGGACGTGAAACGCATCCTCGGTACCGTGCCCGTAGCCGATGACGGGTCGGCGCATTTCAAGGTGCCGGCCTGCACGCCGGTATCCGTTCAACCGCTGGACGCCGAAGGGAAGGCCCTGGCGCTGATGCGAAGCTGGTTCACCGCCGCGCCAGGCGAAACGCTCTCGTGCGTGGGCTGCCACGAAAAGCAGAACATGGCCCCGCCCATCGACGCCGCACCCCAGGCCTTTCGCAGGGAACCTTCGCCCATCGAGCCCTGGTACGGACCGGCGCGCGGATTCTCCTTCGAACGCGAGGTGCAGCCCGTTCTGGATGCCTACTGCATCGAATGTCATCACGGCGGTACGCTGCCCGATGGCCGCGCGACATTCGACCTGACGGCGCAGCCGGCTGCGCGGGTGCCATCGGCCTTTCAAATGCACTTCTCGCCCGCATACATGGCCCTGCGCCGCTGGGTACACACGCCAACGCTGGAAAGCGACGCGCACCTTTTGCCGCCACGGGACTTTCACGCCGACACCAGCAAGCTTGTCCAGATTCTGCGCGACGGCCACTACGGCGTGCGCCTTGACACAGAGGCCTGGCAACGGTTGATCACGTGGATAGACTTGCATGCGCCGTTTCATGGCACATGGCACGAAGTAGTCGCCGCAAACCCAGACAAACACGCCGCCGCTCTTCATGGCGCCGAACGCCGGCGCGCGTTGCACAAGCGTTACGCCGGCATCGACGAAGACCCGGAGGCGGTCTACCCCCCGGCCAAGCTCGATGCGGTACCGCCGCCGCCAATGCCGGAATCGCCGCCCAAGCCAACCGGCCAAACACCGCACACCGCCCCAAAACCCGCGGGCAACCGGCAAACCGTTGCTGTCACGCTCGCAGACGGTGTGACCATGACGCTGGTGCGCGTCGAGCCAGGCACGTTTGTCATGGGATCGGACGAAGGCTACCCAAACGAGCGCCCCGCACACATGCAAACCATCGAACAACCCTTTTTCATCGGCCGCACGGAAGTGACCAACCGCCAGTACGCCTGTTTCGACCCCGCCCATGACAGCGGACTCGAAACCGGCGAGGCCTATCAGTTCGGGGACGATGAACGCGGGTTTCCCCTTGACCGGCCCACGCAACCCGTCGTGCGTGTTTCATGGGACGATGCCCGGGCCTTTTGCGGCTGGCTCTCGGAAAAGACCGGGGACCGCTTCGCCCTGCCCACTGAGGCGCAGTGGGAATACGCGTGCCGCGCCGGTTCGGCTTCCCCCCTGTGGTACGGCACGCTCGATGACGATTTCAGCAGCGCCGCCAACCTTTCCGACGCAACCCACCACACCGTTTACTACCCGCACGTGCCCACCGCGATTCCGCCCTGGCGGCCCGCCGACACCCGCTTCGACGACGGGTGGCGGGTGGCTGCGCGGGCCGGCGCTTTCGATCCAAACCCATGGGGACTCTTCGACATGCACGGCAACGTGTCGGAATGGACCCGATCGCGCTACGCCCCCTATCCCGGCGCCGCCGATCAGCGCGGCACCTATACGGCATCCGGCAGGCGCAAGGTGGTCCGTGGCGGTTCCTGGCGCGACCGCCCCAAGC
This sequence comes from uncultured Nitrospirales bacterium, assembly GCA_964569295.1. GTDB lineage: Bacteria > Hydrogenedentota > Hydrogenedentia > Hydrogenedentales > JAGMZX01 > CAZMVU01. Next base: position 3,898 of record CAZMVU010000220.1, read on the forward strand.
GTGCCCGCTCCGCATTCCGGCTGCACTACCACGCATCACAAGCGGTACACGACGTCGGCTTCCGTATCGTCTGCGAAGCCGGGGACGCCCCTCAAAGGCAAGACAACCGATAACCTTGCCGGCGGCTACACGAGAACCCCCGCGTCCAGGGTTGCACAAACGCAACCGGCGCGGTTATTGTACGCCTTTACCATGACTTGAACACACCGTGACGAAATCGATTGGGGATTGGTTATGAAACACGCCAGCCTTGTGGCCCTTCTGCTTCTTCTCGGGCTCCCTTCCCTCGCGCATCAGATTCATTGCCCGGGCGCTTATGACGGGCACTTGCAGGGGATCGCCGTCGATGCCCAAGGCAATATCTATTGGTCCTTCACGACCACGCTCGTGAAGACCGACGCGGCGGGAACACGCCTCCAGGAAACTGCGGTGCCCGCTCACCACGGCGACCTCTGGGTCCAGGGCAAGCAGGTGTATGCCGCGGTCAACCATCGCGCATCCACAAAAGCATTCGGCAAAAGAGACTCCTGGATTTATGCCTACTCGATAGATGACCTCGCGCTCGTGTGGAAGAAGGAGCTGCCCGAGGTTGCCTACGGTGCCGGCGGCCTGACCATGCGCGATGGGCATTTCTTTGTCGTGAGCGGCCGCCTGCCCAAACACTACACCGTGAACTATGTCTACGAATACGACGCCGACGGCACCTTTATCGAGCGGCACGTGCTCGAAAGCGGTCACACCTTCCTCGGCATTCAAACAATAGCCTACACCGACGGCACTTGGTGGTGTGGCAGCTACGGCAGTCCTCCGGAGACGATCCGCGCCGGCGGCAACCTCACATTCGAGGAGCGGTTCCCCTGCGACTGTTCTCTGGGCATCGCACCGCGCCCGGACAATGGTTTCTATATCGCCCGCGGCGGCCGAAACGCGGATCGCAAGCACGTCGGGTGGGTAATTACAGTCGATCAGCCTGCGCCCGCCACCAGGGAAACGCGGGAGTAACCATCGCCCCTCTTATCTCCAATGCTCCAATTCACACGCTGAATCGAAAGCGTTGACCGGGCACACAGTGAACAACGCGCGGGGTGCGTATCCCCCCAACAACATACATGATACATACACATCCAGGTATGTCTCGGCGTGCGCGGCAAACCCGCGACACTAGACGCCCGAAAGTCTGAACAGGAAGCCCAGAATGTAAATGACGAAGCCGACAATGTTCAGCGTCGGCGGCTCCGGTTCTTCATTCAGATAGTCAATGTTAGTACCATTGCTCCTGTCGTCGAAGAAAACGGCCCCCAAGTAACTATCCCTCCTCTGCTTAGAAATCAAACCCTCTCTCTAGCGGCCTTAAATTAGTTATCTAGTATATAGCAGCATTTCGCCTATATGTCAAGCGAAGCCGGCCGGCGAAAGAGGACATTGGGGGTAACATCCCTCCCGAACCTACAGCGCTTCGAGGTACTCGATCAGCACGCGGGCGTTGCGCACGAAATCACGGGCCTGGACCATGGGCGTGTCGGGGGAGACATCCGCTTTCTCGTAGTGCGCAAGGTCCGACTCGCCCGGCTCACTGAGCCACCAGCCGTCTGGGGAGAGCGCTTCGCACACCGCGCGCACGCGGTCTTCCATGGCGGCGGGGTCCGGCGGCGGCTTGGGCGCGTTGCGTTCTGCAAGCACGGCGTCGCGGCCTTCGGACTGAATCTGCTCGTAGAGGCGTTTCGCCTGCTCGGGGTACCAGTTGCCTTGCCAGCCGTAGCCTCCGCACGCTTTCTCGAAGTCGTACACCTTCTTCTTCTTGTCGCGGCGGCCATAGACGGGGCGCTGCGTACCGGGCTCGTAGAGCCGGGCGTACTTGCCGTTTTCGAGGCGGTGCGTGTCGTACCATTCGAAGGCGTTGGGCAGCGGTTCGAGGAAGCGCGCCTCGCCGGTTTCGAGGTAAAGCTCGATGAGGATATTGCACGCGCCCACACTCTCGGCCGGCGTATACCCCGGCGGCTCGAACTTGCGCGCCCAGGCCGGTTCGAGCGTGTCCGCGTCGTGCTGCTGCGCCCAGATGGCCTCGCCCGGGCCGCCCTGCAACGCGATGATACAGTCTCCCCCACGCTTCGCCGCATCGAGGTAGCGTTCGTCACCGGTGACGGCGTGGAGATCGAGCAGCGCCTGAATGACGTTCGGCATCACGCCGTCGTTGAAGGTGATATGCTTTCCGTAGCCGCCGCCGGGCGGATAGCGCTGGGGCCAACCGCCGTTGTCGTATTGACTCGTGAGGATAAAGTCGCCGATGCGGTCCACCACCGCCCGGTCTTCCGGTGCCTCGGTTTGCTGCCACCACTTCACAAGGAAATCCAGGGCGCCGGTGGTCACGCGGTCGTCGTAGGTGGCCTCGAAGGGGCGTGGACCGGTGCGCGCCCACTCGTGGGGCAGGCCGCCTTCGGGCGTCTGGACGGCCACGAGCGCATCGCGCGCCATGCGCGCATGGTGGATGTAGCCGGAATCATCGAGCACCTGCCCCGCCTCGAGGTAGACCTTGGCGATGGTGGGCGTGGCCGGCGGCTGCACGCACACCCAGTCGTGCGCCTTTGGGATGAATTCGCCCCAGGATATCGTGCCGTGGCGGGTCCAGGCCATGCCCCAGCCGCCGCTCCACTGGCGCGTGGCCATGGCGGCGAGTGCTTGACGCAAGGTGTTTTCCGCCTGGGCCGTCAGGCCGCCCTCGCCGTTGTCCGCAGCGCTAGCGGCCGGGGCATGCGGCTGCACGCTTGCCAGCACCGCCAGCGTGCCCAACACAACCAACCACCGTCTTGTTGAAATCATAAGGCTTGTCCCCTGTGTTTTTCTCTACCATGGACCAGGTCAAACGGGACACCGTTTCACGGGCGCCTCCCTTGACCGGACCACAGCATGTACCTATCCTCAAGGAAATGAACAGCAAACGCAAGAAAGGCGCAAAGAACATGAGCAAGTACGTTGTCGCAACCGCCATCATTGTCTTGGCCGCGACGGTCATGGCCGCCGAAGTCGAAGAACCGAAAACGGGAGTCACGTTTCCTGCCTCCATCGAGAAGGGGGACTCGACCCTGTGTTGTACGGGGACCGGTTACATGACAAAGTTCTTTGTCAAGGTCTTTGCCGCAGCGCACTATGGCGCTGCGAACGACCTTCCCGATCCGGCCGCCGATACCAGGGACAAATGGAAACATTGGCAGAAAAGCGGCACGGCGAAAGCGCTGACACTTCACTTCGTGCACAATGTCGGCGCGGATAGAATGCTGAAAGCACAGCGGGAAGCGCTGCGGGAGGACAAATACACTGGCCCCAACCGTGAAAGTTATATAGCCATATACGACCGCGATATCAAAGTGGATGATCGGCTGCTGCTGCTGGCCCGCGACGAGGAAACCATCGCCGTGTATTGGAACGGCGAGCGCGCGGGCCAGTGGAAAGATCCCGCGCTGATCGACACCATATGGAAGGACTGGATGGCCGATAACTCCCAGGTCAACAACCCCGAAGACCTCGTGGCGCGTGATGGCGATTGCAAGAAGGACGACGATCAATAATCGTAATTCTTTAGCCGTTTGCCGTACTTCATGGGACTCCGCGGTATCGGCGCCGGGAGCGGGCCTGGCACACCGGCCATCGCTATGAGTCACGATATAGGCGCCCTTTGGAGGGCGGTGGCAAGCCACCGCACTCCAAAGTTAGCCAACGCCTTGGCTATCCCCGCCGCACGTTGGTATTCGCTATCACGGGAGATATTGGCGGCACAAAGGCACCGTGTTGCCCCATACCGCTAACGCGGGCGTTGCCCGCAACCCAAGGATCGAAAGGCGTGTTCCCCGGTTG
>CAZMVU010000221.1:0-7549 GCA_964569295.1 uncultured Nitrospirales bacterium
ACAGCCGTGCTAGAGCTTACACAAGGTGCCCGAATCACTTCTTGTTGTTCTTTATGCGAGTCAGTGCCTAATTCTTTAGCCGTTTGCTGTACTTCATGGGGTGCCCCGGTATCACCGCTGAGAGCGGTTCTGGCCCACCGGCTGTCTCTATGAGTCGCGATGCAGGCGCCCCTTCGAGTGCGGTGGCTTGTCACCTTTTTTTGCCGAGGCCGCGGAGAGACGCCGGCGCGCAAGCCGGGAGAAAAGGGCCTCGTGGCCTCCAACCGCTGTCTTGGGGGCTTGCGTCAAGTTTTGGCTCGCGGGGACACGCGCGCTCCCTGGACCCACCTATTCACGGCTCGCCCTCCCTTTTGTGCGGTGCGGTTTTATATTCGCCGTGTCGTTGACTTGCGCGCGCGGCGGTTGTTATACTCGCGCGATTCTCACGGGACTGGAGGCGGCGGTCTGCCTGCGGCCGCGCGGCGCATCAGCATGTGGGCTGTCGCGCGCTGTGCGACAGCGCTTCTTGCGGTCCGCAGCGTTCAACACACTGGGGCGTAGCCAAGTGGTAAGGCACCGGGTTTTGGTCCCGGCATGCGTTGGTTCGATTCCAACCGCCCCAGCCATTTGTTTCTTTCGCGTTCGTGCGGTGGGCGGGGGCGCACCATGCAGCAACGGCGGGAAGCATAGTGAATCGGATGTGGACGCGGGTGTGACGGGCAGGACGGCGCTTCCGGCACAAAGAAGTGGTTCATCCAGTCAAAGAGGGCGCGACTGTGGCCTTTACCAGGGACTTGAAAGTATTCAGCGGCAACGCTTCGGAAGCGTTGACGCGCGGGGTGTGTGCACACCTCGAGATCGAACCGGGCCGCGTTGTGATCAACAGTTTCAGTGACGGCGAGATCAAGGTTCAGATTGGCGAAAATGTGCGCGGTCGCGATGTGTTTATCATAAACAGCACCTGCCCGCCCGTGAATGAGAACCTGATGGCGTTGCTCATCGCGGTCGATGCCGCACGGCGCGCTTCGGCAGGGCGGGTCACCGCGGTGTTGCCCTATTTTGGCTATGCCCGCCAGGACCGTAAAGACAAGGCGCGTGTGCCGATAACGGCCAAGCTGGTGGCGAACCTCATTGTGGCTGCCGGCGCTGACCGCGTGATCAGTGTGGATCTGCATTGCGGCCAGATACAGGGTTTTTTCGACATACCGGTGGACCACCTGGCGGCGGATCGCGTCTTCGAGCGGTGTCTCAGCCAAGAGGGCTTGCAGGCGGAGACCGTGGTCGTGTCGCCGGATACCGGCAGTGTCGCACGGGCGCGCGAGTTCGCCAACGACCTGGGTGTGCGCATCGCCATTGTCGACAAACGGCGCCCGAAAGCCAATGAGTCGGAGGTGATGAACATCATCGGCGATGTGAACGGGCAGCATTGCATTATTCTCGACGATATGATCGATACGGCCGGTACACTGGTGAAGGCGGCGCAGGCGCTCAAGGACCATGGCGCCCTGAGTGTGCGCGCCTGCGCCACGCACCCGGTATTCAGTGGTCCCGCCGTAGACCGGCTCACGCATTCCGCCATAGACAAGCTCTATGTGTGCGACTCGATCCCGCTCAGCGATCGCGTGATGTCGGCGCTCAATGTCAAAGTGCTTAGCCTTGCTCCGCTCATCGGCGAGGCCATTCGGCGTATACATAAGGATGAATCGGTCAGCAGCCTGTTCGAGCGCTAGACCGCAGCGAAAAGGAACGCGTTGTCATGGAATTGCAAACATTCAAGGTGAAAGGGCGCGCCAGCACGGGCAAAGGCGCCGCACGCCAGGCCCGTATGAAGGGCGATATCCCCGGGATTATCTATGGGGGCGGCGAACACAATGTGCCGGTCATGGTGGATTACAGATCCTTTGTGCATCTGCTGCACGGGCGCTATGGCGACAACGCCGTGCTCGAGATGGACATCGAAGGGAATCCCGAGAGCAACACCAACACGATCCTGAAAGCCATTCAGTACGATGCAATCTCCGGCGATCCGCTGCATGTGGACTTCCAGCGCATCCGGTTGGATGAAAAGATCCAAACCACGGTGACCATTGATCTCGTGGGCCAGCCCCAGGGCGTTATCGAAGGCGGCGTGATCGACCAGATCATGCGCGAAGTTGAAATCGAGTGTCTCGCGCTGGATACGCCGGAGCACTTCACGCTTGACGTGAGCCACCTGAATATCGGCGACAGCATCGTGGTCAGCGAGCTGACCATTCCGGAGAACATCACCCTGCTCAGCGATCCCGAGCTGGCGATTGCCGCGGTGCATGCGCCGCGCGTGCTCGAGGAAGAGGTCGAGGCGGCGGAAGCGGAAGAAGAAGCCGCCGAGCCGGAAGTCATTGGTGAGGAAGGCAAAAGCGGAGAAGACGCGGAAGGCTGACGCCGATCGCCGGCCGCCGTGCAGGGTTGCTGTGGCGCCTGACGTTCACCGGCCGCCAGGCGGCGATGTGCGTTGCGTGGGACCGCCGCACACGGGAGTGTCTTGGGTTATGCCGGTTGCCCCGCCCGGACCGGCCGCCGCCGTCCCGCATCGAAAGGGCGCGCCGCGTGAAGATTATCGCCGGTTTGGGCAACCCCGGGCCGCAATACAAGAATACACGGCACAACCTCGGTTTCGAGGTGCTCGACCTGTTCGCCGAACAGCTTGGTGTGCGGTTGGATCGCGAAAAACACCGCGGCCTGTTCACGCAGGTGCGCGTGGGCGGTGAGTCCGTGCTGCTGGTAAAGCCGCTCACCTACATGAACCGCTGCGGCGACTGTCTCGCGCCCATGGCGCGCAACAAGGTGGAGGATCCGGCGGATATCCTCGTGGTCGTGGACGATGTAAACCTGCCGCTGGGCCGGGTGCGCATACGCGCGGGAGGTAGTGCGGGCGGCCACAACGGCCTCAAGTCCCTCATCGAGCGGCTGGGAACACGCGACTTTCCGCGTTTGCGGCTCGGCGTCGGTGAGGAGACCCGCGGCCCCGATCTCGCGGACTATGTGCTGGCCAAGTTCCGGCCGGAGGAGCGCGAGACGGTCTCCCAGGCAATGGAAACAGCGTGCGAAGCCATCCGCTGTTGGGTGGAACGCGGGACAAGCGCGGCCATGAACGCGTACAACGGGTAGGCAGCAACCATGAAGCACACCATCAGCATTCTCGTGGAAAACCACTTCGGCGTCCTGGCACGGGTCTCGGGCCTGTTCAGTACGCGCGGCTACAACATCGACAGTTTGTGCGTGGGCGAGACCGCCGACCCGGTCACGTCGCGCATGACCGTAGTGGTTCATGGCGACGATGACGTGATCGCCCAGATTATCAACCAGCTCAACAAGCTGGTCGAAGTGATCGAGGTGATCGACCTCACCACCGAGCCGTTTGTCGAGCGCGAACTCGTGCTCATCAAGGTGAGTACAGGCGCCAAAGAGGGCGACCGCATCAACAATCGGCGCGAGATCATCGAGATGGCCAATATCTTCCGCGCCAAGGTGGTCGATGTGGGGGCGCGCTCCGTCATCGTCGAAGTCACAGGGTCAGAGGGCAAGATCACGGCCTTTGTCGACATGATGCGCCCGTTCCACATCGAGGAACTGGTGCGCACGGGTGAAATCGCTATTGCACGCAGCCCGAAGGAAATGTAACACTAAGCCCATGTACATGCGCCACGCGACCATACCAGCGGCTTCGGCATACATACCTCGCAGGGATGCACGCGTGCCGGGGGGAGCGCCTTGCCGGGCGTATCCCGCTGCCTCTCGCCATGCGCGATTGCAGAGCACACACCGCAGCCTCGGCTGCGGTTTTTTTATTGACTTCCACACCGCAACGAGCGGGTCCCACAGGACCCTGCGGGAGGGTGAGGCTTTTGGATAATCTACTTAAACTGCAAGATCTTGACTTGCACATTCAGCGGCTCAAGGAACGGGAAAATGAAATCCCGAAGCAGAAGAACCGGTTCGACATCCACCGCAAACGCCTTGCCGCCGAATTGCAGGAAAGCGAAGATCGGTTGAAAAGGCTCCAACTCGAGCAACGCAACTGCGAAGGCGATATCGAACAGAAGCAGGAACAGATTCGCAAGTACGAAGGCCAACTGCTGGCCATCAAAAAGAACGAGGAGTACCAGGCCCTGCTGCACGAGATCGACTTGCAGAAGAAACAGATTGCGCTCAAGGAGGAGCGTATCATCTCGATCATGGTCGAACTCGACGAGGCGAAAGACCACCTCGAAGAAGACAAGAAACGCATCGCCGCCGAACAGGCGGAAATCGACCGCGAATGCAAGGAAATCGACGAGGAATTGGCCCAGGCCGTCGAGGAGCGACAGGCGCTCGAGGCACAACGCGTCCCTCTGCTTGACGAAGTGCCGCCCGATCTGCTCCGCCGTTACCGGCGGATCCGCAGAAAGATTCCGGCCGGGCCTGCCGTAGTGCCGGTTTCCGGCACCGGCGACACCTGCACGGGCTGCCACATGACTATCCGCCCCCAGATTCTCAACGAAATTGAAGCGGGCAAAACCCACGCATGCAGCAATTGCGGGCGTCTCTTGTATCACCCCGAGAATTTCGAGGCCCATGTCTCGTCGGGAGAGGATGGGGACTAGGGTACCGGCATGGCCTTTTTCAAACGCAAGCGCATCCAGCAGCGGGGCGGACGGGGCAATATGCCCGATGGCGTGTGGATGAAGTGCGAACAGTGCCAGGGCACGGTCTACCGCAGCGAGGTGGAAGAGCGCCTCATGACCTGTCCGGACTGTGGCTACCACTTCCGCATCGGCGCACACACCCGCCTCGAGCAGGTGCTCGACCCCGGTTCGTTCACGGAGACCCACGCCCACCTCGAGACGGAAGATCCCCTGGGTTTTGAGGTGGGGGGTGAAACCTACCGTGAACGCATCGAACGGGCCAAGACGCGCTCCGGACTGCACGATGCGATCCTCACCGGCTTTGGCACGCTCGAAGGTACGCGCACCGCCATCGGGGTCATGGACACCAGCTTCATCATGGCGAGTATGGGTAGCGTGCTCGGCGAGAAATTGTGCCGCCTGTTCGAAGACGCCATTGAAGCGCGCACACCGGTGGTCGTTTTCTGCGCCTCTGGAGGCGCACGCATGCAGGAGGGCATACTCGCGCTCATGCAGATGGCGAAAACCGCGGACAGCGTGCAGCGGGTCAACGCGGCCGGCCTCCCGTACATCACCGTGCTCACGGACCCCACGACCGGCGGCGTGTTCGCCAGCTTTGCCTCGCTGGGCGATTTCGTGCTCGCGGAACCGGGCGCCTATATCGGCTTTGCCGGACAACGGCTCATCGCCGGCGCCATGAAAGTGCGCCTGCCCGAAGGCTTCCAGCGCGCGGAGTATCAGTTTGAAAACGGCTTTATCGATCGCATTGTGCCGCGCGCAGAAATGCGGGGTTTTCTCGGCCGGCTGTTGCGGTACCTCGACCCGGCGCATGCCCTTCGCGCGACAGCATCGGCCGGGCTGTCAGGAGCCTCGCAATCCCCGTGAATGGCGCCAGCCAAACCTGCTTGTATAAACCACAAACGCACCCCATCCGGGATACGCATACAGGTTGACATCTTATGGGCAAACCCGCCGCCAGCATCGCCCCGGCCACCCCCCGGGAGTATCTTTTCGGTCTCATGCTCCACGGCGTGAAACTGGGCCTCAACAATATCCGCCGGCTGCTCGCGGAAGACGGGGCGCCTCACGCGCGATATCCGGCGGTGCACATTGCCGGCACCAACGGCAAGGGGAGCGTGGTGGCGATGCTCGACGCCATGCTCCTGGCCGCCGGCTACCACACCGGCCGGTTCACCAGTCCGCACCTGATCGAACTCACCGAGCGGTTTCAGCTTGCCGGTAAACCTGTGACAGACGCGGCGCTGGACGCCGCGATCACACACTTCCGCCGGATCGCCGAGACCATGAACCCGCCCCCGACTTTCTTCGAGGTGAACACGGCCGTGGCCTTTCACCTGTTCGCGCAACGGCCGGTGGATGCCGCGCTCATCGAGGTGGGCATGGGCGGCCGTTTCGACGCGACCAATGTCCTGCATCCGCACGCCGGCGCGATAACGAGCATCGATCTCGAACACACGCACTATCTCGGCGACACACGCGAAAAGATCGCGTACGAGAAAGCGGGGATCATCAAGGCCGGTATGCCCCTCGTGCTCGGCGAAACGAAGCCCGGACCACGCGATGTCATCCTCGGCCGCGCCGCGGAAGCGGGGAGTCCCGTGCATCTGCTGGGACGCGATTTCCACTACACCCTCACGGGCGATCCGTGGCGCCCTGTTTTTACCTATGAAGCGCCAGGACACACCCTGGGCCCCACGCCCCTCGGGCTCGCCGGTTCCCACCAAGGCGCCAATGCCGCGGTGGCCGTGAGCTTGGCGCGGCTGCTGCGGCCCGCCTTTCCGCAGCTCGATGATGCCGCTATGGCCGCCGGCCTCGAAACCGTGCGCTGGCCATGCCGGCTCGAGCGCGTGCTCGCTGATCCGCCGGTTGTTGTCGACACCAGCCATACCGTGGCCGGCGCAAGCTTTCTGCAGGGGGTCTTTAAGCGCGCCATCACGGTGCTCAGCGTGTGCGAGGACAAACCAGCGGCCGCCATGGCCGAGGCGTTGAAGCCGTTCACCGAGCACTTCGTGCTCACCCAGTTCACCGGCAAGCGCGCCATGCCCGTGGCCAGCCTCAGCAAGGCGCTGGGCGCCAGTCCGCACGACTGCGCCGTGGACATGCGCCAAGCCCTCGCCATGGGCATGGCGTTGGCCACGCCTGACACACCATTGTTGGTGACCGGCTCTGTGTTCGCGGCGGGCGAAGCCCGCGAACTACTCATGCGCCACCATGGCGCTCCCCCGGTCACCTTCGTGTAACGGCATCCAACGTGAGGCGGGGCGCTGCTTCGTGCGGGCAGCGCCGCCCCCACCGCCTATGCCCCTACCTGCCGCTGGCCCGGCGGCCCCTGAGGGGGGATTGATGCGCGCTGTTGCCGTCTGCTTGAGCACCCTTTCCTGACTATGATACTCTTGATTCTAAAAGTGCGTCACCGTGTACCGGAAGAACGCCGGGGGGCCCATGAATATCTCGTCCCGTTGTGAATACGCCTGTCGCGCCGTTATCGAATTGGCCCTGCATCAGCAGTCGCAAGAGACCATTACGTCGGTAACCATCGCGGAAAAGCGGCATATCCCCGAAAAGTACCTGGTGCATATACTCTTACAGCTCAAGCGCGCGGCGATTGTGCGCAGTGTGCGCGGCGCTCAGGGCGGGTACATGCTGAGTAAGCCGGCCGAAGACATCACCCTGCTCGATATTGTCCAGGCTATCGACGGGCCCGTGCTCGACCCGCTGCCAGTCAATGATGTCCAATCCGATGAGATGAAACCGGCGTGGCAGGGCGTGGCCAAGAAAATTGAAAAGGCATTGGCGGACAGCACGATTCGCGAACTGGCCGACGGTTCGGAGTCGGCGAACATGTACTTCATCTAACGTGGGCTGCGCCCACAACCCAAGGATCGAATGGCGTGTTCCCCGGTTGT
>CAZMVU010000222.1:0-7508 GCA_964569295.1 uncultured Nitrospirales bacterium
GCTTAATCCCCGGTCTTGCGGAGTCACGGACAACGCAGCGCTTTCTCACAAACGCAAAAAAAGCGGGGACAGTCTTCTAGGTTAACGCATATGGGCCGCAGGCCCAGGCTGGTATAGAACCGCACCTTTGGCGCTCCGGGAGCAAGCCGCAGGACATAGCGCACAGTTTCTGGCCCGCCTTGAACAAACGCATGCACTTCATCCCACGCGCAATAGCGGTGGCAAGCCAGCGCAGTCCAAAGTGGCACCTACGGCATGGCTATCCCCAGCGCACGCCGGTATGCGCTATCACGGGACAGATTGGCGAAACAAGTGCGTCCCCTTGCGTCATACGGCTGAAGAATTACCTGCATTTGTTCTGCCATGGCCGGCTCGCCTATTATGACGCCGCGAAATTCGGGAGCAACCCAGGGAGAGCAATACCATGAAGACGCATCGCATCGGCATCATCATGAACGGCGTGACAGGGCGCATGGGCACGAACCAGCACCTCATCCGCTCGATTCTGGCCATCCGGGAGCAGGGCGGCGTGAAGCTGAGCCCCAATGAAACCATCGTACCTGAGCCGGTGCTAATGGGCCGCAACAAGGCGAAGCTGCAAGCGCTCTCCGATGCGCATGGCGGTGTTCCGTTCGGTACCGACCTCGATAAACTTCTCGCGGATGAGGCGCTCACCGTGTACTTTGACGCGCAGACCACGCAACGCCGCCACGATAGCGTGATGAAAGCCATCGCAGCGGGTAAGCATATCTACTGCGAGAAGCCGAGCGCCATGAACTCGAGGGAAGCGCTCGCGCTCTACAAGGCCGCACAGAAGGCCGGTGTGAAGCACGGGGTTGTGCAGGACAAGCTGTGGTTGCCCGGCTTCCTGAAGCTGAAATACCTCATCGACACCGGGTTCTTCGGCCGCATCCTCGATGTGCGCGGCGACTTCGGTTACTGGGTATTCACGGGCGAGAACCAGGCCGCGCAGCGCCCTTCGTGGAACTACCGCAAAGCGGAGGGCGGCGGTATTATCTTCGACATGCTCTGCCACTGGCGCTACCTCATCGATAACCTCTTCGGCAATGTCGCGCAGGTCATGTGTCTGGGCGCGCTGCACATCCCCAAGCGGTGGGATGAGCGCGGCAAGGCCTACAAGGCCGATGCCGACGATGCGGCCTACAGCACGTTCATTACGGACAAGGGCATTGTCTGCGACTTCAACTCGTCGTGGTGCACGCGGGTTCGTAAGGACGACTTGCTCACCGTGCAGGTGAACGGCACCAATGGCTCCGCTGTGGTTGGCCTGCGCGAGTGCCTTATTCAGCACGATGCGAATACGCCCAAGCCGGTCTGGAACCCGGATGTACCGCCCCAGGTGGATTTCTGGGGCGGTTGGACCCCGGTGCCGTGGAATCAGCCTTATGACAATGCGTTCAAGGCCGAGTGGGAGCTGTTCCTGCGCCACGTGGTGAAGGGCGGTTCCTTCCGCTGGGATCTCAAGGAGGGCGCCAAGGGGGTGCAACTGGCCGAACTCGGCATGAAGAGCTGGGAAAAACGCGCCTGGATCGATGTGGAATCGCTGTGAGTGGTGTACCGGTTCCCGCTGTTGCGGCGCCAACACCCTTAACATTTTTCGAAGAAGGTGCTATGATGAAAGTGCTTGTCCCGCGCGCATGCAGTGGGGAGATTGCATGCGGTGGGGCTGGTGGTGAAGGCGTGGTTGCATAGGAGCGGGCACGTCCTGATGGGCGAGAACATGGTTTTCGGATGTGCCCGCTTTGGGCAGGTTGCGCCGTATTCTTGGAGGGAGACCGCCGTGGCTGGGAGCTGGCCCGTGCGAAGGCGTGGGAAGCGCTTTGTGCCCCCCATAACCGTCTTCATGGAATGCCGCACGGTTTTCGGGCCTGTTCGCCGACGGTAGATGCAACACGCGGGAGGCGCTGTAATATGCTCAAGATAGCCGCCGTGGGGTGTGGCGCTATGCTGCGAACCCATTGCCGGTACCTCAGCGCCATGGAGGACGTGGCGTTGGTGGGGTTCTGCGATACCGATGGCGAGCGTGCGGAAGGGGCGGCCAAGGATTTCGGGGGGCAAGCCTTTACCGACCACCAGGCGCTGTACGACAAGACAGAGCCGGATGCGGTGTATGTGTGTGTGCCGCCTTACGCGCATGGGCCGATAGAGGTGGATGCCGCGGCGCGGGGGATCCATCTGTTTATCGAAAGCCCCATCGCCCTGGACCACAGCACCGCCACGAAGGTCGCGGCGGAGGTGCGCAAGAAAAAGGTGCTCACCTGCGTGGGCTATGGCCTTCGCTACTGCGACACCGTGAACCGCGCCCGCCAGTACCTTAAGGGCAAAGCCATCTCGCTGGTGCTCGGCTATTGCCTGGGCGGCCTGCAACCGCAGTGGTGGTGGCGGCGGCGCGAGTACAGCGGCGGGCAGTTCCTCGAGGAGGCCGCCCATACCGTGGACCTTTTGCGCTACCTGTGTGGCGATGTTGGCGAGGTCTTCGCCCTTGCCTCAGGCGGCTGCATGAACCAGGTAGCCCACTACGATATCGACGATTCGAGCGCGGTCATTCTCCGGCTGAAAAGCGGTGCGGCCGCCTCGATCAACACCACGTGCATCAATGGAAGGCAGGCGCGCATCGGCATCGAGGCGATTGCCCCGGAAATCACAATCAGCCTTGAAGACGCGGTCCTGCACGTCCATGAAGGAAAGCGCACCACCATTCACCGCCCCGCGCACGACAGGTATGCCGCGGAAAACCGCGCGTTCATCGAAGCGGTGCGCACCGGCAAGCGCAACAAAATCCGCAGCTCCTACAACGACGCGCGCAAAACCCTGGCCGTCGCGTTGGCAGCCAACGAGTCGATCACCTCAGGTTTGCCGATTAACCCGTAGTGCCTGTGCGCGTGCCCCCTTTTCGCAGAAGTGTCAAGTGACAACCACTGCCGCGGTCAATGGCCGCACCTTTCCCGCCTTTTTCAACTGTTTGTCATTCAATGGTTTACACGTGGAAGTGCTTGACGGCGTTCAAGGCGCCTGCTACAATCTAACGAGGCGGGTACCGCCCGCGGACCGGATGGGTGCGCCATGAGCCAGCATCCCGGTTTGACGATTCGCCTTCGAACGCAGGGCAAGCTGGCTTGCTCGACAGGCGGATGGTGCAAACGTTCGGCTGTTCCTCGGCCGGTTCAACCCGCGGGGATCAGGTATGTTTGGACGCCGCAAAGATCAGCCCGAGGCGGACGCCCCCAAGCACACGGAGGCGCCCAAGGAAGCTGCGCCGCCAAGGGGTACTCCCCAAGCGCCGGCAGGAGCCGCGCCCGTGTTGCATAAACGGCTCGGCGAAGTGCTGCTCGAGGAAGACACCATTACCCAGGCACAGCTCGACGAAGCCTTGGCCGTGCAAAAGGAAGAGGGCGGTTTTCTCGGGCAGATTCTGGTTCGGCTGGGGTACACCACGCAGGAGCAAGTGGCCTCGTGCCTGGTGAAAAAATGCAAGGTTCCCCATCTCAGCCTGCTCGACTACGACATTTCCGCGGAGGTGCTCAGCCTCATTCCCCAGGAGGTCTGCCTGAAGTACAGCCTGCTGCCCATCGATAAGCTGGGGCGCATACTGACGGTGGCTATGGTGGATCCGCTGGATTTGGACGCGCTCCAGGCGGTGCGCGATGCCAGCCCGGAATTGCGGATCAAGCCCATCTTGTGCAATTGGGAGCACTTTGATCAGGTATCGAGGCGCCTTTTCCGCGATAGGGACAGCAGCGGCAGTGGTCAGGCCAGCGTATCCATGACGAGCCTCGGCCTTTCGGGAGCGGCGCCGGCAAGCCGGACCAAACCGCCCGCGCAGGCCAAGTCATCCGCGCAGGCCGAACCACCCGCACAGGCCAAACCGCCCGCGCAGGCCGAACCACCCGCACAGGCCAAACCGCCCGCGCAGGCCAAGCCTGGAGAAGATGTGGATGATGACACGCTGCGCAGCGCAGTGGACAGCCTTATCCAGGAGGCGGCCGCCCATGCGGATGACGGTCTATCCGCCGATACTACCCCGCCGGACCCCGCGACCACGCCGGGCTCCCCGCAAACGCCTGCGATGGACCACCAGGAAGTGGGGCGTCTCGTGCGCGAGGGCGTGCAGGACGCCATGCAGGAGATGCGCGGTGTTTTGCAGGAACAGCAGGCGGCAGGGGCAGCGGCCGGCGTATCCAAGCAGGAGCTGACGGAATCCCTGCGCGACGTGTTGCGCGAGGTCATGACGGCCAATGCGCACCGTGCCGGCGCCGAGGCGCCGGTGGCCGTGCCCATTGATGGGCAGGCACTGGCTGAAATCCTGCGCGACAGCGTGGGCGGGGTCATGCAGGAGACCTTTGCGAGTGTGCTCGTGCGCTTGCAGGAGAAGGGCCAGGCGCCTGCGGGCCCCTCGCCGGAAGCGATGGCGGAGGTTATTCGCGACAGTGTGGGCGGCGCCATGCAGGAGGCCATGGCGGCGCTGGCCGTGCAGATGCGCGCCTTGGCGGGCAAGCGCGAGCACGAGGGGACGGGCCCTAAGACGGAGGAGATCACCGAGGCCTTGCGCCAGGGCGTGCAGGAAGCGCAGCAGGAGCAGGAAGCACGGCTCGCGGAGATTGCCGAGTCCACCATGCAGTCGGTGCAGCAGATGGCCCATTTTTTCGAGCAGGCCCATGTACACGAAGGCAACCGGCGCGAACTCGAGGGCGCGGGCAAGAAGCACCACTCGGTCACGGCTTTTGGCGACGGCGGCGGCGACAGCGCGGGCGAGGACATGGCGGCCTCGGATGCCCAGCTGGCCGCTGCCATGGTCTCCGAACGACCCGTCGAGACGTTTACCTTCGAGACGTTTTTCCCGGGCAACTCGAACGCTTTCACCCATAAACTTGCCACGGCCGTGGCGGAACGCCCGGGCGAGGAATACAACCCGTTCTTTGTGTACGGCGAGGTGGGCGTGGGCAAGACGCATCTCATAAGTGCCATGGGCAACACCATCTACAAGAAGAACCGGAAAACGCGCGTGGGCTACGTGTCAGCGAGCCAGTTCGCACGGCGCCTGGCGGAAGCCACGCGGGATGATGCGGTGGACGATTTCCGGGATAACTACTGTCATTGGGATGTGCTTATCCTGGATGATATCCAGTTTCTGGGCGGCCGGGTCGAGGCCCAGGAAGAGTTTTTCCATATTTTCAACGTGCTTCAACAGCAACACCGGCAAATCATTATTGCGGCGGACAAGCCGCCGGACCGGCTGGGATTGCTCGAACAGCGGCTTGTGTCGCGCTTTGCCAGCGGCATCGTGGCCCAACTCAAGGCGCCCGAGATGGAAACGCGCACGAAGATACTGCGTCAGGCTGTGGCCGAGGCGCAGGCCAATGTGCCCGATGAGGTGGTCTCGCTTATCGCCATGCGCGTGGCCAATGATGTGCGCAAGATGACCGGTTGCCTGCGCAAGGTGATTGCCTTTGCGCGCCTTGTAGGCCAAGACATGACCTGCGAACTGGCGGACGAAATCCTGAACCACCTTGGTGCGGAAGAAGCCGCCTGATCACGCGGGGATCACCGTCCGCTTAGCGGCGCGCGCGGATTCCGGGTATAATACCAGCGGTACACAGTAGAGCAAGGAGACCCAGCGTGGCGAAAACAGCCAAAAAACGCCTGCCCGATATGCTCCTCGAACAGGAGTTGGTATCCAAGGAACAGCTTCAGGAATGCTTGTCGCTCCAGCGTACATCCGGGCACAGCCTGTCGAAAATCCTGGTGTCAAAGGGGTATCTGAGCGAGGAAGATCTCGTGGTCACGCTGAGTGAGCAGTTGGGTATTCCGCACATCCGCGTGGCGCACTACGCGATCCAGAAGGATGTCCTGGCCGAGGTGCCGGAGACCCTGGCACGCCAGTACCAGATGTTGCCGGTATCCGTCACGGGCGATGTGCTCACACTGGCCATGGCGGACCCGCTCAACATCATGGCGCTGGATGACCTGCGCATGCTCACGAGCTACGACATCGAGCCGGTGGTCGCGGTCAGTTCCGAACTCGAGGACGCCATCAACAGGCACTACGGCGGTGATCGCGCGGAGGACATGTACGACGAACTCGTGCAGTCCGGCAAGGATGAAAAAGCAGGCATGGAGGTGGTGAAGCAGAAGGATGACATCGAGGACGTGTCGGAGCTCGAGCGCGGCGCCGACGATGAACCGGTGAAGAAGCTGACCCGCCTCATCCTCTTCAACGGGCTCGAGCGCGGCGCCAGCGATATTCACATCGAGCCGTTCGAGAAGTCGGTGCGCCTGCGCTACCGGGTGGATGGGAGCCTCGAAGAGGCCAAGGGACCGCCCAAGAGCCTGCAACACAACCTGACCGCGCGCCTGAAAATTCTTGCCGGCTGCCGGATCGACGAGCACCGCCTGCCCCAGGATGGCCGCTTCCGCATTCGCTATAAGGCGCGTGAGATCGACTTCCGCGTGGCGTTCCTGCCGTGTAAGTACGGCGAGAAGTGCGTGATGCGCGTGCTGGACAAGAGCAGCCTCTCCCTCGAACTGGACAAGATGGGCTTCGAGCCGCAGCCCATGACGGCCTTTCAGGAAGCTATCAAGCTGCCCCATGGCATGATCCTGGTCACCGGGCCCACGGGCTCGGGTAAAACCACCACGCTCTATTCGGTGCTCCACCGCCTGAACACCGCAGAGGCCAACCTCGTCACCGTCGAGGACCCCATCGAGTACGAACTTTTCGGCATCAACCAGGTACAGACGCAAAGCGCGATAGGTCTTACGTTCGCCGAGGCCCTGCGCCAGATTCTGCGTCAGGATCCGGATATTGTGATGGTGGGTGAGATTCGCGACTATGAAACCGCCGACGTCGCGGTGAAGGCAGCCCTTACCGGCCACCTCGTCCTCTCGACCCTGCATACGAACGACGCCTCGGGCGTGTTTCCCCGCTTGACGGACATGGGCATCGAGCCGTTCCTGTGCCAGTCGTCGGTCGTGCTCGCCTCCGCACAGCGCCTGTTGAAGCGCGTGTGCAAGGACTGCGCGGAACCGATCACCGTGCCCGATGATGTGCTCGATCGGATTCAGTACACGGGCTTCGACTACATCGAAACGCCGAGCTTCAGGCGCGGGCGCGGTTGCAGCCGCTGCAAGGACACCGGCTACCGGGGGCGCGTGGGCGTGCTCGAGGCCATGCGCAATTGGCCGGAGTTGCAACCGCTGATTCTCGAGCGCGCCTCGGGCTATGCCATCAAGGCGCAAGCTATCGAATGCGGCATGAAAACTCTGCGCCAGAATGCCTTGGCCAAAGCGGCCAAGGGGATCACCTCCATCGAGCAGGTCCTCGACCTCACTGTGCCGGACTAATGGGCGCCGCGTGCGGGCTGGCGGAATGCGCCGCGGAACAAAAGAACCGGCGCAGCGGCAGCGCTCCGCGTAGAACCATACCGGCTAGCTTAGTACATGTTTTCACAATTGCGCTGACATATCGCGCAGAGCAACTGGCACGTCCG
>CAZMVU010000223.1:0-7504 GCA_964569295.1 uncultured Nitrospirales bacterium
TGCCCGAATAACTTCTTGTTGTTCTTTATACGAGTCAGTGCCTAAGGCACTAACCCGGGCGTTGCCCGCAACCCAGCAGGGCAGAAAAACTCCGCAGTTTTCACACTCTATAAAGCATTCTGTTGTAACAGGTTGCCGATGACCTCCGAAATCTTCTTGTCTTTTATTGCGCTTTACGATCTTTAAGGCACTAATCCACGCGCACGCTGCCATTCGGGGGAATCTCGAACCGGGGGCCCCCGGTAATCCGGAATGCCGGTGTGCCCGTAGCGGCCGTGAATTCGTAGTCGTCGCCTTCACCCGGCGCCATGTCGTACACTTGGGCGAACCATACATTGGTCCCGTGCTGCCGCTGGATAATGCACGGCAGCATTTCCTGTGGATCACTGCCATACGCCTTGGCCCGGTACCGTTCGGCGGAGTTGTGGAAGGTGACTGCCATGGCGGACGCGTCGCCCGTGTCGAGCGTCGCGGTCATGCCCGGCGCATCATCGAGCCGCGCCAGTTCGTCCAAATGCTCGTAGCCGTGGCTGTCACCGAGGGGAGCGGCGCCCGGCTTCGCCGCCAGCGGCGCGAGCGTGCCCCGCATGTGCAGCGGCAGATCGAAAGTGGCCTCCTCCTCGGAAGCGCCGTGGACCACGTCGAAGACTAAGTCCTGCGCGAGAATGAGCGTTCTATCCAACGTCACGCCGGCATAGGCCTCGTCTGTCTTGGCGCGCACGATCGCAAAGCCATCGCCCTTTTCAAACTCGACGAGTGCGCCCGCGCAACGCCGCTGCGACTTGCCATTCACGACCACGGCGTTGTGCGCGATCGTCTGGGTATACCAGCCACGATGCAACGGATTGCCGTAAGGCAGGCGGCCGGGATCGACGAAGCGCTCGTCGCCATGGGCATACAGGATCATGCCGAGCTTGGCAGGATGCACATGCCCCGACTCGGCCGCGCCGTAATCCAGGTAAACTGCGGTCTCGGCATCGTCGCTGCGCAGGATGGCGAGCCCGTCGGAGGTGTCGTTCGAGGTTTCCAGCGGCAGCGAGTCCGGCGCGTCGCCGGGCAGCGGCTTGCCGCCCCAGAACAGGGCCCAGTCGGAATCCCGCGGTTCCAGAAACACCGTGTACCGGAGCGCCTCATACCGTCTCCAGGCGATCTCGTAGAATCGGCGCGCGCTCTTGATGCTCGAGCGGTTGCTGTCGTTGATCGCGGGAAACGTGAGGTCGGGAAAGAGGAGGCGCATCGGGCCATCGAACAGCTTCTGGACCTTGGGCATGCCATACAGGTCCATGCCCGCGCGGGCCGCCGTCTCGAGATGGTAGACAATCGCCGCGAGTGCATACCAATGGTAGGACGGCGCGCCCTCGTACCACATGCCGCTATCAAGCACGCTGCCCTCTGTCAGTTGGTAGAGCAGACCATGTTTGGGCGCATTCGTTGCCCAATCCACGTACGCTTCATCGCGCAACACAAACCCGGCACAGGCAATGCCCGCGTTGTGCCATGTTTGCCAGTTCGAGCGGCTGGCCTTGTGCCGCTGAATGGTCTCGACCATGGGCCGCACGAGTCTTTCGGCGATGGCCGCATGGTCCTCGGCGGAGAAGCATTCCGCGTTGTATACCCGGTCGTAGCCGGTCATCATGTGGCACAGCGTCACCGCTTCGTCAAGCGTCTGCGCGTAGAGCCGGGCGCCGTGCACGCTTTTCTTGCCGTCTTTGTTGTGAATCGGCAGGTCGCGGTAGAAATCCGCGTAGGTCAGGAGAATCTCGCGCACGCGCACAGCGTAGGCGGGTTTCGGCTCGAGCGTATACGCCCAACCCAGCGCCGGCAGGCCACGCAGCCAGTGGTGGTGCCGCTTGGTGATGTACACCTCGTCATAGGGCCAACCGCTGTAGCATTCCCCGCACACCGTACACACATGTTCCGTGGGTGATTCCGTGCGCAGACTGCCGCCGTCTTCAGGGCACGAATACCAGTGCGACCATTGCCCGCCCTTGCGCGGAATAGCGAGTTCCTCCGCGGCGAGGGCATCCGCCTCCTCGATGAGTTTGGTTCCACGGCCAGCATAGTCACCGCCGGATTCATAACGGTCCCGGGCGGCCTGTGACTCGCCTGGCGTGAGAAACGCAGCGCCGGGGTCCGGTAGCGACACGGCCGCCGGGTCGAAGGTAAACATGGCAATCATCGCGTAGAGCGCGAGGTACGGCATGAGCATGAGACAAACCCTCCTTGTTCATGCCAGCATAGCGTGCCTGAGGGTGCCAGTAAAAGTGGCCGCGCTGGGAAGACATGCGCATACTCAGGGTAACCGGAATTACATCGGATCCGGTGGGTCCGGCGGGTCCAGCGGCTCGAGGGGTTCGAGCATGAGCGATTCCGCGTCCTCAGCCTCTCCCCCCTCTTCCGCCTCTTCCGCCTCTTCCGCCTCTTCCGCCTCTTCCGCCTCGGGTGGGCGCACCGTGTTGGGAACACCCGCGCTGTCGAGGTCGGCAGGACGCAGCAGGATGCGATTCTCCACCTCCTCGACGCCGCCAACGCTCTTGACTAGCTCCTCGGCGAAGGCGCGCTCCTCTTCCGCCGCCACGTAGCCGGTAAGCACGGCGACATCATCATCGACCTCGACACCCACATCGCGGATGCTGATGTGCCGGTTCATCATGACGGCCATCTCGATGCGTTTCTCGACCCATTCATCGCTCACTTGGCGCCCGATGTTCTTGACAGGGTCCATGGGCTCCTTCGGGCGTACCGTGAGGTCATTGACAATGCGCTCGACCCCTTTGGATTCCATGGCGATCTCGGCGAGGCGTTCTTTTTTTGCTTGCGTGCCGACAATGCCGGACATGAGCACCACGCCGTCTATCACCTCGAGGCCAATGCGCAGCCCCTTGAATTCGCCGTGGGCCATGAGCCGCGCGCGGATGGCCGCCTTGATCTTGCCGTCGCGCATTTTATCCCGGAGACTGCGGGAATCCGGTTGGCCATAGGCGCCGTGCATAACGTGGATGTTGTTTTTCACATCCATCACGCCCGGTACCTCGCGCGCCAGATCCTCGGCGAGTGCCTTCTGCGGCTCCGTGTGCACGGCCCCGGTCAGTGTGACCTCGCCATCAACAGTCGTCGTGTTGATATCAAAAGGACTCAACTTGGCGGCCGTGAGCAACTTGCTCTTGACACGCGCCGTGGTGGCACTGTCTTCGATGTCCTGTTCCAAGTCCGCCGCCGGTGCCGCCAGACACAACGGGACAGCGAGCAAGGCCAACAGAAAACCACGCATAGCACACACTCCTTTGCTGCGGCCGGCCCTATGACTGGGACCGCGCCGCGCTCCGGCGCATTCAACCGGTTAGTATTTCCAGCGCTCTAACGTCGATTACACCAAATATGTTGCGTTTCTGCAAGAACGAACCGCAAGCAGTAGGGGTGACGCAACGCCTGCCGCCATGCCATGCCATGCCTTGCACGACAGAGTGGCAGTATGCCAAGCAGCGCATCACGCGGGGAACCGCGGTGTGTTATGCCTTTTCCACGGCCGCCGCCACGGCGCCGATTTCGGGGGCGATGCGCGGCGGTTCTGGTGCATGTGCGGTGAGCCAGGGAAGTTCCTTGATGCCGCTGCCGGTGAGCACGCAGCACACGCGCTGGCCCCGCGCGGCCTCCGCGAGTTGGGGCAGTGCGGCGATGACCACGGCGCATGTAAGCTCGCACAGCAACCCCTCGGCCGAGGCAAGCGTGTGCAGGCCGGCCGCGATCGCCTCATCCGCCACCGCAAGCGCGCGCCCACCGGTCCTGCGGATGGCGGGCAGCGCAGTGTGCCCGTCAAAGAGAATGTCATCAGCGATACCGCCCGCGATGGTGTCCGGGTCCGGCCACGGGTGTTCGAGGTGTTCGGTGAACGACCAGCCGGCTTCGATGGTTTGCGGCAACGGCGCACACCCGGCCGCCTGCACCCCTACGAACCGCGGCGCTTTCTCGATAAGGCCGAGCCGCTCGAGATCGAGGAAGCCACGCCACACACCACCGAGCAAACCACCGCCACCGACTGGCACGACGACCCATTCCGGCAAATCGCCGCCCGTTTGTTGGTAAAGTTCGTAAGCGATGGTCTTTGCCCCCTCGACGTTGAAGGGATCGTACATGCCGGCGGTCGAGAGGTGCTGCCAGCCGAAGCGTTCGCACGCCTCGATGCAGAGGTCGAACACACGCTGTGGCGACGGCGAATCAACGCACAAGACGGTGGCGCCGTAGGCCGCTGCTTGTGCAATCTTGCCGGCGCCGGCCTGGCCATGCATGAAAAGCACCGCGCGCATACCCGCACGCGCGGCGTAAGCGGCGGTAGCGCAGGCGACGTTACCCGAGGAGACCACGGCCACAGTATCGGCGCCAATCTCACGCGCATGGCTGATGCCCACGCTCACCTGCCGGTCCTTGAACGAACCGGTCGGGTTGCTCATCTCGTTTTTGACGAGCAACTGGCTGAAGCCGTGTTGCGCGGCGAGCGTGGGGGCGCCGACCAGCGGGGTCGCGCCTTCGCCGATACTCACCACCGCGCTGCGGTGCGTGACCGGCAACAGACCGAAGTAGTGCCAGAGGTCGCGCGGCGGCCGCATGAGGTAGTCCGCTTCGAGGTTGCACACGGTGCGTATGCTGCGCGGCTCACCGCACACGTCACAGGTAAACGCCGCATCGGCCGGCGCCGTGGCGCCGCAGCCGTAACACACGAATTCATAGCCGGATGATGGGGTTGAAGTACGCATGGCGGGCATTGTGACAGACCCGGCCCGACAGGGCAAGGCACGCGCCGGCAAAGCGGCTCGAGCTACCCCTGGCCCATGCGCCGGCACGCTTTTTTCAGCCGCGGTGCTCTTCGGCCACGTTCGCCGCGGTATCGCCGGGAGGGTGGCGCTGTACAATGAGTTCGGCGATGAGACCGCCTATAAAGACCAGCACGCCCAGCCCCCACAACACGAAGGCGGCCGCCAGGCACAGCAGCAATATGGTCAACGAGGCGCCGCGGTTCAGGAAACCGGCGAGATGGGCGCCGATCCCCGCCAGCCCGAGCACGCCAAAGCCGATCCCGGCAAGCACACCAAAACACCCCGCCTTCCCGAGTTCATGATGAGGGGATTGTCCGTGCCGCGCAAGGAACCAGGTAGTAAGCACATCGAGTGCGCCCTTGAGAAACCGGGACACGCCATACTTCGATTCGCCGTAACGGCGCGGATGGTGCCGTACGGGTGCCTCGGTCACACGGTAGCCCATGGCGTCGGCGTATACGGCAATCATCCGGTGCAGCTCGCCATAGAGCGGCAGGCGCCGGGCCACTTCCATTCGCATCACCTTGAAGCCGGAATTCACATCGTGCAGCGGCAGGTGAAAAAGCCAGGCCACCATAGCGTTGTAAATGCGGGAGGGCAGCGTCTTGTGCAAGGGATCCCGGCGGTTCGCCTTCCACCCGACGACAACATCATACCCTTCTTCGAGCTTCGCGAGCAGTTTGGGCAACTCCGCCGGATCATCCTGCAGATCCGCATCCATGGTCACAAGCACATCGCCCTCCGCCCGCGCGATCCCCGTTGCGAGCGCCGAGGTCTTGCCGAAGTTCCGGCGTAAACGCACCACGTCCACGGTGAGATACGCCTCGCGCAACGCAACGAGTTCCTCCCACGAGCCGTCCGTGCTGCCGTCGTCGACGAAGATCACCCGGTAACTATGGCCGGCGGTATGCGCAGCAATGCCCTCGGCCAGTGCGCGCAACGATTCCCGCTCATTGTACACGGGAATAACAAAAACAATATGCATGGTGCAGTTGACTCCCCTACAGGGTCTGAACGGGCGCCTATTCGCTGTGTCGCGCCGAATCACCGCGCCGCGCCCCGAACTGAGACCCGCGCACCACCCGCCATGTTTCGCCGGCATGCCCACAGGGCGCCAGCCGGCAAAAAGAAACACCTCCACGCACGGGAGGTGTGTTCAGCGGCCTGCCAACCGGGGGCTAGCGGATATCGGCCTCAAACCACTTCAGCAGCGCCATGACACCCTTGGCTTGTTTAAGCATGGTCGCCTTGAGCCCCTGTTCGCGCAATTTGGCTTTGGCTTCATGCCGATTCTTGGCTATGACAACCCCCCCGACAAAGGACTTTTCTTGATCCCCCTCCGCGCGGATCGCGTGGTACTCGTAGGTTGCCATCGAAAAGCCCTCCTGGCTTTCTTGAATCGGACACGGGACATGCGCCAGACGCACATCCACACTCATTATCCGGAATAACGGGCCCGTTCGTCAACCCCGTTAATCGGACGAAACGGCATCAAGCTTAACACCAAGCCAGTATTCTCCGCAGAAAAACCAACACTCCTATGCCTAGACCCCGAAAATACTCGGACTCAGCGGCGTGGCAAGGCTGTCGGCACCGAGCGCGAGAATCACCTGGCCCGCGTAGTACAACGGCAGGCCCAGGTAGCGGTTCACCGGCCCCGGCGCCACAAAGCGGTCGCGCGCCACGAACAAGTCGGACACGTAGAACAGGCCGGCGCCCAGTGGGAACTGCCAGGGTATTTCCTGCGGCACAGCGCCGCGTCCGTATATCCACGCACCCACCGAAAAGGCCACCATAATGCTGATCACCACCATGTAGGCATAGACCGGAACGCGCATTTCCGTGAGGTGCGGGTGCAGCCACAAGATAACGTGCGAGGCGAGCGCCGCCAGTACGATCAGCGTGCCCACGGCTACGCCGGTATCAAGCCCATACAATGCAAAGGCGGCGATGTAGGCCACGTGTCCGCCGAAAAAACTCACCAGGCCCGCGAGAAACAGCGGTTTTGCACGAAAAATGAGGAAAAGGTCACCGAACCAGGATAACACCAGCCCTGCGAAAATCGCGGTGCCCCAGGCAGTAGCGAAGGCGCCCACCCACCATGCCAGTAGGAGGAAGGCTGTCGAGGCGATCATCTTGCTGATGCCGGAGACAAGCGCCCATGACGGATGCCCTTCACTGCCAAGCACCACCCCGACGCCTGCGACCGCTACGCCGATACATGCGAACACCACAAGCATTGTGTCGTCCCCCTCTCCCGTTGGCAGCGCATCGGAACGCTCCGCCGGGATGTACCGCCCAACAAACCCTGTTGCCCGAGGCACAGGGTTTCTGTGCTATTCGAGTTTCTTCCGGCGGTGGTGTCTCCCCCCAGCCGCCGGTCTCCAGATATCCGCGGCACCCCAGCACGCGGCAAGGCTATACCCAGTGTAGCCGTTTTCTGCGCCATACGCAACCACAGGCAATTGCGAAATTTGAAAGTCTTGAATGGCAGGGGAGTTGCGGCGGCGGGTGATTGGCCTTCACCCCAGGAAAGTCTTGGTATCGTCGCATTCCAGGTGCGTTCTATCTTTTTTTCGGGCATTTTCACCCCAAGCCCGCCTCGGGCATAAGAAATTTTCCTCGCAATGACGTGGAGAGTTCGGCTCGCGGGGACGCTCGCCCTCCCTTTCCTGCCCGTCATGGCGAAAAGG
>CAZMVU010000224.1:0-7485 GCA_964569295.1 uncultured Nitrospirales bacterium
CTCACAACTGGCACGAAGGAACCAAAACATCGGTAGTAGAAGAACTGCACCCTAATCTATGGCAACGGATGGGAAGGGGGCAAGCCGGCTTCGTATGCGGCTGACAATTCGAGAGGCCTGACGAAGCAGAGGGGGATTCCGGGTCCTCATCCGTTTATTACCCATGAGGAACAACAATGCGCTGCGAAGACATCCAAACCAGACGTGCGGCTTATGTCCTTGGTGAGCTTTTGCCCGAGGAACGCCGTCTTGTGCAGGGGCATCTGCGCCAATGCGCCGCCTGCCAGGCGGCCCTGGCACAGACGGACTGGTTGGCCGCTGCCCTTTTGAAGGCGGACGCCCCGCCCGTGCCGGCTGGGCTGGGGGAACGGGTGATGGCGGCTGCTTACAAGCGGCAACGGGAAATGCCGGTTGCTGCCTGGAATCCACTGGCATGGTGGCGCGCCGCTCCGGCTGCCATGCGTGCGGCGGCGGTTCTCTGCCTGTTGATTGGTGTGGGCGCCGGCTTTGGTCTTGGCTGGGCTTCCGCGCCGGTTGTGACTGCGGAAAGGCCCGCCGCGCAGGACAGTCCCCTTGAGCTGTATTCGCTCGATTACCTCGGCGCAGCGCCGGCGGGTTCGTTGGCGGAGCGTTACATGGCCCTCGCAACGGGCACGGAAAAGGGAGGACGCTGACGATGTGGCGCAAAGCCGCTCCTTTGCTGTTTTTACTCTCCGTAGCCTTAAATGCCGCCTTCGTGGGTGTCTGGGGTATTCGCATGGCGCAGTCGTATGCGGTTTCCGAAGCGTCTTACGACGGTCCGGTATGGTGCCCGCTTCACCGGCAACTTGAGGTGACACCGGAACAGTGGCGGCGCATCGAGCCGCAACTGGCGGCCTTCAAGGCGCAATCGGAGGCCGTTCGCCTGCAAATGGAGGACCTGCGTTCCGAGATGATCGCAATTCTTTCGGCCGAGAATATGGACCGGCAGGCGCTTGCACAAAAGCAGCGGGAAATTCGCGCAGTTCAACAAAGGATGCAGGAACTCGTTATCCGCCATTTGCTCGCGGAGAAAGAAGTGCTCACTGCCGCGCAGGAGGCGCAACTGTTTGAGATGATGCAAGAGCAGACCGCCTGTTCCGGCCCGGGCCGCATGCTGCGTTTCGACGGCCGTGACGCAAGCGAACGCAAGGATGCGGCAACCGGCGGGGAACCCGCTGACGCGGGGGACATTCAATGAAACGGCACTGGATGATAAAAATGCATCTCCATTTCTCACTCCGGTTGGTCCCGCTGCTCTTTGTGTCTGCTTGCGCGACCGTCGCGCCGACGCAGCCTTATGAGCGCGTTGGTCACAAGCCGTTCGAGCCGACGTCTGGCGCGCTCACGAATTCTTCTTCCTCCAGGAGCGGGGAAGAGACACCGGTGTCTGAGACAAAGGAGGTGCCCGAGGAGGGCGTACCGTCCGGTGAACCGCCGCCGCCCAGCGTGTTGGCCAATGGCGGGCTTACGCTCGAAGACTGTATTGCGTCGGCCCTGCGAAACAACCCGGAACTCCTGGCGGCCGGAGAAGATGCCGTTGCGGCACGCGCCGAAAAACGCAGCAAGGGGGCCGCACGCTGGCCCAGCATCAACCTCACCGGCAACTATTTTCATCATCAGGACACGCAGCGGCTCGGCGTTCCAACACCACCGGGCCAACCGCAGTATTTTGCCAACGACATCGCCGCAGCGGATATTGTCGTGCGCTTGCCCTTGTACGCCGGCGGGCGCATCGTCAATGAATTCCGCGCGGCGGAATTGCTCGCCCAGGCAGAAGCGCACCAATTGAACCGCACGCGCAACGAAACCGTATTCAATGTCACCAGTACGTATTACAACATCCTTGCCCAAGAAAAGGTTGTGGAGTCCACGGCGTTCTCCCGGGATACGCTGGAGCAACATCTGGCCCGTGTCGAAGAGTTGATTGCGGCGGAAAAGGCGGCGCAGGTCGATGCGTTGCGGACGGGTGTGCGCCTCGCCGACATCGAGCATCAATTGCTCGAAGCGCAGAATGTCCAGGACATCCACTATCGGCTCCTGGCAAATTTCATGGGGTTGGATGATCACGCGACGGAAACTTTGACCGTCGCGGGCCCACTGCCTCCCCTCGATAGCACGGAACCGCTGGCTGTGGACAAGGTTGTGGCCCAGGCCTATGATCAACGCAGCGATTACAGTGCCGCACAGGCGGCACTCGAGGCGCAGGCCAGACGCGTCGATGTGGCCCGGGGCGCGCGCGAACCGGCGCTCACGCTCGAGGCGGCCTATGGCGGGCGTTGGGGCTTTGGCGGCAGCGGCGCCTCGGCAACAGACAACACGCCTTCCTTTACCATCGACGCTGCCGGTAACCCGAGTTGGATGCAGACCCGGCCGTTGTCCGGTGGTGGGTCGTTAACCACGACCTACGGAACGCAGGGGTTGAGCTCTCAACGGTACACGCTGCCCACCGGCGAATCCCCGGAGGATTTCGAGGATCTCGGGCGCGTGGGCCTCACGGTGAATGTCCCCATTTTCGAAGGGGGGCGCATCAACGCGGATATCAGAAGAGAACGCGCACGCTTACGCGCCGCACAGCAACGCCTGCGCAAGCTCGAACACGATATTCGCCTCGAAGCCCAGACGGCCGTATTGAACGCCAATTCGGCACGCAAACGCGTGCATGTTACACGCAAGAGCATTGCCGAAGCGGAAGAAAGTCTGCGTATCGAGCATCTGAAGTATAACCTGGGAAAGGGCGCTATCGTTGATGTGCTCGATGCCCAGGATGCCCTATTGACCGCCCAAACCAATTACTACCGCGCGCTGTCGGACTACCGCGTTGCCCGGGCGGAGGTCCAATTGGCTGCGGGAGGTGAAGTGCCATGACCATACATAAGAGTAGAATGGACATACTTGCAACGGTGGCGCTGGCAGTTATCTTCTCGCTGGGGGTATGCGGATGCGGCGGCACGGAGGGCAATGGCCGCCCGGGAAAACAGCCGCCCCTTGTAGAAGTGGAAACAATTGAACGCGGCGATATCTCACACACCCTCGACTTATCGGCCGAGGTGGTGGCTATCCAGTCGATACAGGTAAGCGCCACGGTGGAAGGCCCGATCGATTTTTTCCCATGGCATGAGGGGGACACGGTAGAAGCCGGCGAGAAACTGATCGAGATCAGCCGGGAAACCTATCGCGCTGAAAAGCAGGCCGCAGAAGCGGCCTTGAAAGTGGCCCAGTCCAAACTGACGGATCTGCGTGCGGGCACGCGGTCCGAGGAAA
Source organism: uncultured Nitrospirales bacterium (assembly GCA_964569295.1). Classification (GTDB taxonomy): domain Bacteria; phylum Hydrogenedentota; class Hydrogenedentia; order Hydrogenedentales; family JAGMZX01; genus CAZMVU01. The sequence goes on from CAZMVU010000224.1 coordinate 3,283, forward strand.
TCGACAAGGCCCGGGAAAGCGTGAAGGAAGCCGAGCAGAACGCGGCTTTCGAACAGGCCGACCTCGGGCGGACCATTCAACTCGTGGAAAGCGGCGCGCTTGCCGGCGAAGAACGGGACCGGGTACGGGTCCGTCACGCGGAAGCCCAGGCAAAACTCGCAACTGCGCGCCGCCACCTGGACATGCTCAAGGCAGGGCCCACGAAAACCACCACCGCTGTTCAGGAGGCCACCGTCGAGGAGGCTGCGGCGAGGCTCGCGCTTGCCCGGGCGAAGCTCGCGGAGTGCATCATCCACGCCCCATTTGCGGGTACCATCACCGACACCTTCGTTCGGCGCGGCGACATGGCCTCAGCCAGAACACCTTTGCTCGCCATGGCCGACTTGAACGACCTCGTGCTCCGCTTTGCCGTGCCCGAAGCGCATGCCGCCGCGGTCGAGGCGGGGATGGCGTTGAGCTTCATGTTGGACGCCGCGCCGGATGAAACCTTCACTGCGGAGATCGTCCGGGTCTATCCCAAGCTGAACGCGCAAATGCGAACACGCACCGTGGAAGCCGAGCTGCCCACGATGAACCGGGCGGCCGCCAATATGTTTGCCCGCGTACGCCTCACACTCGCGCGCGAAGAAGACGCCACGCTCTTGCCCGCCGAAAGCGTCAACACCACACCGTCGGGCGACACCTTCGTCTTTGTCGTAGCCGAAGGCAAAGCCCGGCGGCGCGAGGTCGAAATTGGCATTGAGCAGGGTAAGCAGATGCAAGCGCAGAGCGGCGTTGAGGCCGGCGAACGCGTGGTTGTGGCCGGACAAGGCGCACTGAAGGACGGCCGGCGCGTGCGCCTGCCGGACGATTCTTCTTCAAACGGCGGTAAAGGGAGTGGCGGCACGCCAGCGCCTTCTTCAGGCAACGGTAAAAGAGGCCGCAGCTAATGAAGATCACCGAATATTCTGTTACAAACCGGCTCGCCACGAACGCCATTGCCTTGGCGTTCTTCGTGCTGGGCGTGTACGGATTATGGCATTTGCCCGTCGACTATCTGCCCGATGTTACCTATCCGTTGGTCAAGGTGCAGATTCGCTGGCCGGGCGCGACGGCCGAAGATATCGACAAGAACATCGCCGACCCGCTCGAACGCCTCGTGGCTACGGTGGATTACCTCGATGATGTGGAGTCCACCTCCCGCGAGGACATCTACTCGCTGGATGTGAATTTTGAATACGGGGCCAATGTGGATGTCGCGTTTCAGGATGTGCTGGCAGCGCTTACCCGGGCCGAAGCGGATTTGCCGGCGGACATCGAACCGCCGTATGTCTTCAAGGCCGATCCTTCCCAGTTGCCTGTCATGCAGTTGACCGTGCGTTCGGATCGCTGGGGGCCGGTCGAACTGCGTGAATGGACCGATAACTGGTTGCAAGACCGCATCCTTGCGGTTCGTGGCGTGGCCGGCACGGAGATAATCGGCGGCCTCGAGCGCGAAATTCGCATCGTGCTCGATCCCTTGGCGATGGAAAAGCACGGGGTGCCGCTCGATACCATTATGCAGCGCCTCAGCCAAGAGAATGTCGAGCAGACCGGCGGCCGGGTCACGGTGGGCCGCCGCGAGATCATTGCGCGCACAATCGGGGAGTTCGACAATCTCGAGCAGATTCGCGCGGTGGTCATTGCCCGAAGCAATGGTGAAAAGGTCTACCTGCGCGATATCGCCGAGGTCGCCGATTCCCATGAAGACGTGCGAGTCGTGACGCGCTTCAATGGCGACCCGTGCGTCAAACTCTCCGTGCTCAAGGAATCCGAGGCGAACACCGTCGAAGTGGCGCAAGCGGTGCAGCGCCAACTGGATGAGATGGTCCCTGTGCTGCCGGCAGGGCTCGAGTTCGGTTTTGTCGACAACCAGGCGAACTACGTGGCCGGGGCCCTGGCCGGCGTACGCGATGCGGCCATCGGGGCGTTGATCCTGCTGGTTATCGTGGTCTACTTGTTCCTCGGCAGCGTCCGCCAGGTGCTGGTGATGCTTGTAGCCGTTCCCGTGACACTTATCGTCAACTTCGGGGTAATGAACGTCGCCGGGTTTTCGCTCAACGTCTTCTCCCTGGGCGGGCTGGTCATCGCAATCGGGCTGGTGCTCGACAACTCGATCGTCGTTATCGAGAACATCAGCCGCCTGCGCCATGAACAGCCCGGCGATTCCCTGGCGCAGCAGGCCGTTGCCGGCGCCGCCGGTGTGGGACCGGCCATTGTGGCCGCCACCGTCTCGTTCCTCGCCTTGTTTCTGCCGTTCTTGCTGGTGCCCGGCCTGACCAGCCTGCTCTTCCGCGAGTTGATCCTGGTGATTGCCGGCATCGTCGTCATCAGCCTGATAGTGGCCGTAGCTTTGACCCCCATGTTGACCACCTTAATCTTCACCCCCGCCCCAAAAGAACGCAAAACAACGCGCTTCGAGCGCTTCTTTGACCGGATCGCTGAAGCCTACGCCCGCCTTCTGGCGCGCGCGTTACAGGGCCGTTGGATTGTGCTAGTGCTGTTTGTTGGTCTCCTGGTGCTGGCGGGGTGGCTGGTCGGCCGCGTTGGTGGTGAGTTCCTGCCGCCGGTGGATGATGGCCGCATCATGATCAAGGTGCGCATGCCCACGGGAACCGCGGTTGAAGAGACCGACCGGATCGTGCGCCGGCTCGAGCAACGTATCGCCGATGATCCGCTCATCGAGAGCACCTTTGCCCTGGCCGGGGGCCAGGTGCGCGGCCTTACCACCTACGAAGTCGCCAACGAAGGCGAGGTCGACATCCAACTCGTGCCCAAGTCCAGGCGCGACATAAGCACCTCGCAGTACATCAAGCAACTGCAGCCCGTCGTCGCCAAGGTGCCTGCGCCCGGCGGACGAATCATGGCGCGCCAGATGGCGCTCCGGGGCGTGAAAGGCCTGCGCGCCGCGGATATCATCGTTGAAGTGCGCGGCCAGGATATGGATCGGCTTTCCGACCTCGCCGATCGCGCGGCAGACACCATGCGCGGTCTCGATCAACTGCAGAACGTGACCGTGTCCATGGACATCACCAAACCCGAGTATCAGGTTAAAGTAGACCGGACCAAGGCGGAGGAGCTGGGCGTCTCGGTCGCCGATGTCGCTGGCACATTGCGCGCCCTCATCACCGGCGCCATTATCAGCCGCTACCGCGAAGGCACCGAGTACTATGATATGCGCCTCATCGTTTCCGAGGCCCGGCTGACCTCACGGCACAATGTCGAAAATCTCGCGGTCTCGGGAACGGGAAGCCAAGCTATCCGTGTGCGCGACGTGGCACGTGTACGCGAGGCCGTCGGCCCAGTGGAGATCGTGCGCAAGAACCAGGTCAAGCAGGTCACGATCGAAGCAAACACCAGCGGCGCCGACCTTGCCGCCGCCATGGCGCAACTTACGCCGGCGTTGGACAGCCTCGAACGCCCCGCAGGCTACGCCTTCAATTTCGGTGGTCAGGCGGAGTTGATGGCCGACATGCGCCAGGCGGTTATAGCCGTCGTCCTTTTCGCGGTCTTCTTTTCGTTCATCGTGCTTACCGTGCAATTCAACAGCGCCAAACTTCCCGCGCTTATTCTCGGGAGCGCGCCATTTTGCCTGACCGGGCTCGTATTCGGCCTCTACCTTGCCGGTCTTTCCTTCGGTGCAACCGTGCTCATTGGCCTGCTGGTGGTGATCGCCCTGAACGTGAACGATGGTGTGTTGCTGATGACCTTCGCGGAGGAGTTACGTCACCGGGAAACCCTCGACCCACGCGAAGCCGTCCTACAGGCGGCCAAAACCCGGCTGCGCCCGCGCTTGATGACGACTATTACAACCATGATCGGCTTTATGCCGCTCGCGCTGAACCTCGGTGAAGGCGCCGACATGCTTCAGCCCATGGCCTTTGCCGCCATCGGCGGTCTTGCCACCGAAGGGCTTGTCGCGCTGTTCTTCATGCCCTGCCTTTACGACTTGGTTTCCAAGCACCGGCCGGCAAGCTGAGGAATCCGCCCACCACCACCGGAAAAACGGCGCCCGCCGCGCCAGGCGCGGGGCGTGGCGCCGGGCGTGTAGTCCAGGGCGGCGGTCATGACCTTGCTCGCGTCGTACACGCCGCGCACGCGGGCATCGGTTTTGAGACCATACGGCCAAGATTAGTGCCTTAGGCACTGACTCGTATAAAGAACAACAAGAAGTTATTCGGGCAC
>CAZMVU010000225.1:0-7436 GCA_964569295.1 uncultured Nitrospirales bacterium
AGGGGGACTCTTGTAACCAGTTGGAATTATTCGACTAACGTTGGGACAGCAGTGGAATCACCTACGTCTGCAACACCCCGGTATGGTAATGGGCTTTGGGTGGTTTGCGGGTCACGAGACCGAGCGCGGTGATGAGGACCTCGCGGGTCTTGTCCGGCGCGATGATGGCGTCGACCCAGCCACGGGCGGCGGCGTAGCGGATGTCCGTTTTTTCGGCGTAGCGGGTATGCACCTTTTCACGCAGTGCGTCGAGTTCTTGCGGATCCAAATCTTCGCCCGCTTCGGCGGCGGCTTTTTCGGCGGCATGCTTCTTGATCGAGAAGATGATGCCGCCCGCCTGCGATACGCCCATCACGGCGTACTTCGCGTTGGGCCAGGCGAAGATGAACCGCGGGTCGTAGGCCTTGCCGCACAAGGCATAGTTTCCCGCGCCGAAGCTGCCGCCGACGACCACGGTAATCTTCGGCACCACGGAATTGCTGATAGCGTTCACGAGCTTTGCGCCTGAACGGATGATGCCCGACTGTTCGGCCTGTTTGCCGACCATAAAACCGTAGACATCTTGCAGGAAGAGGATCGGAATGGCGAGCTGGTTGCAGTCCATGACGAACCGGGCCGCCTTGTCCGCGCTGTCGGCATAGATGACGCCGCCGATCTGGAGTCCGTGCGGCGACTCACTGCGCAGCCGCTGGTTGGCCACGATGCCGACCTGGTGGCCGCCGATCCGGGCATAGGCGGTGACCAGCGTCTTCCCATAGTCTGCCTTGTACTCGTTGCAGGAGTCCGCATCGATGACGGTCTCGATGAGCACGCGCATGTCGTACTCTTTCTTGCCATCCACATCGACGAGATCGAACACTTCCTGTGCAGCGCGCTGTGCCGGGATATCGAAGCGGCCGGCGTAGGGCCAGCTCCACGGCGTTTCCGGCAGTGTGCCCAGCAGCTCCCGGACGCGATGCAGGCAGTGCGGGTCGTCCGGCTCCTTGAAATCCACGGTGCCACTGACCTCGGCATGCATGGCGGCGCCGCCGAGTTCTTCCGGATCGGCCTCCTGGCCAATGGCCGCCTTTACCAGGGCCGGCCCCGCGAGATAAAGACTGCTGCCTTCGGTCATGAGGATTTTGTCGCACAGCACCGGCAAATAAGCCCCGCCGGCGATGCAGTTGCCCATGATAGCCGCGAACTGCGGCAGCCCTGCTGCTGAGAGCACCGAGTTATTGCGGAGAATACGTCCGAAGTCGTCCTCGTCCGGGAAAACTTCGTCCTGCATCGGCAGGTACACGCCCGCGGAATCAAGCAGATAGACGATGGGCAATGCGTTTTCATAGGCGATGCGCTGCGCGCGGATTATCTTTTTGCAGGTCATGGGGAAAAGAGCGCCCCCCTTCACCGTGGCATCGTTCGCAATGATCATGCACGGCCGGTGGTTTACCAAGCCGATACCAGCCACCACGCCCGCCGCTGGCACCTCGCCTTCCTCCGGGTACATCTGGTAGCCCGCCCAGAGCCCGAGTTCGAGGAAGAAGTCATCCGAGTCAAGCAGGGAGGCCAGGCGTTCCCGCACGAACAGGCGCCCGAGCGTGTGCTGGCGCACGAGCTCCTTGGGACCACCCCCCTCCTGCAGAATGTGTTCCTGCTCGTGTATCGCTTCCGTAAGCGACCGCAGGTTGTGCGACCGCTTTTTCGGTTCTACCGCTGCCATGACGTCCTCTCGTCCGTGTTTGTCCGGCGCGCGCCCTCCAGATGGCTGGTTTGGCCGTGTCAGTTCGTGTTCTTCTCGAGTTCGACCCAGTCGAACAGCCGGTCGTCGAGGTCGTAGGCTTCGATGCGCAGGGTGTTGCCGTTCACCATGACATAACAGTAATGGTGGCCACGGTAGACTTTCGCTGACAACGGTGTGCGCACGGGCGCGGCATTCTCGAGGCCGCCACCGCCACCGCCGGTAATCATGTACAGAATACCCTCGTCCGCCGAGACCGCCTTGTTGTTCTTCAACGGCCACGTACGCTCGTAGGTGTGGATGTGTCCCGACCACACGATATCGACCCCATGCTTTTCATACAGCGGCACCAGCATGCGCGCGTTGAAATCGCCCATGACCGACGGGCCTTCGTAGGTGTTTCCGTAGTCGTCTTCGTCTGACGAATAGGGCGGCTTGTGATGCATCACGATTTTCCACGTCGCGTCGGATTCCGCCAATGCCTTATCCAGCCACGGGTAGATTTCCCCGGAACGCGTGAAAGGTTTCTGCGAGTCAACCAAGAAGACGGCCAGGTTGCCGTAGTTGAACTGGTAGTAATACTCCGGTTCCGGCAGCGTGAAGTATTCGTAGAAGTAGTCGGCGTCCCGCTCGTGGTTGCCGAGCGTTGGGACCAGCGGTACACGGCTGTTCAGCGGCGCCATATTGGGGAAGAAGTGTCTGGTCCAGTGGAATTTGTTTGTGCCCTCGGAAACCAGGTCGCCGCCAAGCAGCGTGAACGCCGGGCGCTGTGCGTAGGCATGTTCCGCAAGCGTGCGCACGGCTTTCGGGTTCGACTGCGTATCGCACAGGACGGCGAACCCGAAGGCGTCGTCCCGTTCGGGCGCCGTGCTGAAGGTGTAGACTTCGCTTTCCACTTCAGCGCCCCCGGCATCCCGCGAAGCCACCTGGTAGAAGTAGGGCGTCCCTGAATTGAGGCCCGTGAGGGTCACTTCGTGGTAGGTGTGCATCCCGTCTGTGGTGGTGGTTTTTTCAAGGGGCAGCTTCCGGCCCCAATGCACTTCAGACGAGGCTGCCGTGTCTGTCTCCCAGCGCACCACGATGCTCTCTTGTGTGGGGTAGTTCATATATGGATGGACGACCATATCGAGGGCGGCGGCGGCGGCGGCCCAAGTCGTTGCCACGACAGCCAGGAAAGAGATGACGACTCGATCTTTCGTGTTCTCCACGGCACATACATCCTCTGGTAAAGCCAAGATCTTTGGCCGGCATAACACAAACCCAAAAGGGGGACAGGCCGCGCGGCCGGTTAGCCGCCCGGTGCTGTCCCCCTTCTCTGGGCTTACTTCTCGATGACGAACTCGTCGCGGATGGCGCCTTCGTTGTCGTAGGCTTTGTAGACGAGCTTGTCGCCGTCTATGGTGATGTCGAGGACCTGGTAGGTCGACACATTGGTGAAGCCGACCTCGGTGTAGTCGAAGTCGCCCTGGTCATACATCTTCGTGCCGGCGACCGATACGATGTATATCGTGCCCTCGGCCGGTGAGTCGACCCGTTCCTCGTCGCGCATGGGGTATGTGCGCAGGTAGGCGTGGTCGTGCCCCTGCAGCGCAAGATCCACATGGTACTTCTCGAACAACTCGCCCCAATACCGGCGAATCAATGGGTTGTTACGCGATGGTCCTGAGGAGTACGCGGGGTGATGATAGACCACGAACTTCCAGGTCGCGTCGGTATTCGATAGCTGCTCCTCGATCCAATCCGTCTGGCGGTGCGCCGGCATGTTCGAATCGAGCACGAGGAACAAGGCGTTGCTGTACGAGACCGCATAGGCCCGTTCTTCCGGTATGTCCACCGGTCCGTTCTCGGGCAGGTCGAAGATACTGAGGTACATCCAGGGTCCTTCATCGCCCTGGCATTCATGGTTACCTATAGCGGGTAGTAGCTGCCGCCGGTCATAGATGCCCGCGGCGTTCGCGAAAAAGCTGTCCCAGTCGTCACGATCATTGCCTTTGTTCACCAAGTCGCCGGCCATTACGTAGAAGGCCGCCTCGGGGTGTTCGTCGAACGCCTTGTTCACGAGTGTGCCCCAGGTGTCCAGCCCATTCTGCGCATCGCCCATGTAGACAAAGGAGAACGGTTCTGTATCGCGCGGCGCGGTGGTGAAGGCCGCCCAGTCGCTCCAGGTATCCCTTTCGCGGCTGCCCACGCGGTACCGGTAGGTCACGCCCGGCTTGAGCCCGTGCAGGGTCGCGGTATACCGGTGATTCAACGGATCGTTCGCGAGGAATGCATCCTCGATTTCGTGACGCCGCGCCTTCACTTGGCGGATACGGTTCGCGGGCACACTCTGCGACTGATACTGCACGTAGCCATCTTCGACCTCCGTACTTGTGCGCCACTGAACGGTTTGCGTGTCCTTCGGATTGCCCGCCCACGTGAGCACAATCTGGTCCGGCTGCACGCCTGCCGGGTAGTCCGTGTTGCGGAAGATGTTCACCAGTTGCGTGTCTTCCACGCGATCCTCGATGCCCGTTATAAGCGTCTGACCTGCAAGGACGTCCGGTAAGGTGTCAATGCGCAATTCGAGTTCATCGCTGTAGACGAAACTTTCGCTCTTGGCCGTGATGGCCCGGTGCTGGCCGGGATAAATGTCCGAAACCTCCAGGTCACCGCCGTCCTCGGGTTTCAGTATGGCGAAGTAGGGGTATGCATGCGGCCGGAATCCGCTTACGCCAAGGCCGATGCGCCCCGCCGGGAAAGACTTTTTCCAGGCCACGAAAGCGCGCTTGTTTGTCTGGATCTCGAGTTCCGTCTTTTCGAAGCCGCGCGCGGACAGCCAGAACGGCTCCTCACGCTGCCCCTCATGCCGAAGCACATAGACGGTCACGGGTTTGTCCACGGTGAAAGAGACATATTCCGTGCCGAGCACGTGCAGCTCGTCCTCGGTAATGTGTTCCATCACCGTGTCAACTTCGATTTTCCGCAGTTCTTCCGGATCGAGGTTGTCGCGCAGCCGATCCACGACCGACGCCATGACATTGTGAATCGAAGGATGATCGCCCACATGCGCCACGGCCGGCAGTGCCAGCCATACAGCGCACAGTATCGCCAGGGAAAAACGTTTGCAGTACATAAGCAACTCCTGAGTTCGGCCATGCCATGCACGGGCCCTTGAGACACGATTGAAAAGCTGTCGGAGTGGCCGCAGGGTTGGCCACATGCACACGCCCCGGAAAACCCGGCGTCTGCGCCGCGGTATTCCCGGCGTGTGTACAGCGTAATCCCCGATGCTAGCGAATATGCCGGCGGGTATCAAATTGTACGCGAACGGTTGACAGCAGGAGCGGGCCGGTGTATACTCCTACCCCGTACCGGTATACAGGAGCCCGCTATGCCCGAAGCCCATGACCCCCAAAGAAAACAGATTATCGATCGCCTCAGCCGCATTGAGGGCCAAGTGCGTGGTATCCGGCGCATGGTCGAAGACGATCGCGCCTGCCACGATATTCTCAAGCAGGTAGCTGCTACCAGCGGCGCGTTGCGATCCGCGAGTTTGCTTATCACCGAGAACTTCCTGGACATGTGCTTTCAAGAAGTGGCCGATGGCAAAACCACCCAGCAAGACGTTATCCGGCGGCTCCTCGAGGTTTTCAGCCGGCTGCCCGGTTGAGCACGTGCCGTGAACGCCCTTGCAAACCCACGAAGAAGGAGTGAAGACCATGAGAAAACGTGTAGTTATTGTCGGTGGTGTAGCCGGCGGGATGAGCTGTGCCGCCCGCCTGCGCCGGCTCGACGAATCACTCGAGGTCACCGTCTTCGAGAAAGGCCCCGATGTGTCCTTCGCCAATTGCGGCATGCCCTACTTCATCGGCGGCGAGATAGAAGACCGCGCCATGATGAATGTCCAAACGGCGGAGGGCATGAGCGCGCGCTATGGTATTTCGGTGAAAACGCGCCACGAAGTCCTGCGCATTGACCGGGATGCGCATGAGGTCGAAGTCCGCAACCTGGAAACGGCCCAGACGTTCCGTCAGGCGTACGACTATCTGGTAGTGGCGCCCGGCGCAGCGCCCATTTGCCCGCCGCTGCCCGGGGCGGACGGCGACAAGGTGTATACCCTGAGTAACCTCGTTGACATGGATGCGATAACCGCGGCGGCGGACAACGCGAAACATGCGTGCGTGATCGGCGGCGGGTTTATCGGGCTCGAGATGGCCGAGAGCCTGCACCGCCGCGGCCTTGAGGTAACCGTGGTGGAGATGCTCGATCACGTGATGCCGCCGCTCGATGTCGAAATGGCGCAGCCGCTTCACGCCGAGTTGCGGGGCAAGGGCATCGCGTTGCATCTCGAGAGCAAAGCCGAGGCCATCACGGCAGATGGCAAGGTACAACTGGGCGGTGGCGGCACGATTCACAGCGACCTCGTCGTCATGTCTGTGGGCGTGCGTCCCCGCACGGCCATCATGCACGATGCCGGTATCACGTGTAACGAGCGTGGCTATATCAAGGTGGATGAACACCTGCGCACAAGCGACCCGGACATCTTTGCCGTGGGCGACGCTGTGGAAGTGAAAAACCTTGTTACCGGGCAGCCCGCCATGATTCCGCTCGCCGGGCCGGCCAACCGCCAGGGCCGCATCGTGGCGGACAATATCTGCGGGCGCGACGTGACATACCACGGCAGCCAGGGTACGTCCATTCTCCGCCTGTTCAGCCTGGCCGTGGGGCAGGTCGGCCTCAACGAGCATCAGGTGCGCGCGGCCATGCTCCCGTACCACCGCATCTACGTGCACCCCACGCAGCACCCGAACTATTTCCCCGGCGCCACGCCCATCGACGTGAAGCTGCTGTTTACCCCCGAAGGCCGTATCCTCGGCGCCCAGGCCGTCGGGGCCGAGGGCGTCGAAACGCTCATCGACGTAATCGCCACCGCGCAGCGCCACAACCTCACCACAGAAGACCTCGAACACCTCGAACTTGCCTACTCCCCGCAGTGGGGCGCGGCCAAGCACCCGGTGAACATGGTGGGGTTCGTCGCGAGCAATGTCCTGCGCGGCGATGTCGAGCTTGTCGAGGCGGATGCCCAACCCGATGACATTCTCTTTCTCGACGTACGCAATCCCCCCGAACTCGAGGAGACGGGCACGGTGCCCGGCGCTGCGCACATTCCGCTCGATCAACTCCGGGAGCGCTACGAGGAACTGCCCAAGAAGCGGCGCATCGGCGTGTTTTGCGCGGTCGGCCTGCGCGGTTACATTGCCTACCGCTTCCTGAAACAACACGGCTACGACGTCGTCAATCTCGATGGCGGCTTTCGCACGTTGAAGTGCATGGAAGGCAGCGGCGCGTGTGCGCCCGCCACCTGGCCGGGACAAGGCGGCGGATGATAGCCGCCCCCTCAGCCAAAACGAGGCGCGCCACCACACGCAGCCGCTATCGGCAAAGCGAAAAGCAACGCGCCGGGAATCCCAGGGATCCCCGGCGCTTCCATCCTGCCGGCCTTGCGGCCGCGCGGGTCTTTGTCTGTCCGGTAAGTGCGGTTCCGCTTAGAACCTTAGACTTCAGTTCCTGCAAAAGACAACAAGAAGTGATTCGGGCACCTTCTATAAGCTACTGATTCTAAATGTGTTGCATAGTGGAATGACGTGCGGCCGATGAGCGTGCCGCACGCACCGGCACCCCTCGCGGAAGACCAGAGTTCGCCCTCTCTTCAGGGCCAACGGCCCGTACCATA
>CAZMVU010000226.1:0-7423 GCA_964569295.1 uncultured Nitrospirales bacterium
GTGAAGAAGATCGCGATGCACTTCCTCCCGGACGTGTTCGTGACCTGTGAGGTGTGCGAGGGCACGCGCTACAATCAGGACACGCTCGAGGTGAAATACAAGGACCGGTCGATCGCCGAGGTCCTGAAGATGACGGCGGAGGACGCCGTCGGCTTCTTCTCGAGCCACCCGAAGATCCGCCGGGTCGCCGAGGCTCTGGTGGACGTCGGGCTCGGCTACCTCGAGCTCGGTCAACCCTCGACGACCCTCTCCGGCGGCGAGGCCCAGCGGGTGAAGCTGGCCACCGAGCTCGCCAAGGGCGGACCCCGGGGCCGGGCCCTCGACGACGCCCACACCCTCTACATCCTCGACGAGCCTACCACCGGCCTCCACTTCGAGGACGTCCGCAAGCTGGTCGAGGTCCTCCACCGGCTCGCCGATCAGGGGCACTCCGTCGTGGTCATCGAGCACAACCTCGACGTCATCAAGACCGCCGACTGGATCATAGACATCGGACCCGAAGGCGGAGACCAGGGCGGCGAGATTATTGCCGCCGGACCGCCCGAGGCCATTGTGAAGGTAAAGGGGTCGTACACCGGCATCCACCTGAAGGAGAAGCTGTCGTAATGTCCGGGAGGGACGTTGCGCCCAACGTCCTCATCCATGCGCGAGGTGAGGTTGGGCCCGGTTTTGTATCTGTGACCGCGCCACCACGCCGGCCGTTGCCCGTTGAGCCTGGCATGGAAATCGCTCATCGTGGCGTAACCAGCCGAACGTTCGGGAAGTAAGTCTCCAATCGGCCTTTGTCCGCCGTTGCGATGGGCCAGTCCATTACCTGTGCATGGGCGCCAATGAAGAAGTCTGGGAGCGGCATAGCCGGCGAAGATTTGCCTGTTTCCTCGTTTCGGCGCCTCCGATAGCGCCGGTATGCCTGCGCGCAGACATCGGACGCAGCGGCAGGGACATCAATAATGGAGATGCCCCATTCCCGCATACGCGCACCTACCATGGGCGGGTCCGAATCTCCGACGCAGAGCTCCGCCAGGATTACGGTATTGATAGCCGCCCCATCGCCGGCTACCGCCCCGGCAATCGTTTCGAGCGCCCAGTCTCGACATGCGGACGCCGTACTTGAGGCATAGATCAGCACATCGGTATCCAGCAATATCATGGTTCGCGGGTCAGCTCCCGCAGCTCTTCCCAGGACATGGTTGGTGTGAGCGGTGCGTTGTGGATAGCGCGCAGGCAGTCCGCCTTGCTCATCTTCGGGCCTGGGGGCGGCTTCTCCAGGCGCACGAGCAAGTACCGCCCTTCGGCTTGCTGCTGAATGTCAAAGACGTCGCCCGGTTGTCCATCCGGCAGAACAACCCGTTTCTTGGAGTCTACCTTTGATACGCTCATGGTGGGATTATCCCACAAGGCTCCCTTGCCGTCAAACGATGCGGTTGCCCCAGGGTGAAGCACCATTATCTATTCTCGGGCGTATTACGGTCCCATGTTTCCAAGAGTGTGGCCGGTCCGCGATCGCGCCACCACGCGCTTCATGTCTCCGCTTTTCCCTGGCGACCTGCGGTCTTGCCCTGGCTCGGTCAGAGATACAAGACCGGCCAGAACATAGGGAGGTACGTTACCCCCAACGTCCTCATCCCTCCGCGAGGTGAAGCCCAAAACGTCGCAGAGGCTGCACGCGTTGCGGGCATAGGGTCGCATTACCGCTACGCCGCTCATCTGAGACCGTCGCATATGTGCACCCCTGCACCGTCATCGGCGCACCTCCTTCGTTGCTGTAAGAGTTTTTCATGCAGTGACTTGCAGTCATAGGTCCAGGCTGTCTCACTTCTGGCACACGGCATGCTCTTATTCTTCCATGAACCGCAACGGAAAGGCTGCCCCATGAAAGCCGCTTTCAGCATTGCGCGGGGGCGCATTGCCCCGGTCTTCGATGTGGCGCGTCATATACGCCTCGTCGAAAGCGACGCGGATACGATGCGTACCCGGGGCGAGTACGACCTTCCCGACACCACGCCGGCCGCGAAGGTGGCCCAGCTCGAGGCGCTGGGAGCGGAGCTTCTGGTGTGCGGGGCGGTGTCGCGCCCATTGCACGAACTGCTAACGGCGCGGGGGATTGTGGTGGCGCCTTTCGTTGCGGGCGAGGCGGAGGCAGTGATGGCCGCATGGGCCAATGACACCCTGGATGACGAGTCTTTCGCGATGCCCGGTTGCTGCGGGCGGCGGCGTGGATGGCGGGGCGGCGGAGCGGCGGCGGAGGCATTGGTTTCCGGCAGCGCGGCAACGCAAAGCAGCACGACGGCACGGGCGTGTAGGAGGGGCCGTCAGCAGGCGGCCGGTGATGCACGCAATGGGGTGTGTGTATGCCCGCAGTGTGGGTATACCCGCGCCCATCGGCCGGGGGAACCGTGTATGAGGGCGGTGTGCCCCGAGTGCGGTACACCGCTCGTACGAAGCGACAACACAGGATAGGAGCATATAGATATGCCAAAAGGCGATCGAAAAGGCCCAATGGGCCAAGGCCCCAGGACCGGCCGTGCGGCCGGCTACTGCAGTGGCAATGAACAACCCGGCTACTTCAGCCCGTCGCCGGGCCGTGGTATGGGCATGCGTCTTGGCCGTGGCGGTGGCGCTGGCGGTGGTGCTGGTGGCGCTGGCGCTGGCGCTGGTGGTGGCCGTGGCGCTGGTGGTGGCCGTGGCGCTGGCGGTGGTGGTGGCGCTGGCCGTGGCGCTGGCCGTGGCGCTGGCGGCCGTGGTGGTGGCCGTGGCGCTGGCCGTGGCGCTGGCCGTGGCGCTGGCGGCGGTGGCCGTGGCGCTGGCGGCGCTGACTACAATGTTGGGCAAGGTTTGGGCCGGAACCAACCCGGCTTCGACTACGAAGCAACGCCGACGCCAGACGACAATCCCGCGGCGGAAGCGCAGTCCCGGGTAAAAGCGCTGGAAGAAGAGTTAGCCATGCTCAAGGCGCGCCTGCGCGAACTCGAGTCCGACGACACAGCAACGCAGTGAAAACCTGCAACCACCTCAGTCGATAGCCCGGGCGTACCAATGCGGAAAGCGCCGGGCAGGTTTCCCGGCTTGCCGCGTCCAGGCGGGGGGGTGGGTGAGCGGGCGTTTAGCATTTTCGAAAGGAGTAACCACCATGAAAATCGCCATTACCACCTCGGGCGACAGCCTCGCAGCGCCCTTCGAGCAGCGATTTGGGCGGGCCCCGAAGTACATTGTCTACGACTTGGATAATGACTCGTTTGAAGCCGTTGACAATACCCAAAACCTGAATGCGCCCCAGGGGGCGGGGATTCAAGCTGCGCAGAACGTTGCCCAGACCGGCGCCCAAGCCGTTATTTCCGGCCATTGCGGCCCGAAGGCCTTCAGCGTACTCAAAACCGCCGGCATCACGGTATACACCAGCGACGCGGAGACAGTCGCCGATGCGCTCGATTGTTACCGGGCGGGAAAACTTGCCCCTGCGGAAGATGCAGATGTGGAAGGGCACTGGCTATGATTATCGGTATAGCATCTGGAAAAGGCGGTACCGGCAAGACCACCGTGGCCACGAATCTTGCCGTTGCCATGGGCAAGCCGGTGCAATTGCTGGACTGCGATGTGGAAGCACCCAATGCGCACCTGTTTCTGGGTGGGGCAGTCGTCGGACAGGAGAACGCGAGCATTCCGACCCCGCACATCAATGTCGCCCGCTGCGATGGTTGCGGCCGGTGCAGCGAGGTGTGTGTGTTCAACGCCATTGCGGCCGTGGCCGGTAAAGCCCTGGTATTCGAGAGCCTGTGTCATGGCTGCGGCAGTTGCACCATGGCCTGTCCCCAGAACGCCATTACAGAGTATGACCGCCCGATAGGAATTGTGGAAACGCGTACCGCAGGTGACGTCACGCTGGTCTCGGGCCGCCTCGATGTAGGCGTGCCCATGGCGCCGCCACTGATTCGCGCGGTCACATGCTGCATCGCCCCGGACACCCCTGCCATCCTCGATGCGCCTCCCGGCACCTCCTGCCCGGTGATTGCCACCTTGCGCAGCGCCGACGTCGTGGTGCTCGTGACCGAGCCGACCCCCTTCGGCCTGCACGACCTCACCCTCGCCGTCGACATGGTGCGCGAGCTTGGCCGTCCTTTCGGGGTGATCATCAACCGTGACGGCATCGGTGACGACCGTGTGCACCGATTTTGCGCGGAAGCGCAGATTCCCTTACTCGGCGAATTGCCGGATGATCGCAGGGTTGCGGAGGCCTACGCGCGCGGCGAACTCATGGTCACGGCCCTGCCCGAATTCCGCGCCCGATTCCTGGATATTCTCGAGCGCATCCACACGTTGCGCGATGCCGCCCTCGCACAGGAAGGGGCGGCGGCAGCGGCCAGAAACGCATTATGAACACCAGCCAGCATACACCCCACATATACGGGCCGGTCTACTCCCGGCGGCTTGGCCGCTCTCTCGGTGTGGACCTGGTGCCGTTCAAGACTTGCACATACGATTGTGTCTATTGCCAACTCGGCCCCACGACCAATCTCACGTGTGAGCGCCAGGCCTATGTCCCCATCGACCAAGTCATCGACGAACTGGCCGAGAAACTTCGTGGGGAACACATGGTGTGTGACTACATCGGTCTGGCCGGCTCCGGCGAACCGACCCTGCATGCCGGCCTGGGCGACCTCATAACGCGTATCAAAGCGATGACCGATGTCCCGGTGGCCGTACTGACCAATGGCGCACTGCTGCATGACCCCGCCGTCGCGGATGCCCTGTGTGCGGCGGACCTCGTGTTACCCTCGCTCGACGCGGGCGACGCCGCATGCTTCGCCGAGGTTAATCGGCCGCATCCGGATATTTCGTTTGAGACAATGATCGGCGGACTCGAGACATTCTCGAAACGCTACGAGGGCGCCATGCGGCTCGAAGTGCTGCTTGTGTCCGGCGTGAATGACAGCGAAGCCCAGGTGGCCCGCATCGCCGGCCTTGCTTCGCGCATCGCGCCCACCTGCGTCGATCTAACGACCGTTGCCAGGCCCGCCGCCATGACCGGGGCGGCGCCCGTTCCCGCGAAACGCCTGGCGGAATTGCGCGCGCTGTTTGACGTCAACACCCACATCGTCGTTGAGCAATACGCCGGTGAGAAAAGCGGCGCCCCCGACACCGCCACGGACGATGACATTCGCGCACTGCTTCGCCGGCGCCCTTGCACAGCGCATGGCGTAGCCGCAGGCCTCAATATTCCGCCGAACGAAGCTATCAAGCGGCTGCAAGCGCTCCTGAAAGCGGGCGAGTTGCGGTTGCTTACACGCGATGGCGCCCGCTTCTATGCGGTGAATGCTTAGGAACATGCGCCTTGCTCACGTAAGGTGAGCCAGGACACAGAAACCATACGTAGACGGCGGGTGTACGTCCCCCCGGCCGCTGGGTATGGTGGAGACACACCCAATGGATGAACTCATTGTAATAAGCGGAAAAGGCGGCACTGGCAAGACCAGCATTACCGCGTCTTTCGCTGCCCTTGCCGACAACGCGGTAATCGTGGATTGTGATGTGGACGCCGCCGACATGCACCTGCTGCTCCAGCCGGAAGTAGCCGAGCGGCACACCTTCCGTAGCGGGCACGAGGCGGTTATACGCCCCGCCGATTGCATCGGCTGCGGCATATGCATGGACTATTGCCGCTTCGAAGCCATTACACAACAGACCGGCGAGGAGGGCCGCGTCACCTGCGCGGTCGATCCCGTCGCATGTGAGGGATGCGGTGTATGCGTGCGCGTATGTCCGCGCGACGCTATCGACTTTCCAGAATGCGAATGCGGCGAATGGATGATCTCGGACACCCGCAGCGGTCCCCTCGTACATGCGCGACTCGGGGTCGCCGCCGAAAACTCCGGCAAACTCGTTGCTCTCGTGCGCACCGAAGCGCGCCGTCTCGCCGAGGCAAAGCATTGCAAACAGATCATCGTCGATGGTCCGCCCGGCATTGGCTGCCCCGTTATTGCGTCGGTAACCGGCGCAACGCGCGTGCTCGTGATCACCGAGCCGTCCGTCTCCGGGGAACACGATCTCGAGCGTGTGCTTGCCCTCACGAAGCATTTCAAGATCGCCACGGCCGTTTGCGTGAATAAGTGGGACCTTAATCCCGCCATGACCGAGCGTATCGAAAAACAAGCCGCGGCCCAAGACGCGCAAATCGTCGGGCGCATCCCCTACGACCCCGGGGTTACCGGCGCCCAGATGGAGGGCCGCGCCGTCGTCGAGACCGGATCCACTGCCGCGCAAGCCGTGCGTGCTATCTGGCGGGAACTGGATAACCAGACGGAGAGCACCCGCCGGCTGGCGGATGCACCGTGAAGACACCAAGGCAGGCCGGCGCCGTAATTTGGCACAAACGGCAAACGGACTCCTTCAACAAAAGGTGGGAACGATGAAGAAACGAGGGCCGTTTCGATCCGCAATCAAACAGGTGATTTTCGGATTGTGCGGCAACAACGACACAACTGCCGAGGCCGGCTCGGGTACTTCTGGCATCCCTGAACCGTTGTTTTCAAGCACCGCCCGGGACCACGCCGAACATCCCCGGCACTACGGTCCGCTCGAACACTATAACGGCTACGCGCGCATTACCGGCCCCTGCGGCGACACCATGGAGTACTGGCTCCAGGTGGAAAACGGAACAGTCGTCCAAATTGGCTTCAACACCGACGGCTGCGGCGCATCACACGCCTGCGGCAGCATGGCCGCCTACCTGGCCTGCGGTAGAGCACGCGACCAGGTCAAAGCCATCACCCAGCAAGACATCCTCGATGCGCTCGGCGGCCTGCCCGAGTCGTCCCAACACTGTGCATTACTGGCGGCCAACACCTTGCACGCCGCCTGTGAAGAAAGCATATAGGCAACACAACCGCGGTGAACACCGCCGCAACACGGAGGCAAACAAATGCGAATCGCGATCCCCCTGGCCAACGGAAAACTCGCCATGCACTTCGGCCACTGCGAAAGCTTCGCCATGGTCGACACCGATCCGGAAAAAGCATGCATAACACAGCGCGAAGACCTTGCCGCACCACCCCACCAGCCCGGCCTGCTTCCACCCTGGCTCGCAGAACGCGGCGCCCAGCTCATTATCGCCGGCGGCATGGGCCAACGCGCCCAGAACCTCTTTACCCAAAATGGTATCGAGGTTATTGTGGGCGCTCCCGCCGAAACCCCCGAAAAGATCGTCCAAGACTACCTCGCCGGAAGCCTTGCGAGTGGGGAGAACTTCTGCGACCACTGAACAACACTCCCGGAAGCACCGCCGGAAGCGCCGCAGAAAAACAAATTGACCCCACCCATTCCCCTATGGTACCATTCGTTTTCCCCATCCGGGCGTTTAGCTCAGCCGGTTAGAGCGCCGTCTTCACACGGCGGAGGTCACTGGTTCAAGTCCAGTAACGCCCACCAT
>CAZMVU010000227.1:0-7377 GCA_964569295.1 uncultured Nitrospirales bacterium
TTCGCCTTCGCCTTCGCCTTCGCCTTCGCCTTCGCCTTCGCCTTCGCCTTCGCCTGACGTGAGGCCGGCGGCGAAGCCGTCTTCCGTCACGACACCTTCCGCCGCCACCTGATAACCGCCCACGTTGAAGAACTGTATCATGCGAAGCAATTCGGTCAGGTTGATATACCAATCCGCTGGGGAATAGTCACTGTCATGCTTATCACAGATATCGCGGCGCCCCGGTCCGGGCGCATAGCCGTCGGGGGTACCCAGGTTGCACGAGTAGCCATCCGAATTAAAGAACTGCACAATCCGCAAGAGTTCGCCGAGGTCGATGCGGAAATCTTCGGTGGTGTCTGCACTGTGATACAGTGGTTGGGCGGCCACTGGTGTTCCGGACATCGCCGCCAGAAACAGGACGCCGAATGCACAATAACGCCTCATGTCAACTGTTCTCCTCGCGTGACGTTTTACCGTTTTACGCCCTAAGCCGGTTTGTTCCCTTGGAAGGGGTATAGCCCAAACCGGCTTCCGGGTCTTCTGCCGCACCGAGCCGGTACGCTGGCGTTGTCCGCCTCCCTATATATACATTGTATGCCAATATGCCTTTTTCCGCAATGGATTTCCGGAATGGTTATTGACTGTGCCCGCGCGGCGCACGTAGGATCAGGGATACTCGCCGAATGAGCGCCCTATTGCATGCATAACGCCGTCACATACCGTGCCGAGGACCGGCGGCCGTGGAGCCGCCGCGACGGACTTGCCCTGCTCGGGCTACTACTGCTCGCGGCGTTGCTGCGGTGCTGGAACCTTGCGGATGAGTCCGTGTGGTTCGACGAGTACAACAGCATCGCCGAGCTGGATGCGCCCTCGCTCGGCGCCTACTTCGAGCGCAGCCGCCACAACGACGAGACGGTGCCGCTCTACTTCGCCTGCCAGTATTACTGGGCGCAGTATGTGAGCGCCTCGAACGTGGGGCTGCGCATGCTGCCCGTGTTGTTCGGGTTGACCAGCGTGGCGGTGGTGTTCATGTTGAGCCGGCGCCTGTTTGGCAGTGCGGCGGCCTGCGTGGCCACGCTGCTGTTTGTGCTGTCGCCGGCACAGATATTCTACGCCCAGGGAATCCGCATGTATGCCCTCACGGTGTTGCTGGGGCTCGCGTGCGCATGGACCTTCGCGGAGATGCTCGCGGGCGGCAAACGCCGCTGGTGGGCGCTCAACGTGGTGTGCAACGTCCTCCTTTTGCACACGCACCTGTTCGGCTGCTGGCTCGTGTTGACCGAGGGGCTGGTGCTGCTGCTGACCCGATGGCGCCGCTGGCCGCACCTGATCGCCTGGGGCATGGCCCAGGTCGTGCTGCTGACGCCCCTGGCCTGGCACGTGTTCCACTGGTCCTTCGACCCGGTGACGGGGGTGCTGCCGCCGCCGATTGTCCTGGTCGAATTCTGGGGGGGGATCGACCTCACCCCCCTCGACTGGCTGGTCTTCGGAATGCCTGCCGAGGCGGCGTCGGCATACCTGCCGTTTTGGCTTGTTCCGGCTTTTCAGGGGTATGAGGCCTTACGCACCGCGTTGCGCGCCCTTGTGCTGCTGGCGCTCGCTGGGGCACTCGTGATGTTTTGGCGCCGCCATTGCGCCGCCGCCGCGCTCGGCAACACGCCACGGCCTCCGGACCGCGGCGCCGAACCGTCGTTATACCCGGCGACGGCGTCATTTCTTGCCGCGTGGCTGCTGGCGCCTCCGCTGCTGCTCTACATCTTCGCCTATGCATGGAGTCCTGAGGCTTTTCAAGCGCGCTACGTGCTCTATGCGGCGCCCGCCATGAACCTGCTCGTGGGGCGCGCTTTGACGGGGTTCTCCCGGGCATGGCTGCGGCGCCTTGGGTTGGCGGCGCTCGCGCTGCTTTACGCGGTCAGTGCGGCACTCGCCGTGCAACTGCCATTGCGCAACAACTACCGGGGCGCCGTGAATCAGTTGGCGGCACACGAGGCGCCCGGCCCGGTGATGTTCTATCCGGCCATGTTCCTGCCAACTTTCCTGCGCAACTGGCCGGAGGCGCCCCCCGCGATCACGGGAGAACACAATTTTCACGAACTCCTCTTCCGGATGGAGCAGCAGTTGGGAGCAGCCGGTCGGGTGCATGTGGTGCTCAAAGACGACATAGATTTTGTGAGTCTCAAGACCCCGGAAGCAGGCGCGCCGGCCGCGCTCGAAGCCTACGGGCGCCTTCGGGATATCCAATTGTCGAAGCGCGTTCACTGGGGTCCGCAGTCCATCCTGGTATACACAGGCCGCCCCGGCGAAAGCTACATGTCCCTCACCACGCCCGCGGGTATCGAGCGGCTCCGGGCGCACTTGCGCGCGGGCAAGGGGCAAATTGCACATTGGCTGGCCGCCGGGGCCGCCCTCGAACACCAGGAAGCGTGGAGAGAGGCCATCGCGGTGTATACCGGTGCGCTGGACCAGTTGGTCGCGGCCCACGCACACGACGACGAACTCGCGGAGACCCGCGGCGTGAACACGGCGCAGATGCGCCTTTTCATAAACCGGCTCCTCGGCGCTACCCTCATGCAACTGGCGCCCCTGCTCGATGCCCACGGTACCGCCGAGACCCTGGCGTCGGTCACGCACAAGGCCCGTGCCGTGGCGCCGGACCAGCCGGAGGTACTGCAACTGACCGCGCGCAATCACCGGGCCCAGGGCAATATTGAGGCCGCGCGGGATACGTACCTGCAACTCATCGACAAGAACCCGTGGTATGCAGCGGCCTACTGGGAACTCGATACGTTGTACGAGGTGCAGGGCCTTTCGCCGGCGGAACGGGCCACGCGCTGGCAGGCCATGGCCGAAAAACACCCGATGCGCGGTGCGGCCCACTTTCAACTCGGACGGGCCCTCGAGGCCGGCGGCAAACTGGAGGAAGCCTGCACCGCCTATGCACGCGCCGCGGAACTCATGCCCATGGACCCCACGCCCTCGATCAACCAGGGGCGTGTGGCGCTGTTGCTCGAACGGCCTGGCGAGGCTGTGGCCGCCTTGCAACAGAGCCTGGCCATCAATCCAGAACAGCCTTTTGCGCAGGTGGAACTCGTGCGCGCTTTCGCCGCTGCCGGTGATATCGAGGCCGCCCGGTCGCAAGCCGCGCGATGCCGGGACCGAGACATCGCGCTCCCGCCGGAACTCGCCGAAGAACTGGAGAGGCCGTGAACGCCGACCCCAAGCACACACCGACACCACAGGCCGCCTCCCGGTTCGGCTGGAAAAAGACACTGGTCTACTCGCTCGTGCCTGCAATTGTCTTGCTCCTGGCGTTCGAGGGAGCGGCCCGGCTTATCGAGGTGTGGTGGCCGCCCATGCAGATCGACCTCGGACTCGGGTTCATGCCGGAAAGCCGCGCCTTCGTGCCCGGCCCAACGGACCCCGGCGTGCTGGTCACGCATCCGGACAAAGTCGACATTGTCTTTCCGCCGCAACGCTTCAGCCGGGAGAAGCCGCCGAACACGCTGCGCATCGCCGCCGTGGGCGGGTCGTCGGTGCACTACTTGAAAGACTTCTTCCCCGAGATGGAAGCCCGGCTCGAGGAGCGTCTTGCAGGCCAGTTCGACAACGTCGAGATCATCAACGCCGGCGGTCATGCCTACGGCAGCGACCGGGCCGCCCTGGTCGTGGCGGAAGTACTGCATTACGACCCCAGCCTGCTCATGCTCTACACCGGCCATAACGAATTCGAGGAACTCGAGCAGCGCACCATGACCGACCTCGATACCCTGCCCCTCCAGCGCCTGCTCGGCCACGCCGCCCTTTACCGGGTGCTGCGCGACACTTTCGCGCGCGTCCACCTCGCCTGGCTGCGCCAGCGGCATGCGCATGTGACCAACGCGGGGGAAGCAAAACCGTGGCGGCTCGACCTCACCGCGGAAGAGAAGGCGGCGCGCATGAACACCTACGAGAAGAACCTGCGCCATATCCTGCGCCTGTGCCGGGAAGCGGACGTGCCGGTGGTCATGGGCGCCCTCGCCACCAACTACTGGAAACCACGCCTCGCCGAGGAAGAGACCGCGCGGAAATACGAGGCCGTGTATGAACACTTCGCCGCAGGCCGCTACGCCGAAGGACTCGCATTGGGCCGGGAAATCCTGCGGTCGGCGGACCGGCGTCAGGCCTCGGACATCGAGAACAACATCGTGCGGGCTTTGGCGCGCGAGCACAACAACGCCAGCCTCGTGGACGTCGAGGCGGCCGTGGCTGCGGCGGAACCTCACGGCGTGCCGGGAGAAACGCTCCTGCGCGATGAGTGCCACCTCAACGAAGACGGCAACGCTATCCTCATCCGGCTCTTCGAGGATGCCATCGCTGCGCATTTCGCCCGCCCGGCCGAATGAGCGGATCCGCACCCGGCATGCGATGCCGGCCATCCGCCGCACTTATCCGTTGTCTTGGACGCCACAGGTATTCAAGAGTTGTTCTATCGTGCGCTCGAGCATGGTTTCCCGATCATAGGCGCGCGCCGCGTTGGCGGCCTGTGCAGCGCGTTGCTGGGCCTCGCCGGGTGCGGCCAGCAGTTTATCCACGGCGGCGGCCCAGTGTTCGGCGCTGTTCTCGTGGACGAGTACCGCACGGTTTTCATCGAGAAACTCGCACACGCCCGCTTCGGCGCTCGCAACCATGGGCAGGCCAGCGGCCGCAGCCTCGAGAACGGCATGGGGAAAACCCTCGTAGTACGTGGGAAAGGCGAAATAGTCGGCGCCGTGGTACCACGTGCGCACGTCCTCGCGGCGGCCCAACAGGTGAACGCGCTGTGCGAGCCCTTCGGCGTACAGCCGCGCTTCGTATTGCGCGCGTTTTTCGCCGTTGCCCAGCCACACGGCGTGCAGATGCGGATGCTTGGCAAAGACGGCGGGCAGGGCGTCAAGCAGAACATCATGCGCCTTTTGCACGCCGAGGCGCGCCACGGTGAGCAGCAGGACAGCTTCCGGCGGCAGGCCGAGCTCGCCGCGCACAGTGCGGCGTGCGGCCTCGCGGCTACGCGGCGCAAAATGGCCGACCTCGACGGCATTAGGGATGACTGCCACACAGTCCCCGGATATGTGCAGGCTGTCCGTTAGAAACCGGGCGGTATTCCGCGAGACCGCAACCCAGCGCTGGCCGCGTTTCGTCAGCCGCTTTTCGCGGCGGATGCGTGCCGAGGTGGGGGCGGTCTCGCTTTGGCGCGGGGTCAACTGCAACACGTTGAGCGCGGGTACACGCATCCACGCGCATGCCATTCGCGCTGGCATCGAGGCGCGATGACCGGCGAGGACGAACAACACTACATCGGGTCGCAGCCGCCGCAACAATCGCCGCATGGCCAGCAATGCGATCACCTGCGGCGCAGGACGTGGCCGTCGTTGGAGAATGGTGGCGGCGCGCCCGAACGGGGCATGGTGACATGTGACGCCGCCCGCGGCAAAGGCGCCGGCGAGGGGCCGGGTTTCGCTGTTGTGGGGGAAGGCGGCATCGACCACCCAACCACGCGCGGCGATGCCACAGCCCACGCTGACCGCGTAGGCCTCGGCTCCGCCGCGCACGGTCGAGTCGGAGACAATGAGCAGGCGGCGCGCCGTGCTCATCGTGCCGCCTCCCGCTCGAGTACAGCGCGCAACTCAGCGAACGCGGCATCTTCGGTAAAATGTGTCTGCGCATAGGCATACGCGGCCTCGGCGAACTGACGGCGCAAGAGCGCATCGCCGATAAGGCGGTCCAGGTGCGCGGCGAATGCGGCGTCGTCCTCGGCCAGGAGAAAGGCCGTGCCCGCGCCGTCCTCGAGGCCTTCCGCGCCCACGGCCGTGGTCACGAGCGGCTTTGCGTGGGCGAGCGCCTCGACGCACTTTATCTTGAGGCCGCCCCCGAACAGCACAGGGTTGATAACGATGTGGCTGCCGGCATAGGCCGCATCCACGTCGTCGACATAACCAAGCAGTTCCACGCCCGGCGGTGGCGCGCCGGTGTAGAGCTCGCACACGCTCCCGCCAAGGCACAAGCGCACATTATCGCCGAAGCGCTCCTGCACCATCGGCCACACGTTGCCCAGGAAATGGGCGATGGCTTTCTGATGCGGCAACCCCTTCGTGGCGAGGTAGAATAGACGCACCGGCTGCTCATCGTGCGGTTCGTGCCACACGGGCGCGGTGGGGTGCATCGCCGTGATGACGCGCCCGGGCGCCGTCATGGTGCGCAAGGTCTCCGCATCACGCGGCTGGATGGCAACGACATAATCGAACCTGTTCAGCAGCGCCGCCTCTTCCGCGCGCGTGATGTTAATCCAGTGCCGCTCACCAGCCGCGTGGTAGCGCTGGGTGCGCAGATGCATCACGTCGATGGTGTCGATCAGCGTGACTGGGGGTGCTTCGCGCGGCAGCCCGTCCACAAGATGCGCCAGGCGAATGTAGTTCACCAGGAGAAAATCCGGGCGCAGCGTGGCGCACAGCTCGCCGATATAGCGCTGATGCGCAGTGGACACGA
Source organism: uncultured Nitrospirales bacterium (assembly GCA_964569295.1). Lineage (GTDB taxonomy): Bacteria > Hydrogenedentota > Hydrogenedentia > Hydrogenedentales > JAGMZX01 > CAZMVU01. The sequence goes on from CAZMVU010000227.1 coordinate 6,484, forward strand.
AATCTTCCGGGCGCTTTTCGGCGTTCGGGTCGGGTTTCGCGGCGAGGCCGAGTCTACGCAGCAACCGTGTGCCAAGGCTGCCCCGCGCACGCTGCGCCTGTTCCGCGCGCATGGCCTGCATGAGCTCCGGACGGCAGTGGACAGTCATGTCGGGGAAGTTTGCAGCGATGAGTTGGTTGTCCTTCGGCGTGAGCCGCGTGGTGAAGACGACCTGCACGTCGATGCCGATGCGCACAAGGTGGCGGTAGATTGCGGCGATGCGCATGTGACTGCCGGCGCCCTGCTCCCAGAAACGTACATCGGTGGCGAGTAAGAGCCGCTTCATGGCGTTGTCCCGGTTAGGAAGGCGCGGCTGTCTTCGCAAGTTCTTGCGTGGGGAAGGAGCCGCAATAATCCGGCCCACGCCAACGGCATGGGGGTTGCCCATGCCAACGGGACGCCCGGAAAGTGCACCATAAGATAATCCGCTCTAAACACAGCGTTCGTCATAGGCAATACCTACCTTTGCAAGCAACCTGCGCCAGCCTCCTGAGCCTGGTGTTGCCATATTCCCGGATATGCGCCAGCGCGTCCTCGCCGACTATCTTGCCTTCTACGCCATGCGATGTCCATGTTGCGCTGTCATGGGGCACGCTGATCGTGCATTGGGAACTGCGCCATTTGCGAAATAGCCCTGTCTGTGATGGGACGGCGGCAAGCATATATATAACAGAGATAGTGCGCTGTGTTTTAGGGTGATAAGGTACAGTCCACGCGCTCGCCAAGGCATACTGCCACGGCCGTGCCTGCCTGAATCCGTAGGCAGATGCGTAAACACAACGCCGCACTTGACGGTTGGCTCGCTTGGTTCTGTCCCCATTTTCCGGTCTTTCCGGAGCGCCGAAGGTGCGGTTC
>CAZMVU010000228.1:0-7327 GCA_964569295.1 uncultured Nitrospirales bacterium
AAAGTGCGCCTGCGTCTTGACTGATAGAAACAGCGGGTGGGCCAGAACCGCTCCCTGCGCCGATACCAGGGAGTTGTATGACGTATGGGAAACGGCTCACGGCAAACGGCTAAAGAATTACGAAATGGACATCCCTACAAGACCCGGCAAATACCATGATCGCATGGTCATCACTTCGCACGATGATGGCAACACCTGGCGGCCGGCCAGTACGAAGGACTTTCTGGCGGGCAGTTCACGTAAGGATTGACGGCCGATGCGCGGTGGCAGGCGGGGGAACGCGGCTCACTGCAGCAGTGGCTTGACCGCTTCCTCGAGCTGTTCCCGGGTGATCGCTTCTTGCCAGACCTTCACCGGCTCGCCGGCCGCGTTATACACGAGGGTGGTGGGGAACACGCCTTCAAAAGTGGTGCCAAGAGCCTTGTCAATGTCGGAGGCGTCGTCCAGTTCCCCAAGGATATGGACGGGGAAAGACAGCGATTGGTCCTCATGGAATGCGGCAACCTTCTGCGTGTCGTTCGGGTCATCGTACGAGATGCTGAGGAAACGCAGATCAGCGCCGGCGTAATCCTCGTAAAACGCATTGAGCTCGGCCATCTCGGCGACGCACGGCGGGCACCAGGTCGCCCACAGGTTTACCACGAGCACCTTGCCCCGTGCCTGGCGCACCTTGGCTCCGAGTTCAGAGGCGCTCGCCACCTGCACCCCCGCTTCAGCGGGCGCGGTCTCTCCTCCCTCCGCTTCGGCGGCCGGCTTGCTTTGGGAAGCGCCGCAACCGGCCAGCAGCACGACAGCGCATACGGCGGCCCAGCCCATGCCATGCCGCCGCAACACGCGAACTTGACTGCTTGTTGGCTTCATAGGCTCAGCCGGCGCGCTTGATGGTGCAGCCAATGGCCTTGGTCGTGGCGGGGTCCACATCTTCACCGGCGAGAATGGCGGTAAGCGCGTCCTTTACGTAAGCCTTATCGCCCTCACCCGGCATGCGCCCATCGTCGAAGGCGCCGTGGTACACGATGGCGCCTTCCTTATCCAGGATAAAGACTTCCGGTGTGCGTTGGGCCTCCATCTTGTCGGCATATTCGTTGCCCTCGTCCTTGAGGATTGGGAAGGGCAGGTCGTTTTCCTTGGCGTACTCCGCGATGTCTTCGGGCGGCGTGGCGTTGTGGGAGTCGATGGAGAGGATCGCCACGCCCCGGTCCTTGAACTCCTCGTGGAGCTTGGCGAAGTGCGGGTCCGCTGCCTTGGAATAGGGGCAGTGCTGGGAGGAGAAATCGAGCACGACCACCTTACCCCGGTAATCCTCGAGGCTGTGCTCCTTGCCCTTATGGTCCGTCATCGTGAAGTTGGGTGCCTTGTCGCCCACACGGGGCGCGTCTTCCGTTCTGGCGCCATTCTGCGCTTCGGCGGAACAGGCGCCCAAGCCGGCGGCCACGGCAATCGCCAGGCATACGGTCAACAAGGTCAGGGTGTGCTTCCTCAGCATGGTCAGGACCTCCTTTCACGGGCAGCTGCTAGTCATCACGTTTGATGGTGCAGCCCCAGGCTTTGGTTTGCTTGGTCTCTATGGGTTCCCCAGCCACGAGCGCGGCCAGGGCCTGGTCGACATAGGGCTCGGGGCCGGGACCCGTGGTGCTGCGGCGGCCGTCGAAGCCGCCGTGATATACCAGGGCGCCCTCCGTGTCTAGGATGAAAATCTCGGGCGTACGCTTTACGCCCACCTGGTCGGCATAGGCGTGGTTCTCGTCCTTGAGCAGCGGCCAGGGGATATTCTCCTCCGCCACGTATTCAGCCAGTTCCTCGCGCGGGGTTGCATAGTGCGAGTCGATCCCGAGCACCACGACACCCTTGTCCGCATATTCCCGGGCGATCTCCGCAAGGTCGGGGTCGACACCCCGGGAAAAGGGGCACTTGTGCGAGGCGAAGTTGAGCACGACAATCTCGCCCGCGTAGTCGGACAATGCATGTTCCTCGCCCGTGTGGTCCGTCATGGTGAAGCCGGGCATGTCCGCGCCGATGGCGATGTTCGAGGCCGGATCGTCGAACATGCCCAACGCGTACCCGGCGTAGGCGCCCGCGCCCGCGCCGAGCGCTGCCAAAAGCACTAGAAATCCGATTAAGAGTTTTTTCATGAGCACCATGCTTCCTTCTGATTTCGCTGCAGCGTCAATGCAACACAGGCGGTGCCCATGTGCATTCCGCAGATCCCATACACCGGGGAACGCACGTTTCCTTTACTCGGCCACCAGTGGATATGATAACATACCGTTCCTGCGAATTGTGCCGATTTCCGATATCTTTCAGAAGGATTCTATCTATGTGCTACCGGCCCATTTCCCCTCTTGTTCTGCTCGTCTTGGTTGCGGCCATGCCGTTGGCATGCGGTCCCTGGGCGCCGGAGCCGGATGAAGCATCCACAGAAGCGCCGGCGGCTGCCGCCTCCCTCGAGGCTTACGGCATGGATGCCGAACCAGCCGACGGCGACTGGATGCTCTGGCGGTTGCCGGTCGAAATGCCGCACATGAACCCGCTCACGAGCAGCGACTATTACGCCACGCAAGTCATGCAGTTCGTCTTCGATTCGCTTCTGGACCGCGATCCGGTCACCCTCGAGATGATTCCGAACGTGGCGAAGTCCTACGAGGTGAGCGAGGACCACCTCACCTATACCTTCCACCTGCGCGAGGATGTGGTCTTTTCCGATGGTGAACCGTTGACTGCAGCGGATGTAAAATTCACCTTCGACCGGGTCATGGACCCCGAAGTGGATGCGCCGCATCTGCGCAACTACTACAGCGATGTGGCGGAATGTGCGGTGGTCGACGAATACACCGTGCGCTACACATGCACCACGCCCTACTACCGCCATGCAATCATGATAGGCGGCCTCGAGATTCTTCCCGAGCATGTGTACGGCCAGGGCGATTTCAACCAGGACCACAACCGTTCGCCTGTCGGCTCGGGGCGCTATGTGCTCGAGGACTGGAAGACCGGCGCCGAAATTCGTCTCACCCGCAATGACCGCTATTGGAACGAGGACGACACCGGCCAGCCACACTTCGACAAGATCCTGTTCAAGGTCATCACCGATAACAACGCGGCCTTCCAGGTACTCAGCCGGGGCGATCTCGACCGCATGGGCCTGCTGCCGGAGTTCTGGGTGCGGCGCGCCGACACGCCGCGCTTCAAGGAGCGCTTCAATCGGTTCGTGTACGACCGCCCTGCCTACAGCTACCTCGGCTGGAATCTGCGTAAGCCCATGTTCGCCGACAAGCGCGTGCGCCGCGCCCTCACCATGCTGCTGGACCGCGAATTGGTCCGCGACGAGATTTACCACGGCTTGGCCACAATCTGCACCGGCAACTTTATGCCCGGCACCCCCGAGTACAATGAAGACATCGAGCCGTGGCCCTTCGACCCCGATGCGGCTCTGGCGCTCATCGAGGAAGCCGGCTGGGCCGATTCCGATGGCGACGGCGTGCGCGACAAGGATGGGGCGCCTTTCCGCTTCGAGGTGCTCACCACGAACCAGAATCCCATCTCCGAGCAGATTCTCACGGTCTACCAGGAAGAGCTGGCCCGCGTCGGCATCGAGCTGCGCATCCGCCAGATGGAGTGGGCGAGCATGACGGAACGGGTCCAGAAGCGCGAGTTCGACGCCATCACGATGGGCTGGTCCATGCCGCCGGACCCCGACCCGTACCAGGTGTGGCACTCGTCGCAGGCGGAGGACGGATCAAACTATATCGGCTTCAAGAATCCCGAAGCGGATGCGCTCATCGAAGAGGCCCGGGCCACCTTCGACCGCGACGAACGGGTCAAACTCTATGAGCAATTCCATGCCATCGTACATGAAGAGCAGCCCTATTCCTTCCTCTTCATTCCCAAGGCCCTTCTCGCTGTGGACAAGCGTATTCACGGCATCACCATCTACCCCTTCGGCCCCGATCCGCGCGAGTGGTTTGTCCCCGTGGAGTTGCAACGTTACGGACAATGACACCGTCACCGAAGGGAACGGCGAAGCGTGAGCACAAGGCGCAGTAAAATACCATCCCCGCCCACACACCGTCCTTCCCGCGCAGGCGGGAACTCAGGACCCCCGGCGGTATGTGCCCAAGCCGTATGGGCGCTGGGCACGTCTTTTCAGGCACCCCGCCTTCGTGGCGAGAAGGCGCCCCGTCCGTGGGGTGTCATAGGCGCCGGTATGCCGGACCACGTCCCCGCCACCAAAAGCGAGGCCCCGTCATGAAAGCGTACCTCATACGGCGGTTTCTACTGATTATCCCGACGCTTATCGGCATCAGTCTTTTGACGTTTCTCTTGATCCAGCTTGCGCCGGGCAGCCCGGTCATGGCGCGGCTTCAGGGCGTCGAGGGGGCCATGGCGAACGATGCCACCTCGCAGGAGATTATCGAGCAGACCAAGAAGCTCTATGGCCTCGACAAACCCATCTACATGCAGTACGTGCTATGGCTCGCGCGCATGGTTACGCTCGATTTCGGCGAGAGCTACGAAGACCAGCGGCCCGTGCTCGAGAAGATCGGCGACGCCCTGCCCATCACCTTGCAGATCAACTTCGCTTCCTTGTTTCTCATCTACCTGTTTTCCATTCCCCTGGGCGTTTACAGTGCCACCCATCCGCATTCACTGCTCGACCGTGCGCTCACGGTGAAGCTCTTTCTGTTGTTCAGTATTCCCAGTTTCTGGATGGCCATGCTGCTCATGCTCTTCTTCGGCGGCGGACAGTACTGGGACGTGTTCCCGGTGCATGGCGTCAATTCGACCGGCGCGGCCGCGCTACCCTGGCACCAGTGGCTGCTGGACCGCGTGTGGCACCTGTTGCTGCCCACCTTCTGCCTCACCTACGCCAGCCTCGCCATCGTGTCGCGCTATATGCGCACGGGCATGCTCGATGTGTTGCGCCAGGACTATATCCGCACGGCCCGGGCCTACGGGTTCTCCGAGCGCCGTGTCATCTGGAAATACGCCATGCGCAACTCGCTCATCCCGATCATCACGTTGCTGGGCGGCCTGCTCCCAACGCTCATCGGCGGCAGTGTGATCATCGAACAGATTTTCAGCATCCCCGGCATGGGCCGGCTCGCCTTCGAGGCGGTGCTCTTCCGGGATTACCCGGTTATCATGGGCACGGTCACCATGTCGGCGCTGCTCACACTGGCCGGGCTCATCCTGAGTGACCTCCTGTATGTACTGGTCGACCCGCGGATTCAGTTGAAATGAGAACGGTGAATCTGAGAACAGGATACCTATGCACAATGCCGCAGTGCAGTAAGAAAACCAATGCCGCCGCACGAGAATAAACGTCTTTCTGGCCGCGCCCCGCACACTGCCGGGGATTCTGGCCGGACTCCCAAGCGATCACAAGGCTATTGGCGTATCGTGTGGCGCCAGTTCCGGCAGCGCACCCTGGGACAGGTGGGTCTCGCGCTGATTGTGTTCATGGGGCTGGTGGCCTTGTTCGCGCCCTTCCTCGCCGGTGATACGCCTATCTACCTGGTGAAAGACGGTGCCACCTACTGGTTCCCGAACCTCATTGAATACGATGCCCTGGTCGCCGACAACCTCTATGCCAACTTCGACCGCTGGATTCCCGATGAGGCGAAAGGGGAAACCGCCCTGCGCCCCCTCGTGCCATATGGCCCGAACCGCCAGGATCTGCGCGCGCGCCTCGCGGCCCCCAGCCGCGAACACTGGCTCGGCACCGACGACCGTGGCCGCGATGTGCTCAGCCGCATGGTCTGGGGTACGCGGGTGTCGATGTCGGTCGGGTTTGTGGCGGTGGGTATTGCCGTGTTGATTGGCGTGGTGCTCGGGTCGATCGCGGGGTACTACGGCGGCTGGGTGGATGCGCTGGTGCTGCGCGTGATCGAGGTGGTGCTGGTGTTCCCCGCCTTTTTCCTCGTCATCACGGTAATGGCCTTTCTGCCGCCCAACATCCTGAACATCATGGCCGTCATCGGCCTCACAAGCTGGCCCGGCATTGCGCGGCTCGTGCGCGGCGAGTTCCTCAAGAACAAACAGTCCGACTACACCATTGCCGCGCGCGTGATGGGCCTGCGCGACCTGCGCATCATCTTCCGGCACCTGTTGCCGAACTCAATCAGCCCCGTGTTTGTCGCGGCGACCTTCGGCGTGGCCGGGGCGATCCTCACCGAGTCCGGCCTGAGCTTCCTCGGGTTCGGCGTGCCGCCGCCGGCCGCGAGTTGGGGCGAAACGCTCAAGCAATCCCAGAGCTACGTCGACTTCGCGTGGTGGCTCGTGGTATTCCCCGGCGCCGCCATCTTCGTGACCGTGGTCGGCTTCAACCTGGTCGGTGAGTCCCTGCGCGACGCCATGGACCCGCGGCTGCGGGAGTAATGGTGCCCCCGGATACGCCGTGCATGAGGTTTCACACTACGCCATCGGCTCGAGCGGGTCCCAATTGCCGCGCACCACGCCGCCGCGGGGTTTCGTGGGCGCCGCCCAGCGCACGCCATTGCCGATAACCTTGAGTACGTTTTCATCGTGGAATTGCGGCAGTGTCTCGTGGCCCGGCCGGAAGTAGAACACCTTGCCCAGCCCCCGGTGCCAGCAACAGCCGCTGCGAAAGACCTCGCCCCCCTGGAACCAGGAGATGAACACCAACTGGTCGGGTTGTGGAATGTCGAAGTGCTCGCCATACATCTCCGCTTTATCGAGCTCGAAATACTCCGGCACCCCATCGGCGATTGGGTGCGCCGGATCAACCACCCAGAGGCGTTCACGCTCGCCGACGCCGGCCCACTCCCGCCACTTCAGCATGCAACTCGTGCCCATCAGGCGGTGGAAGGGCTTTGCGTTGTGTCCCGAGTGCAACGCGAGAAAACCCATGCCATCGAGCACCGCCTGCTGCACCTTGGCGGCGGTCTCCTCTGTGACCGCGTCGTGTGCCTTATGGCCCCACCACGTGAGCACGTCGGTGTCCGCGAGCACCGCGTCCGATAGCCCTTGGTCCGGGTCCCCGAGTTCGGCATAACGTACCGAGGCGACCGCCGGCAAGGTCTCCAGGTATCGGCCGATCTGCCGGCCCATGCCGTCCGGATAAAGTTCGGCCGCTTTTTCCACCGTCTTCTCGAGGAGCCCCTCGTTCCATATTGTCACGCGGATGCCGCTTGCCATCAATGTACGTCCTCCTTGATTTGCGGATTGTGGAATCGTGAAGCGGGTAAGCGCCTATAGTGTAGCCGAGCGCCCGCTTCGGGTAAAAGGGGATCTGAGAACATACAAATACGCAATTCTTTAGCCGTATGGCGCAAGGGAGCGCACGTGTTTCGCCAATCTGCCCTGT
>CAZMVU010000229.1:0-7284 GCA_964569295.1 uncultured Nitrospirales bacterium
GATTAAAATTGCCTTTACCCGGAGGGGCAGTTTGCGGTATAGTCCGCGCCGGGATGGGTGTTTACTGAGCCTCGGTAATGCCATTATTTATTGGGTACTTGTGGGAATTATGGTGCCGTGCGAGGACGGCCCGGAACTGGAGAGGGAAGATCATGAAGACACGTTTATGTATTGGGCTGGCGTTGATGATGTGCGGAAGCCTTGTCGCTGAATTGCAGGAAGTGCGCGTGGGCGGTGAAATCCGGATCCGCGGGCGCCATTTCGGCAACAGCCTCAACCCCGGATCGGCGCGGGAGGGCCGTCTGCCAGGCGGCGGGCGTGACATTCCCGGGCGTCCGCTCGGGCCCCATGGTGTGAGTAGCATCTACGATGTGGACCGCGCCCGCGAAGATTTCACCTTCGTCGAGCAGCGTACTTTATTGAATATATCCGCGGACTTCACGGACCAGGTTTCGACTTTCCTCGAACTGGAGTCGTGGGGGCGCTGGGGCGAACAGAACGCAAACGGCAACGAGTTTCGGTCGGACTACGTGACAGGCGTGGACAATCGCGCCTGGACCGGCGATGACGTCGAGATATTCCAGGCCTATATCCAGGCTGAAGAGATGTTTGGCTATCCCGTGCGCCTGCGCCTTGGACGGCAGGAACTGGCCATGGGCGATTCCTGGCTGGTTGGGTCGCGCGTCTCCCCTACGCTGGGCATCTCGTACGACGCCATCCGCGCCACGTGGACGCCCGGCGACTTCACGATCGATGCATGGTGGGCGAAGTTGAACGAAACCTTCGGTGATTTTGCATCGGACGATGTCGACTTCTACGGGGTTTACAGCACCTATGCCGGCTGGGAACCGCTGAGCGTGTCGCCTTTCTTCCTGCTCATTCACGATGGCCGTGATATCGCGTCACCGGCGGGAACCACCCAGGACTTTGATTCCACATGGCTCAAGACGGCGGGTATACGCGCTTTCGGCGCGCAAAGCGGCTTCGATTATGACCTGCACCTGGCCTACCAGTGGGGCACGGCTGACTCAGCGGGTAGCCTCTACGTGCAACCATTCAGCGGACTGGCCGCGTCGGACGCCGATTACGATGCGTGGGCCGGCGACCTCGAATTCGGCTACACCTTCGACACGAACTGGCACCCGCGCGTCTATGTGGGCGGCGCTTACTTTAGCGGCGACGACAACCGCGATGTGTCTTGGGCCGAAGCAATCGACCGGAACCATGTGCCCGATGCCAGCCTCGCCTTCAACCGGCTGTTTTCCGGCTGGTGGTATACGGCCAATACCGACATTATCGGCGGCGCCTCAGCCATGACGAACTTCCACCAGGTGCGCGCTGGCGTGACGGTGCAGCCGCTGGAAAAAATCAGCGTCGGATTGGCGACCCAGTACCTTGGCGTGAACGACCCCTTCGACTGGCCCGATGGCCCGAACGTCTGGAATACCCGCGAGGCAGATGACGAACTGGGCTATGTGGCCCACCTGTGGGTGAAGTACGATTATTCGGATGACCTGTGGATTCGGATCGGGTGGGAACGTTTCTTCTCGCAGGACGGCCTGCAAGACGGCAGCTACATCCTCCAACACGGCCATGACCTGCTCGCCGGCACGGATGACGATCCCATGGATTACATCTACTTCGATACGCAGCTCAAGTTCTGAGCGCAGGCGCACAGGTAGGCGAGCGCTGGGGAAGCAAATCATCCGCAGATGGCGCAGATGAACGCAGATAAGAAATAAGGTTATCTGCCCGAACCTGCGCCATCTGCGGATACCTTCTTCCCGCCGCGGCCGTGTCCGCCGCCCCAAACACCCCGGCCGCCGGAAGAAGCCCCGAGGTAAAGAGCGGGAATAGGGGTAGCATCCCCTGTTTCCGTGTTGCCTGCGCCTACTGCACCCCTTCGGGCGGCGCTATCTGGTCACCCGGCGTGATTTGCGGCATGGGCCGGCCCAGCTTGGCTTCGTACCACGCGCGGATGCGCGCGAAGTCCGCCTGGATATCGCCCGTGAGGTCCATGAATTCGCCGAGCCCGGCCGCCTTGTTCTCATGCCCAATCCACAGCAGCAGCACGGGCACCCGCGCCCCCCACGCAATCCAGTAAAAGCCGGTCTTCCAACGCTGCACATTCTTGCGGGTACCCTCCGGGGTGATGACCAGCGCCATGTGCTTCGCGCGCTTCATTGCTTCCACCATGTTGGGCACGATTTGCTTGCGCTGGCTGCGGTCGATGGGCAGGCCGCCCAACCGGTGCCACAGCAGGCTCAAAGGCCACCAGAACATGGACTTCTTCATCATGAATACGATGGGTATCCGTATCTTGATGGCGGTCAGCAGCGCCACAATCAGGTCCAAGCCCGAACGGTGCGGCGCGGCGATGGCCACGAAACGCTGGCCTTGGGGCACGGGCCCCTCCACATGCCAGCCAATGCACCACAACAGAAAGCCCGCTATACGGGAACTTACCCAACTGAATGGCTTGCGGTCGATGGTCCACTCAATTTGTCTGTCTGTATTCATGCACACCTCCACATTACGTAGACACGCCACACCCGCCCCCCCGGCCGGTATTGCTTACCACGCCTCAAGACTAACGCCTTTTTCTGTTAGGTGTCAAACGGTTTATCCATGAACCGTCCGCGGGTATTTCGCACACGCGAACGCGCCCTCCCCACGCCGCCAGCCCATATGCCGGAACCGATGCGCGGCACGGCGGAAACGGTGCGCAACGCATGGTGCTACACAACAGCTATCCCTGCGGGCAGATCGGCATTCTGCACAATCTGTGATAAACTGGAACTGCTGGAAACACTTGCCGACACCGCAAAGCGTATGGCATAGTAGCGCGTTCAATCGGCCGCGCGGCGCGGCTCAAGCGGAAGAAGCATAACCTGGGGAGCTGGCTATGGATGACATCGCCATCGGCTTGGACGGCATCGATATTGCCATTATAATTATTTATATGGTGGGGGTGTTTGTTCTGGGCACCTTTTTCGGCAAGTATGTGAAGAACGCGGGCGACTTCTTTATCGCCGGCAAGGCGCTGCCCTTCTGGGCGATCGGCATGTCCATCGTGGTGAGCGACATCGGCGCCATGGACTTTGTGGGTGTGGCGGGTTCGGCCTATACCCACGGGATTTCCGTGGCGAACTTCGATTGGATGGGTTCGATGCCCGCCATGGTGTTCGCTGCGTTCATCTTTGTGCCGTACTTCTGGCGCTCCGGCGTGTTCACGATTCCCGAGTTTCTGGGCCGGCGTTACAACACGGCGGTTCAAATGATTCACGGCACCATCTGGGCCGTTTTCCTGTTCACCATGCTCTCGCTCATGTTGTGGGTCACCGGTGACAACCTGATGAATACGGTGCTCGGCTGGAATCCCTACTTCGTGGTCTGGCTCATGGTCCTTATCACCGGTGTCTACACCTTTTCCGGCGGACTGTCCGCGGTGGTAATGGTAGATGTGGTGCAGCTTATTATCATGTTTGTGGGCGGTTTGTCATTGCTGTTCCTGAGCATGTGGGAGCTGGGCGGTTTCGCGGAGGTGCAGGAGCAGGTCACCGCGCTCGAACCGAAAATGGTCGTGCTGGTCGACCAGGAGGAGACCGTTCCCGACGACACGATACACGCCGCTTTTGAAGATGCTGGCTACACGATATCGGATTTCGAGCTGCACGAGAACGTTCGCCGCGAGACGGGGCAGCGCTTCGTGGTGCGGTTCGAGGGGCTGGAGACCCGCGGCCTTGAAGGCCCCGCGCTGGTTAAGGCGATGAACGGTATCCGCGAAAACGCGCATGCCAAGATAAACGCCGCCCTGGCAAACCGTATCGGCGATCCGGCGAAGGTCCAAATAACAAAGTTTGTGACCTACGAGAGCCACTTCGACATTCTCCTTCCCCACAACACCTACAAGCCCTACCCCTGGACGGGGATCGTGTTCGGCCTGGGCCTCGTGCTGGCTATCGCCTACATGAGCGGCAACCAGGCGGTCGTGCAGCGCACGCTGGGCGCCCGGTCCGAGTGGGACGCCAAAGGCGGCATGCTCTTCGGCGGGTTCCTGAAGGCGTTTATCCCGCTCATGGTGGCCGTGCCAGGGCTCGCGGCGCTGCTCGTGGCGCCGAATTTGACCGACGGCGACGACGCAGTGCCCACAATGATCCGGGAGATACTACCCCCCGGCCTGAAGGGGCTCATGTTCGTGGCGCTCTTTGCCGCGCTCATGTCGTCGGTGGACTCGACCCTGAACTCGGCAACGACCATCTGGACCACAGACCTGCTCGGCCGGGTGAAGCGGATGATCTCGGGCACGCCGCTGAATGAAAAGCAGGGCCTGGTCATCGGCCGCATATTCACGGTTGCTTTCATTATCCTGGCGGGGCTGCTGGCGCCGGTCATCGGCCGCACGGAAAGCATCTACGTGTTTATCCAGACGGCGCTGTCGCTGTTCCAGGGGCCAACACTGGCCATCCTTCTACTGGGCATTATGTGGCGGCGCACGACGCAGTGGGGCGGGCTGGCCGGCCTCTTGCTGGGCGTGGTCTTCTGCTTCGTGTTGAATTACACCGAGGGCCTCTTCCCCTCGGATGACCCCTTCCTGTTCGTCGCCTGGTGGTCGTTCGTGTTCTCGATGATCGTAACCGTGGTGGTGAGCCTGCTGACACCCGCGGACCCCGAGGCGAAAATCAGGGGGTTGGTATGGGGTTCGGTATTCCACGATGAAGATGCTCAGAGTGCGCTGAATGAAAGGGTTTCCGAATGAGTGACTTGATTACCCCCATTTTTCAGGGGCCCATGAGCCAGTTTTTCGAGCCCATCAACGAGGGGCTGACGCCGATCTATATGCCATGGGCGCGGATCGTGGCGGTGGCTTTCTTCATCCTCACGATGATCTGGGTGGGCGCGATTCTCAACCGGGAATATGTGCACGTCAGCCGTCCGAACAACAAGTGGTACAGCGACCTGCGCATTTGGACCGTCGGGTCCATGCTGCCGCATATCATCGTGTACCTGTACTTTTAAGGGAACAACGTCATGAGCGACATGCATAAGCAGCAATCGCAGGCCGAACGCAAGGCGGACCTAAGCAAGCGCGATGCGGAAACGCAACTGGCGCTTGGCCTGTTCGTCATCGTCATCGCATTGCCGGTGCTGGCCGGTACATTCTGGGCCGACCGCATACACGCCGCGGTGGTCAATGTCATCGCCGGTCTCGTGCTCATGGGCGTGGGTGTGGGTCTGGCTTACTTCGGCGCGCGTGCACGCGCACGCATGAAGGCCGCACTGCGCGACAAGCAATGAATCATGTACCTTCGCGGGTCTCGGCGCACGAGGCCCGCGCTTTTTTCACCCATCGCCGCTGGCGCAATCTTTTTGGGTTGCTGTTGCCGCACGAAACCGTGAGCGCAACAGGCGTCCGGCTGCCCAAGCTCGAGCAGGTGTGGCTCGGGTATTACTGGATTGATCTGCGCGTGCGTATCGGTACTACCCCGGCCGTACAGTCGATCTCCGTCGAGGGCCACTCCGGTGCCTTCGCCCTATTCGAATTGCACGCAGCGCTACGCGATGACCCCATCGAAGGCCCCACCTTCCCCCCTGCCATTTCCGAAAACGAGGCGGTCCAGATAGGGCGCGAGGAGTGCCTGAAAAACATCCTGCGGCGGCGCAGCCAGCAGAAAAAACCGGCCATCGAGGAAACCCTCGCCACCAGCATTTTCTACTACCCCTATTGGGTGTGGTATTACGCGCGGCGCGGGCGGTTGGACATGCGCCTGATGGATGCCTACACCACCGGTCCCGGCGGCAACCGCACGCGGGCGGGCTTGTTGAGCGCCTTCGTACAATCGAGGAAACGCTAACAGCGCCAGCCCGGAACTCCCGTCAAGCACTTTGGTGTGGAAGCGGCCACGGCCACGCCCCATCAGCCCGCGCCGGGGGCAAAACCGTCTTCGGTGCCTTCCAAACGGTGATACAGGCTTGCCGGCTGATTGAAGAACTGGATTATCCGCAACAACTCCGTGAGGCTTAATCGCCAGTCCCGCGGTTCGTAGTCCGAGTTGTGGAAAGGACAGTCGCGGTTACCGGCATCGCCGGGGACGTAACCATCCTCCGTGTCCGCCTGACAGGAGAACTCACCAGCATTGAAGAACTGGATTATCCGCAACAGCTCCGTCAGTGCAATAGCCCAGTCGCCATTGGTGTCGGCGCTGTGTGGCGCGGTGTCAGGCAAGGGAAATACGGACACGATGGCAGGGTCGGAGGTTGCCGAGGTCACGCCATCGCTGACAACGCACGTGTATTCACCGGCGCCTTCGAGAGTCACGGCGGTCAGCTGGAGGCGCGGAAGGTCAGGCGCATTGAGTACGTTCCCATCCTTGCGCCACGTGTAACCCAGGGTGTCACTGCCACCGGTGGCCGTCAATGAGAGCACAGCACTTGTTCCCACAAAGAGCGACAGCGGTGCCGGCTGCCTGGAAATCCCGATTTCGCAATCATTCAGAATCCGAACGGCCCGAACGGCCTCCCCCGTGTTGCCGGCCTTGTCGGTGGCGCTGTAGGTGAGTGTGTACACGCCGGGCTGGCTGGTGTTTACCGTGCCTGATACCACCACGGCATCCGTGAGATCACCTTCACACGCGTCCACGGCCACAGCGCCGGCATCGTCGAAAGCGCTGCCGCAGGAAACCTCCACCTCGGCCATGCCAAGCAGGGTGACTTCCGGGGGCGTGGTATCTTCAATTGTAACCGTGCGCACCGCTTCGGCCATGTTGCCCGCACGGTCGGTCACGCGGTAGGTGACTGTGTAGCTTCCGGGCGTGGCGGCATCCACCGCGCTCTCCACGTTCACCGCGTCCGTAAGGTCGCCATCGCAGGTGTCTGTAGCGGCGAATCCGGGCTCTTGGTAGTCTTCCCCGCACTCGAGGGTGATCGCATCCGTCCCGGCAAGCGTCAGTTCCGGCGGTGTGTCATCTTCGACCATAACCACACGCACCGCCTCCGCCGTGTTGCCGGCGGCATCGCTCACCTGATAGGTCAGGGTGTACGTACCGGGGGTTGTCTCGTCCACGGCGCCTCCAACGGTTACCGAATCCGAGAGCTCCCCGTCGCAGGTGTCCACAGCGGAGAACCCCGGTTCATCAAATGCCTCCCCACACGCAAGCGTGACGTTTGCTTCGCCGGCCAACGTCAGTTCCGGTGGCGTGTCGTCAGCCACCGTCACCACACGCACCGCATCCGCCGTGTTGCCGGCGGCATCGCTCACCTGATAGGTCAGGGTGTACGTACCGG
>CAZMVU010000230.1:0-7196 GCA_964569295.1 uncultured Nitrospirales bacterium
GCGAGGACAGTCCCTTTGTTTGCTCAAGTGATGATGCAAGGCGGTACTGTCAGAGCTGCATCCTTAAGTTAACGCGTATGGGCCGTTGGCCCAGGCTGGTATGGAACCGCGCCTTCGGCGCTCTGGAGACAGGTGGCGCGCGGGTTCCACAGCAGGCATCTTTCCTAAGCACAAGTCGCCCCGAACCAACACCCACGTAGAGCACCTTCCCACCCTTGGGTTGTGCGTGGGCTGTGCCCGATTTTTCCCACGAACCACGTAACACGTTTTCCCGTCCTTGGGTTGTGGGCGCGGACCGCGTCAATCAGGGGGCGAACGTGTGCTAGACTATGGGCATGGGAACGCTGCTGAAGGAAAGGGAAGCCGAGGTGTTGCGCAATATGAATCGTGGAGCGTGCTTTGCCGGGTTGTTGATGGTGTTTGTGTCGGCCGTGGTAGCCGGCGGTGCCTGGGCGGCTGAAGCGCCTGGTGTCTCCGTGCCCGCGCCCAAGGATCCGGCGGTTCTAAAAGCCGCCCTGTCTCCCATTGCGCCGGAATTGGTGGCCGATGCCCTGGCCACGAATTACCCCGTGTTTGTCTATGGGGATTACGCGGGGAAGAACCATGCCCTGGCGAAATCCAGCGCTGACGCTTCGCCCCCGCAGGTAGCGGTGAATGCGCCCCTGGGCGGCCAATCGGGCGCCATGTTCAGCACGGGGATGCAGCAGGGGGAGAGCTGGGTTTTTATGTGCGGTGTGCAATCGCTGGATGCCACGGCAATGCGCGTGCAGGTCACGCTGGACGCGCTCGAGCCGGGCGAGTCCGTGTGGATGGTGGCGCCGCAGGCCAACCGCAGTTTTGGGCCGTATACGGCGGCGGATGCGGTGGAAGGGGGGCGCTGGCTACCGACGGTACTGGGTGAGGAGGCAGTGGTCATGCTGCGCAGTTCGGCGCCGGATATGCCCGAGGTGACCATAACGCAGTACGCGCATTTCTATGCGGATTTCGGCACGCAGCGCAAACTGCCGTGCCCGTTGCACGTGGCCTGCGTCGAAGATGCCGCTTTTGAGGACGCCACAAAGGCCGTGGGCATTCTCATTATCCCCGTTACCGCAGGCCAGGCGCTGTGCTCGGGTGCACTTATCAACAACCCGGACACGGTTTACTTCGAACCGTATTTCATCACGGCGGAACACTGCTTCCCCAACCGTGTGAACGCCGCGCAGGTGGAAGTGCGGTGGGATTACCTGGCGGCCAATTGCGACGGCAGCGGCGTGCCGGATATGGACAGCGTGCCGCAGAGCGCGGGGCGCGCTGTGCTTGCGCGTAATAGCACGCTCGATGGCGTGCTGCTCGAACTCGAGTCGGTGCCCATAGGCCATCGCGGCCGCACCTGGCTTGGTTGGGACACCGGCGTTCTGACGGCGGACGCCGATGTAGCCGGTATTCATCATCCGGCCAACAGCGGCACGGGAAGCGAGCCCATGAAGGGCGCACTCGGCACGATTCAACAGGTGGGGGTGAACTTCTCGCTCGGCAAGTACCAGACCGAGGTGCAATGGGATGAGGGCATCACCAAGCAAGGGTCCTCCGGATCGCCGTTGCTCATGGGGGACTCGGAACTCAAGGTTGTCGGCATGTTGTCGAGCGGCACGGTGCACGATTGCGCCACGCCCGAGCAGAATCTCGACTATTTCGCCTCGTTGCGCGAATTCTTCCCCGAGATTGGGTGCTACCTGGAGGGGGACACGCCGTGCGCGCCCTCTTCGGGCGCGGTGTGTCCCGCAAAGGCCGCATTCACCGAGGATCCGGAGGCGTTGGCCGGCTTGCGCGCTTTTCGCGATCAGGTGCTTGCGGCCAACACCTGGGGCCGGGAGCTTGTCGATGCCTACTACCGTGCTGCGCCCACCCTCGCGCGCATGGTCGCGGCCTCGCCGGCGAACCGGCGCCTGTTCGCCATGGCGGCGCAGCCCTTCGCGGCGTGGGGCCGCAATACGCTATAGCGTGGCGTTGGGGACAGGGTCTGGCGAAACTCGTTCCCGTTGCGGGTGGTCCATAGACAATGGTGTGTGTCAGCCTGTCGCGGCATGCAGTGAATGGTGTGTGTGTCTTGTCCCGGGCAGACGCCGGCTTGTGCTCGAACCGCACGGCCGGTGGCTGTGGCCTGCCATAATGGTTGCACCGGCTATCAGCCGGCAGCGGTAAGTTGAGGAGTTTTGGACTGTGCGATTTCTTGTGGGAATCATTGCCCTGTTATTGATCCTGGTTCTGGTGGGCGGCGGCTGCATGTTTGTGCGCATGCGCGGTCCCTTTCACAGCTACGAACTGGATGTCCTGCTGCCGGCAGACCCGGCGGCGCAGGCGGCGGCCGGCCCCCTCGAGGTGGGTGTCGCCATGCACGAAGTCACGCCGGATATGTCCAAGTACGACACCTGGACGGACGTGAACGACAACAGCAAGTTCGATCCGGACGTTGACACCTACGAGGACCGCAACGGCAATGGACGGTTCGACGGAGTCTGGCTGGCGGGCTTCGGCACGAACCGCCCGGCCAAAGGCATTCACGACCCGTTATGGGCGCGCGCCATCGCCATGCGCAACAACGGCGTGACGGTCGCCATGGTCACCGTTGACAGCATCGGCCTGTTTCACAACACCACCATTCGCATTCGCAAGGCGGTCGAGGCGACGCACGACGTGGACCATGTGGTGGTCTCGGCGACCCATAACCACGAAGTGCCGGACACGATGAAGATCTGGAGTTTTTGGAAACGTATCGGCGGGCTGGACATTCCCGTGTTCGGATTTGACGAGGCGTACCTGGCCTTTCTCGAGGAGCGGACGGCGGCCGCAGTGAAAGATGCAGTGGACAACCTTGCCCCGGCCAACATGTACGCCGCCACGCTGGACCTGCCGGAAAAAGGCTTTGTCAGGGACTCGCGTAAACCGCACTGTATCGACAACAATGTGTACCTCTGGCGGTTCACCGAACCGGAAACAGATACCACCATCGCCACCTTCGTGAACTGGGGCAACCACCCGGAAACCCTTGGCAGCAAGAACTCGCTGGTGACCTCCGACTTTGTGCATTACCTGCGCGAGGGCGTCGAGAAAGGCGTGTCCGATCCGAACGGCGCCCCCGGCGTGGGTGGCATGTGCCTGTACTTCCAGGGTATGGTCGGCGGTCTCATGACCCAGCTCGGGGTCGCCGTGCCGCACCGTTCGGGTGAGGAAGTGTTTGAAGCAAACTCCTTCGAAAAGGCGCAAGCGCTCGGCGAAAACGTGGCCCTCGCGGTCAACAACGCGCTGCGCGACCCGCAGCTTGTGTGGCAGAACGAGAACCCTTACCTGGCCGTGGGCGCGCGCACGATGATTGCGCCGGCCGAGGGGCATTATAAGTGGGCGATCATGCTGGGCCTCCTTCACGAGGGCTATTACCTCGGCCGGGGCGCGAAGACCGAGGTGAACGTGCTTCACATCGGCGATGTGCGCGTGCTCACCGTACCCGGTGAAGTCTATCCGGAAATCGTGAAGGGGCCGGTCGAGGCGCGTCCGGGCCGCGACTTCGATATCGAGCCTGTCGAGGAACCGCCGCTCTACGACATCATGGACGGCAAGCAGAATCTCTGCATCGGCCTGGCGAACGATGAGATAGGCTACATCCTCCCCAAGAGCCAGTGGGACGCCGAACCACCGTGGACCTACGGCAACGACGACCAATACGGTGAGGGAAACTCGCCCGGACCCGACGTGGGCCCCGCGCTTCACGCCACCGCATCGAAGCTCATCCGTGACATGGAAGAGCGCTACGGCACAGCCGAGAATCTTGTCAGGGCCCAGTAACGGCCCTCTATTCTCGAACACGCTTGCCCGGAAAAATCGGGGACAGGCCACGCGCTCGCAAAGTCCTGCCGCCACGGCCATGTAACCGCAGATGACGCGGATGGACGCAGCTCAAGAGGTCCACCCGCGCGAATGCGGCCCCCTTCCCGCGCCACCGCAAGCATGACCTCCGGCACCCCGTGGCCCTTGGTCTCCGGGGCAAAGTAGCGTGTGATCAGGCCGACCAGCAACCCGCCCAGGCCGATGATCGGGATGGTGTATGCGAGACCTATCCAGGGCGTGAGCAACGCGCCGCCCTGGCCGAGGAAAAGGTATTCCACCAAATCGATCAGCCGGCGAAACAGGACAGCCGCAAAACCCGCGCCTATGCCGATGGTCACAGCAAATAAAATGGGCCCGACCGTTTCCGAGGTGCGCACGCGCTCGAAGAAACGGTCCCGGATATCGTGTATGATGTTCATGGGTATCCTCGAAGAAAGCACCGAGATAGGGCGATTCCCGCATAGATAGAGGAACGTTGGTGCGCGCTTCGCCGCCGGGCAAGGCGCCCCGGCAAAGCGCCACGCGTCCGGTCACCCCAACAGAACGCACGTAAAGCACGCTGCGGCCCGCTATATTACCCTGCGAAATCCGCTTACGCAAAAAGAAGGCAACCACGAAAGAGGCGCAGCGCCATGCGTCCTTCTTTCCCGCTGCCGCCATGGCCCGGAAAGGAATCGCCGGGGCCGGCTTGTTGTATCATGCGCGTACCTATCAGTAAGGAGTATGTTCCATGGTGGTCTTCATTGCCAGTGTAGCGGTGGCATTGGGCATTTCGTGCCTGTGTTCGCTTATGGAAGCGGCGCTGCTCAGCCTGTCGCCCAGTCAAGTGGCGGATATCAACGAAAAGTCGCCCGCGAAGGGGCGCATCTGGCAGGGGTTCAAACGGCGGATCGACCGGCCCATCTCGGTGATCCTGGTCTTGAACACGGCGGCGCACACCATCGGCGCATCGGTGGCGGGCGCGTCGTTCGACCAGCTCTACGGCCAGCAGCACGTCTGGCTGTTTTCGCTGCTGTTCACCTTTGCCATGCTCCAGTTCACGGAGATCACGCCAAAGACACTCGGCGTGCGGTTCAACCGGGAGTTGGCGGTGCTCATCGCGCGGCCGCTCTATTTGGGCGTGCTGGTGTTCGGACCGCTCCTGGCGGTGTTGCGCTGGTTCAACAAGCCTTTCGATCGCCGCAGCGCCGAATCGGACACCACCCCCACGACCGAGGAGATCACGAGCCTGGCGAAGCTCGCCCTGTTCTCGCGCGAGATCACCCCGCAGCAGGCGCAGATCATCGGCGTGGCCACGCACCTCAACGACATCACCGCGAAAGACATCATGGTGCCCGTGGACCAGATTTCTTTCCTCGCGACGGATATGAAACTGGGCGATGCGCTTGTGGCGGCCCACGCCGACGCGCACACGCGGTATCCGGTGTGCGAAGGCGGCAACAAGGACACGGTGGTGGGTTATGTGAACTTCAAGGAGATCGCCTTTGCGCTGCGCACCAACCCGCATGATCCCAGCCTGCGCGGCATTGTGCGGCCCATACGTTTTGTGCATGAGGATGAGGTGGTCAGCCGCATGCTGCGCCGTTTCGTAAGCGAGCACGTGCATATGGCCATCGTGCAGGACGATAAAGGATGCACGCTGGGAATGCTCACTCTTGAAGATATGCTCGAGGAGATGGTCGGTGAAATCGAAGACGAGTTCGACCGGCTGCCGCGCATGACCCACGTGCTCGGAGACGGATCGACGCTCATGGTGGGCGGCGGCGCGCCGATCAGACAGGTGGCCGATCGGCTCGGGTTCGATGTAGAAAACCCGGCCATGTCGGTGTCCCGCTGGATTACGGATAGGCTGGGCCGCCCCCCCATGCGTGGCGAAGAGATCGCCGTCGGGCCATGCACCTGCACCGTGCGGCGCGTACGGCGCAACCACGTCTTCGAGGCGGTGTTCATGAAGCACCGCGAAAACGAGACCTGAAACTCACGCCCGCACAAGGGCAACGGATTGCAGGCCGGCCCACGCATAGCTCGCGGCGGCCTTTCACGTTGCTGTTAAGGGGCTGCCTGTCCTGGTTTCTTCGCGCCCTGTCACACAAAGGGTGACTGCCGTCAATCAACCCCTCACCCGACGCGCCCACAAAGCCGTGCGCGAAGACATCCTCGATTCCCTTGACCGCATCCAGAACGCCACATAGAATAACCCTGCGTCCGAACCCAAATTCATGCAACGTTGGTGATGAGTGATGTGACAAACGGAACATCCTGGAGCGGACGAAGGCATTTGCCCTGCGGGTTGTCCGGCTCTATGCGTCGCTGCCGAAAACGACGGAGGCGCAGGTGCTTGGCAAGCAGGTACTGCGCTCTGGAACGTCCGTCGGCGCGCATGTGCGCGAGGGCAGGCGTAGCCGCTCGGACGCGGAGATGATCAGTAAGACCGAAGGCGCCTTGCAGGAACTGGAAGAAACGGTTTATTTGGCTGGAACTGCTTGTTGAATCCGGCATGGTAAAAGCGGAATTGCTGTCAGAACTGTTGAAAGAAGCGGATGAACTGATCGCAATCTTGGTGACCAGCGTAAAGACCATCAAAGGGCGGAGGAAGTTATGAGACGACTTTCATCACTCCGCATTCATCATTCATCATTCCAAACGCTGGAGGCGTAGCCATGAGTGTGAGGTTCGACCTTCCCATGGATGCGATTGAGGATTTCTGCCGCAAGCGCGGCGTCAAGGAATTGTCGATTTTCGGATCGGCCCTGACGGACGAATTCCGGCCTGACAGCGATGTGGACGTGCTGGTTGTTCTCCAGGATGACGCGGCATGGAGTTTGTTCGATCATATTGAAGCCGAGCGGGAGTTGGCACAGATATTCGGACGGGAAGTCGATTTGGTGAAGAAGAACGCCATCCGCAATCCCTTCCGGCGTCATCATATTCTCAATCATCTGGAGGTGATCTATGCGGCCTGACGAGCGGGATGCGGCGCATCTATGGGACATGCTCGACGCGGCGCGCGCCGTGGGGGAGTTCGTGGGAGACCGCCGGCGCGAGGAATTCCTGGCACCGGGCCGGGAAGCGGAAATGCGGCGGTTGGCCGTTGAGCGGAAGTTGGAAATCCTGGGTGAGGCCGCCCGCCGTGTAAGCGAGGAACTGCGCCGCGGCCACCCCGAAATCCCCTGGACGGACATTGTCGGCTTGCGCAACGTGATCAGCCATCAGTACGACAGTCCCTTGTTTTGCGGCCTTGGAGAAAAGCGTCGCGAATTTCTCCAGATTTCGCAAGAAAGGGACAGTCCCTGCTCGCGGACTCGCGAGGACAGTCCCCTTTTTGCTTCACT
>CAZMVU010000231.1:0-7192 GCA_964569295.1 uncultured Nitrospirales bacterium
AGAAAGGGACAGTCCCTGCTCGGGGACTCGCGAGGACAGTCCCCTTTTTGCTTCAGTCCCTGCTCGCGGACTCGCGAGGACAGTCCCCTTTTTGCTTCACTTTTTCACCAACAGCGCGGTAGTACAAAAACTGCACCCATTACAGAACAAGAAGTTTCGGCTCGCGGGCACGCGCGCCCTCGCTGGTACGCACCCCGGCGGATCACGATGATCCATGCTTGCTCATGTGATTCCTTGGTTCTTCCGCAAAAGTTCGTAAAGGTTTGTAGTGTGCACTTCAGTGCGCAGGCGCAGGCGTCTGCGCCTTTCATCCTGGTTCCGCGTTACCGTGATGTTCTCTGAAACACCCTCAGTTGTGGCTGGTCTGTGACCGTGCCACGGTTCCGACCTTCAGTTCTGCTCTTTTCCTCCGCCGTCTGGAGATTTCAGGTCGTAGCCCTGGTCGTGGGGAATGACGGAACCGGGGGGACAGGGAGAGACTGCGTTACTTTTCGCTTTTGGCATTTGGTTCCGGGGTGGGGCGCGGGGTGTGGGGCGCAGGGGCGTCCGGTCAGGCGATCGAATACAGGCGGCGCGATCCGCGCCGCACAAGAACACATCAGTGCGCCGATTACCCCATTGCGTCACATGATGGGACATGCCGGGAACGACTATACGCCCTACGCGACTCATGCGGCAGGGTAGGCTGCGCGGGCCACAAAGGCAAGTGCTTCGAAGTCTGTCGCGGTTACTTCTCTGTTACTTCCACGCGCTCAAAAAAACCCGGGCACTCCGATGGCAGGCCTTCGGAGCGCCCGGGAATGTTATTGGGTGAACGGCAAACTATTCGACGACAACCGGCGGCTGTTGTTGATCGCCGCCGCCGGGACCGCCTTGCTGCTGCTGGGGCGGCTGCTGCTGCTGGGGCGGCTGCTGCTGCTGTGGCTGCTGCTGCTGCTGCTGCTGTTGCTGCTGTTGCATCTGCTGTTGCATGCGTTCTTGCATCTGCTGTTGCAGTTCCTCGGGCGAGACCACGTCGACGCCTTCCTCTGGCTTGAATACAAACATCTCGGCATCAAGTTCCGGATCCACCTCAAGGTCTGTATAGCGTATGGTGTTTTCCGTGTCGCCTTGGGCCATGGCCATGGTGATTTTCCGGGCCACACCGAGTTCCTTGTCAAACTGCACGCTAATCTCTTCGAGGCCCTCGGGTTCGGCTGGTGTGCCGGTCACGGTGTAGCAGGCATTGCCATCGACCTCGGCATCCTCACCAACACTGAGCTCGAAGCTCTCCGCCAGGTTATCCCACAGCGCGACGCCGCCGGGCGCGGGCAGGCCCTGTCCCTCTTCGGGGTCCGTCTTGATCGCATACTCTTCGCCCATGACATCGGTGGTCACATAGACCGCCTCGCCATCGAACAGGGACACTTGCGTGCGATCTTCGGGTGCCGGTCCTTCCATTGAGATGGTTATTTCCTGCACATACTTCATCACATCGTCCTCGCGAAGCATGGCGAGGGTGCCGTTTCCTTCACTGGTTGTGCCGGGGCCGCCGGTCATGCTGATCTTGATGTCGCTGGTGAGGCTCTCGATGTCTTGGAACGCGTCAATGACAGAGGTCTTCACCTCTTCCAGCGTTGCCGCGCCCGCCGGCAGCGCCGGTACCAGGCACAGCGCCACAAGCACACTGGCTGCCGTTAGAATACGAAACATACTAGGCTCCTTTCGTGAATGGGTTTCCAGGCGCCGGGGCCTTTTCCCCGGCACACAACAACAACGTCTTTTCGTGTAAATCTTGGGACACCTGACGAATAACTGGCTATGATTCGCAACTGTTCCCAAGGCATGCGCAATTTGGAGTACGCGGGCTTGTCCGCCTTGTGCGGGCTTGCCAGGCTTTTGTCTACAACCCCCTGCAACACATCATGCTGCGCACGCTGGGAAGAGTGGCCGGTGTGGCAGTGCAACGTGCTTACTGCTGTTACTCAGGGCCTGCTTGGCGGGACAATCGGCTTGGTGTACGCCTATGGCTGCATGGTTGCCTCTTTTCAAATGTGTGGCGTAAATCCAGTGCGTTTCAGGCCCGATGAGAGCGTTGAAACGGGAACGCCTGGGCAGGGTCAGGTTCCGTTATCCCCTTCCTGTGTGTCTTGGTGTTCGTCTTGAGACTCCTCGGTCGGCGCTGCGGCTTCTCCCCCACCGCTTCCAGGGCCGGGTTCTGCCGCCTCCGTGCTATTGTCTGCCCCTTCTTCTGGAGCCGGTGCATCCGCTGCGTCCTCTTCGGCCGCTCCCGGCCGCACGTCTTCCGGCGCATCAAGCGTTTTTACACGCACGTCTTCCGGCGCATCGAACGTGAAGGCTTCGCCGGAAGGCACCGCGCCCACTTCAATCGTGTGGTAGGTAAGCACGACCGGTTCCGGAGCGTCGGGGGTGTGACGCGACACATACAGGGGAAAGCCGGTCTTCTTGTCAAAGGCCAGGCGTACGGTTTCCTCACGCTGCTCACCGCTATTACGCGTGCCCTCGAGCCACCAGGCCTCGCGCCCCTCGACAGCGTTGCCCTGGGCGGGGGCCAAGGTGAATCGCTCTTTCATGGCATCGAGCAGGAGACCGGGCACGGGGGCCGGCGGGGCGGCCTCACGCGTGGGCTGGGTCCTGAATGCGGCGGCCTCGTTCATCATTTCGTTGATGACATATAGCGCTTCGCCATCGTAGATGGCTTTCATACGGCCCTCGATGTCCATAGGCGGCGGAAAGGTGAGGGCGATTTCCTGCCGGTAGCGCGTGGTGTTCTCCTCACGCTGCACCGAGGCGCTGCCACGGCCCTTGGTCGGCATTTCGAGGATGGCCGTCTCGAGTTCGAGTTGCGCAGTGATGGCGTCGATGTCGGCCCAGGCCGTCCGCACAGCCTCTTCAATGGACGCGAGCGTGGGGGAATCGTCCTCCTGGGCCGCGCTGGAAAAGGCGCACAGGCCCAAGGTCACCAAAAACACCATGTAGCGATGACTACGCATCAGGGTCTCCAAGATTAGGAAGCGGCGCATGCAGCGGATACTCGACGACCGCCGACACAAGAGCAGCTTCCCGGCACGGGGACACACGGCTCACAAACACGTACTCTAACGGGCGGCTGGAAAGTTTGTCAAACGGCGGAAGCGGTTTTGGCTCACCGGCTGTTTCTATGCGTCACGGCTATCCCCGTCGCACGCCGGTATTCGCGGTTACGGAACAGATAGGCGAAACGTGTGCGCCGCCCTTGCACCATACGGCGCAAGAATTAGAACCATTCAAGGCCGGTACTGTGCTGCATATGGCATTTAGCGCCCCATCCGGCCTGCGGTTGCCATCGCCGGCCTATTCCTGCAACTATTGCGGGCAGTATAGGAGGTCGTTGTAGTCATGAAATGTTGTGTCGTTCGCGGTTTGAACGGGCGTCCGTGGTGTGCGTTTTCCTGTGCCGCACTGGTTTTTGGCTTGCTCGCGCTGGCCCCTGGTGCGCCGCAAGCCGTGGCCTCGGAGGGGCTGTATCTCTTGGGTAATGATGCGTTGCAAATCGGGCGGGCCGACAGCGGCACAGCCAGTCCACGCAGCGCCTACTGGACGCTCATGAACCCGGCGGCGCTGGTGGAACTCGACAGGCGGGCCGACCTGACGCTGTATGGTGTGCGCGAGAATATCGTCGTAAACCCGGACGGGATTATCAGCAACAAGCGTAACGGGTCGCTTTCGGCCGACGGTGAGGTGGCGATTCCCGCAGGCGGGGTGGTGTGGCCGCTCGCGGGCGGGGAAAAGGGTGTGCTCGGAATGGGGGCCTACATACTCGGTGGCGGCGAGATAACGTATGAAGCGCCGCGCAGCTTACCGGGGCGGCTCCTGTTCGGTGGCCGCGATCGCAAGCTCGCTCTGCAACACCTCGAGCTCGTAGGGGGGTATGGTTATCGCCTCGACAACGGCTGGGCGCTGGGCGCGGGTGTGCAAGGCTCGCTCACGCGTTTGCGCACCGACCAGCTCACATTGCGAATGCGTCCGGCTATCGCGGACTACGCCTGGGACGAGGCGGTGGGCATCGGGTTTAACCTCGGTATCTACAAACGCTGGGATAAATGGTCGGTGGGCGCAATGTACAAATCGCGCCAGTGGGCCGATGAATTCGACGACTACGAGGATCTTTTGTACGACTCGCTCGATTATCCGCACATGTTCCGCGTGGGCCTGGCGTACCGGCCGGCGGATCGCCTCGAATTCACGCTCGACTATGAATACCAGATGTGGTCGGAAGCCACCCCTTTCAGCGAGCCGGTGCTCGAGTCGGGCCTGCGCTGGAATGACATACACGCCATCAAAGGGGGGGCCGAGTGGCAGGTGAATGATGCATGGACCCTCATGGCGGGGGTTTCCTGGAGCGAGCCGGCCATTGACGAGGATCACCTGTTCGCAAATCTTTTCGTGCCCACCATTATCGAGTGGCACTTCACGGCTGGTGTGTCTTACCATATCAACGAACGGCACCACATGCATGTGATGTACATGCGCAGTGAGGAGAACCGGATGACCAATAGCGGTCAGGGCGACATTATCTCGCGGCTCGGCAAGGGCACCGAGGCGATTGTCAGCGCGGACAGCGTGGCCATCGGCTATTCCTATATGTTTTAGGACCACCTGCGAAGGGGGCTTCATGGGCGTATTCGCGAATATTGGTGCATACTACGACGCACTGGCGAATAGTCCGGGACGGCTCGAGCGGGAGGGGCGCATGCTGCTGCGCTCGTTGCAGAATGCGCCGGGCAACCGGGTGCTCGATCTCGCGTGCGGCACGGGCCTGCACGCCCAGTTTTTCGCGGGACATGGCGCGCAGGTAACGGCGATCGACCGCAGCGAAAGCATGATCGCCTGGGCGCGCACCCACCGGGCGCACCCGAGTATCCGCTATGCGGTGGGCGACATGCGCGCGCCCGAGGGCGGCCCCTATGATCTCGTGGTATGCCTGGGCAACGCGCTCGCCCTGCTCGATTCCCCCGAGGATCGTGATCGTATGTTCCGGCGCGTGGCCGGCGCACTGGCGCCACGTGGCCGCTTCCTGGTACAAATGGTGAACTATGCCGCGTCCGGATCGGGCGAACCGGCGCAGCGCGTGGCGCGGATGGAGGTGGATGGGGCCAATGTGGTGGCGGTGAAGAACCTCGTACCAGAAGGCAGCCGAACCCTGCTGGCGCTGGTTTTCTTCGTGGCCCATGCGCCCGGAGAATACACCACCCACAGTGATACGGCGGTGCTGCGCCACTGGAGCGAGGGGGATCTCATGCACGCCGCTGAGCAAGCCGGCTTAGCGCGTTCGTGGGCCGTGGGAGATTTCGGCGGTGTTCCCTATGAGGAGGCCGGCGCGAGCGACCTCATCATCTGTTTTTCCAAGGTATAGCGCGTTCGACGGCTTTCGCACGTACCCGTGAAGGTGATCAAATCCACCCGCGCCTCGAGTATGGGCACCTGGTTGCACAGGGCCTCCTGACTCAGTGGATTGTCGCGAATAAACAACCGGACGCCCTCGCCGATAGCGTCGTTGACAACCAAGGGGGTGATGTCGGTGATGTGGTTGCCGGCCACGGCAACCTGCTCGAGGTTCGGCAGGTTCTCGAGCCCATCGAGGCTGGCCAACTGGTTGTGACTCAAGAACAGTTCACGCAGCGCCGTGTTGTTGGCGAGGGGCACGAGTGTGGTCACCTCCTGGCTGGTCAGCACAATACGCTCGAGGTTGGGCAGACCGCTGAGCGGCGCCAGATCGTCGATATCGCCGCCGTAAAAGAACGAGGCGGTCACATCCAGCTCGATCAGGTTGGTGAGCGTTGCGAGCGGCCCCAAGTCTGCAATTCGGTTGTCCGCCAGATCGATCCGCTCGAGACTGGTGATCGCGCCCAGGGGCGTCAGATCCTGCACACCATTCGAAGAGAGTCCGAGCACGCGCAGCCGTGTGAGCTGGGAGAGTCCGGCAATACCCCCCAGTTGGTTACCGCCAAGGTACAGTTCCTCGACAAAGGGCACCGAGTTCAGCGGGCCCAAATCGGCCACGCGGTTCGCGAACAGGTTCAGTACGGTCAGGGACGTGGTGATCGGCAGCGGGGCGATATCCGTGACCTGGTTGCTGCCGAGTTGGAGGTTGCCCAGGCCGGTCATTCCGCTGAGCGCGGTAATATCGCTTATGTGGTTGCGGGTGAGGTCGAGGTGGCGCAGGTTCGTGAGTGAGGCGAGGGGGGCCAAGTCCTCGATGTCGTTGAACGCGAGGTACAGGTTCTCGAGGCTGGTAACGGCAGCCAACGGCATCAGGTTTTCGATCATGTTGTTCGCCAGGTCAAGCGTGGTGAGCACACCCGATGCGGGCACGCCGGTTATATCGGTCAAGGCATTCTGTGCAAGGTACAACGTTTCGATATTCGACAGGCCTGCAAGCGGACTGATATCGGTGATATCGTTACCATCGAGCGCGAGGAAGCGCAAACCCGTCAGCCCGGACACAGGTTCGACGGCCGTCAGTGCGTTCATACCGAGATCAAGGTGTTCGAGACCGGCAAGCGGGCCGAGGCTGTCAAGGGCCGTCAGTTCGTTGCGTGTGAGTGTGAGCACGCGCAGGTTGTCCAGGGCCGCGAGGCCGCCAAGGTCCGTCAGGACATTGTTGTCGGCGTACAATTCCTCGAGACTGGTCACCCCGGCAATGCCGTCGAGATGTGTCAAGAAATTAGCGCGGACATCAAGCACGCGCAAATCCGGCAGCGTGCCAATGGGCGTCAGGCTGCTGAGGCGGTTGCCATCGAGCACCAGGGTTTCGAGATTCACGGCATACTCGAGCCCCGTGAGATCACGAACCCCCTTGCTCAACACTTCGAACGTATCGAGCTGTGCCATGTCACGCGCATAGATGGGACCGAAGGAAATGTCCAGGGCCTCCCGCACGGCGGCCCGCAGACCGAAATCCGGAATCGTCACTTCAATCCACGGCTCTTCCCCTTCCCCTTCGCCTTCCCCTTCCCCTTCCCCTTCCCCTTCGCCTTCCCCTTCCCCTTCCCCTTCGCCTTCGCCTTCGCCTTCCCCTTCGCCTTCCCCTTCCCCTTCCCCTTCCCCTTCCCCTTCGCCTTCGCCTTCCCCTTCCCCTTCCCCTTCGCCTTCACCCTCGCCTTCGCCTCCCTCTCCTCCTCCCCTCCCCCTCTGCCCCCCTCCCGCCCCC
>CAZMVU010000232.1:0-7089 GCA_964569295.1 uncultured Nitrospirales bacterium
GGGCGAGCGTACCCGCGAGCCAGGAAAGGGAGGGCGAGCGTACCCGCGAGCCGAACTCTCCACGTCATTGCGAGGAAGATTTCTTATGCCCGAGGCGGGCTTGGGGTGAAAATGCCCGAAAAAAGATAGAACGCACCTGGAATGCGGCGATACCAAGACTTTCCTGGGGTGAACCCCCGTCAGCGGGTCCCGCAAATCCCCTGTTCCTGAAGACTTCCCAATTTCGCAATTGGCTCGCAGTGAAGCTGCTCTAGCCTCGCCCGGGCCGGGTCTGCTAAGGTGGAGCCATTCGAGAACGCGCGCTGTCCTGCAACCGCCGGATGACCTGATCACTATGAACCGAAAAAAGA
This sequence comes from uncultured Nitrospirales bacterium, assembly GCA_964569295.1. Taxonomy (GTDB): domain Bacteria; phylum Hydrogenedentota; class Hydrogenedentia; order Hydrogenedentales; family JAGMZX01; genus CAZMVU01. The sequence goes on from CAZMVU010000232.1 coordinate 351, forward strand.
AGATCGTGGCTGTCGTGGCCTGCGCCGCCTTGCTTTTGGCGGCGTATCTGGTTTATCCGCGCGGGCGCTACGTGTACCACGCCACCCCCGCCGTTCGCACGGTCCATGCGTTTATTGCCGAGGAGGCCGAGACCCAACTCGCCGACCAGTTCCTGGTCGATGTGCCCGTGGCCGGCAAGCTCGTCGACCTGCCGCATGAGGTGGGCGATGTGGTCGATGCCGGCGCCCTGCTCGCCGAGATCGAGTCGGAGAGCATACGCGCGCAGATTCGCGGCCTCACAGCGCTCATCGAGCAGGCCCGCGCCCAGATTTCCGGTGTGGATGTGCAGAAGCCCAAACCCGAGGCGCTCGCCGCGGCGCGCGTGCAGGTCGAGGAAGCGCGCGATGCCCTCGATATGGCGCACAGAGCCCGCACCATCGCCGAGATTCAGCTTGCACAGGCAGAGCGGCACTACGCGCGTATGCAGACCCTTTATGCCCGCGAGGTGGTGAGCCAGCGTGACTACGACGAAGCCCGGACCGCTTTCGAAGGGTTGCGCGAGGACGCCGCGCGTGCAGAGGTGGCGGAGAACCGTGCGCGGAAAACGCGCGAAATCGCCGAGCTCAATGCACGCCAGCTCGAGGGGTCCGTCGATGACAATGAGTTTATGCGTGACGTCTACTACGCGCAGATAGACAACCTCGAAGCCCAACGCGATGTGCTCCAGGAAGAGCTCGAGAAAACGGTTGTTCTAGCCCCCGTGAGTGGGCCGGTATTGCAAAAGTTCGCCGAGGAAGGGCGCATGCTCATGCCCGGGCAACCCCTCCTCGAGATGGGCGACCTCGCCTCCGCCGAGATTATGGTGGATGTGCTTTCCGAGGAAGTGGGCCGTGTCGAGGTCGGTGATCCGGTTGTGATTAGTGGTCAGGCCCTCGGCGGCAATAGCCTTACGGGCCGTGTGAAAAAAATCTATCCTGCCGCCTTCAAGAAGATTTCCGCGCTCGGTATCGAGCAGCAACGCGTGCGCGTGCTCGTTGACTATCCCCGCGATGAAAAGCCACTGCGGCCGGGCACCAGCGTCGATGTCGAGATTATTACCAGCACGGCCGAAGAGTCCGTGGCCGTGCCAGAGCGCGCGCTCTTCGAGCACGAGGGCGCTTGGCATGTGTTCCGTGTGGTGACACGCGGGTTCGGCCCGTTCGCCTGGCACTACGCCAAGCTCACCCCCGTGAGCGTGGCTGTGAAGAACGACAAGTGGGCGGCCCTCACCCGCGGGCTGGCTGAAGACGACCGGTTCGTCGCGGAGACCGTGAACGATCTTGAAGACGGGGCCCGCATCCGCCTGCACAACCCCGGCTGAAGCCAGCGCGCACCGCTCAGGGGGCGCGTTCTTCGAGAAGCAACGGATGCAACGCCGCCGCCGCCGAACGGGTTGCCGTCGCGTTGCCGTGTGGATCCTCGGAACTCACCCAGAGTGACTCCGCCTCGTATTGCTGAAAATGGGGGAGAAGGTCCACGAACGGCACGTTGTGGTCTCGTGCCAGCCCCGCGATATACGCGGTCGCTTCCGGCAGGGGATACTCCTCGAGCACATGCAGGTCCGGGTAGCTCGCGATCATGAGCGTGATGCCATGCTCCTCACACAACGCGAAGAGCTCGAGCAACGCTTCGCGGTTCATGGCCAGGTGCGGATTCGATTCCTGGTACAACGACTGGTAGTAGGCCTTCCAGGTAAATTCGCTGTCCACCCGGGCCCGCAGCGCCACATAACGGTCCCACAGGAACGCGTAGAGATACGAGAAACGCGTCACATGAAACCGCCACGGCGCAATGCGGGGGATGGCCTCGGCGTCGTTTACGAAATACACGAGGATGACCGTGTCCGGCGCGAGGCGCAGCCCCTCGCGCTTGAACAGCTCGACCTCCATGATGCTGTTGTAATTGCCCACCCCGAGATTGATCACTTCGTAGTCCGGATCCTCCGCATGCAGCCGCGCCTCGAGCGCCCGGGGAATCGTGTCCTCTTCCGGCACCCCCCAGCCGAAGGTCTGCGAATCGCCCAGCACCACGATGCGGTGCACGCCGTCCGGCTTCTCGGCGCTGATTTCCGGGTTCCGGAAGCCGAGGGCGTTGGTGGCTACATGCACCCCGTACAGCGAGGCCTCGCGATTCGGCTTCATGGTGAACGGCAGGTTTTCGTGCGGGTGTAATTCTTTGAAGATGGCAAAGTACCGCCACATCTCGAGGTTGTAGTTTGCCAACCACGGGTACATGAGCCGCACGCCCGCCTCGGCCACGAGCACACTCAACAGAAGTGAGAGCACAATGAGCAAGCTGTTCATTGCGATACGTGACCGCTGGGTGGTGGGTTCCGCCATGAAAAGGAATTATCCCCGCTAAGAAAGCCGGCCTGGTTCTGCGCGAAGGGCCTCGGCCGAAACCGGCTTTCTGGCCTCGTGAAACGCGCGCGAGTATACCCGAAGCGCTGCCGCATTTCCAGGCGTCCACGCCGCCCCTTCCCCGTACCCGGCCACGCACGCCCTCTGCTATACTCCACACCTATGCCGAAAGCCGCGCCGCAACAAGACAGGAATGCCGGAGCTGCCATGCCAAAAACGCTTTTCCGCCCGTTCATATATGGACTGCTGGTTCTTGCATGGGGGGTCCCCCTCCTGCTGGCCGCCGAGTTGTTCGCTCGTTTCCAGCACAACGCCGTCATGAACGGCATTCAGGAACTCGAGCGGCGCCAGTGGGACGACTTTACGGAGCGTGAGCAGGAAATCATCGCGCAGTATGGCCAGGGCCCCTTCAGCACTCCCCAGCCGCGCCGCCGCTTCCATGCCATGTCCCCGGCGGATCGCCGGGCCTACGCCAAGGAATGGAATGAGACGGCCTTCGTCTGCGATGCGGAAGGGATCATCCAGAAGGCGTACCACGCCAATGCGCCCGCTGAAGTGGTGGCGTTGACGCAGGCGTATGCCGTGGGCGATTCAGTACTGCCGCTCTTTCCGGCCGAAGACCGCGCCGAGACCGCAGAACAAATCGCCCGAACAGCCGGCGAAGGCGATATGACGTCGAAACAACACGCCATCGCACTCCCGAATAATGAAATGCACCAGTTCAAAATACTTATCGAGCCCTTGGCGCCGGAGGAAGCGCACGCCGAGGACGACGTAGCGGTCGGGGTTTTTGTGCGCCGGCACATCTTCAGGGAACCGTTGCGCGCTTATTACCCGAAGGCCCGCGAGGTTTCGAACCAGCGTTTCTCGACCAACGCCCTCGGTTGGCGCGATGGCCCCATCGCCGTGCCGAAGCCCGCAGGGCAATACCGGATCGTGTGTATCGGCGGGAGTACGACTGTTGAAGGCCCGACAAACGCGCTCACCTACCCGAATATCCTCGAGCAAAAGCTGCAACGCACGTTTCCGGAGACCGAGATCGAAGTCGTGAATGGCGGGGTTTATGGCCTGGATGCCGGCGGAGAACAAGACCGGCTGCCCGATTACCTGGCGCTCGACCCGGACCTCATCCTCTACTACAGCTTCGGCAACGACCTGGCCTACGACGCACCCGGCTGGCTCACGGGCGAAGGACTCCTCGATACACCCTGGCGCACCCTGAAGTGGCGGCTGCGCGCGTCGCGTTTCGTGGCTTCCTACTTCAACGAATGGCTGCTGCCGCCGGAGCCGGTGTTGCGCGCCTTCTACGAGACGGTGCCCCTCAGCAGCGTTCGCGCGATCATCGAAGCGGCGCAAGCGGATGGCATCACGGTGGTGTTGAGCAGTGTAGCGTATCCCGCACCGGCAAAGCTGAGCGCACGCGAACAGGCCTTCATGGACTACCAGGTTGCCCGGTTCATCTGGGAGGGGCTTGTAAATTATGACAGCTACGTATACCTGGCAGACATGTACAATGACATGCTTGCGTCCCTCGCCCAAAAAGCTGATCTGCCGTTTCTCCCGGCGGCGGATGTACTGCGAGGCGGCATGCCATACTTCTATGATCCCTTCCACATGACCCTGGCAGGCATCGAAGCCAAGGCTGAAGTGCTCCATGACCTGCTAGTGGAAAAGGTGTTGGAAAAGGCCGCGCTCGAGTAATCCGCGGTAAGCCCCGCAGGCCTGTTTTGCAGGGTTGGTGCGTTGCGCTTCCCGTGGGACGCAAAGGCTTGATGCGTCATCGGGAGGGAGGCCGTACCTGGCGTGTGGTAAGCCGGCGTCCGGGAAAAGTCAGCGATCCCTGGCGTGTGCCCGGGTTTCTGCATGGCAGACCGGTGCACGCGGCGGCTCATCCTCGCGGCCATCCTCTTTGATGGCGCACGTAGTACAGGGTTAGCGTAGCGGGCGGCCCGTCTTCGCGCGCATAGCGTTTCCCTCAGCCGAAGTGCCGCCGGAAATAGCCCGGGTCATCGATACGGTGCAACTCGTGCTTCACGAAGCGGTCGAACTCATTGTCGGAAATGCGCCGGCTGTCTTCCGTTTCGCCTTCGCCTTCCGCATCCGATACCTCTTCGAACTCCGCCCGCGGGCGGCGTGGGCGGCGCCGCTTGGCCCGGCGCGGTTTGCGCGTAGGTTCCGGCGTCTCTTCGTGCGTGGAGTCGATAGGCAGGATGCCGGATTCGAGAAAGGCGTTGATCACGTGGGCTAGATGCTTGATTCGCTCTTCGCTGCTTCCCTCCTCGATCACCTTGCGATCCAGCGCGATGGCCTTGTCACGGAAGAGAACAGCCAATTCACCACACTCGGGACACGGCGTCACCACTACCACATCGTTGGGAACCTTCGCAGCGACGATTCGGTGTGAATTACAGTGGGGACACGTTAGGGAATTCATAACCAGACTTTCCCGTTTTCAGTTCGGCGTTTACGCTCTAATGCTGTCTAGTGTAGGGCAGGCAGCGGCGGCAAGTCAAACAGCGGCCGTACCTGCACGGCATGTCCGGCGTTGCCTGCGTTCCAGGGCGCCTCGGCAAGCTCCTGCTGCCGGTTCAGTGTGAGGGCGAGCTTATCTCGGTGTCCTGCGGCGTGCTGACCTCTTCCTCGACGTCGATTTCTTGCTGTTCGGGGATGTGCGGCCGCATGTTGATTTCACACTTATCGCCGTCGCAGTAGAGATCTTGCGCCTCGTCGGTATTCATGTGATCGAAGGTGAGGGGCGACAGTTTCGCGCTGGCTTGCTCGAAGACTTCCTTCGTAATCTCCTGGTACGGCGCCTGTGGATAGGCGTGCTCGGTAATGGGGAGGAAGCTCACCGACTTCACGCGGGTCTCGTACAGCTCGAGGATGTAGGGGATATCCCGCGCTTCTTCGGGGTTGAAGGTGACGGTGGCGCTTACCTGGTTGTCGGCCCAGTAGTAACTCATCTGGGCGACGTTCTCCATCTGTTCCCAGATGCTTACATCGGTCTTGGAGCGGCTGAAAAACTCCTCGCGCACGGGAAAATAGACGACCCAGGTGTTGTCGCCGTAGACGGAGTCCTCGATAAGGTAGCCGGCTTTGCGGATGGGGTCTACCAGCGGGCTCGTCTTGTCGATGCGAATGGTGCGGAAGTAGTACTTGGCGTGGGCATAGTGTATGCCGGGGGTGACACCCGGCAACAGCGATACGGTGCCCGAGGGCTTCACGCTCGTCTTCTTGATGCTCTGGGGAATGCACAGCCAGTCGGCGTAGATTTTGTCGAGTTCGCAGATGTACGTGTAGCCCTCGTCGCACCAGCGGAAATGCTCGCGGCGGCCGTGCCGCTCGAAGCTCTCGACGATGCCGGACTGCGACAGGCCGATGCGGCGGTTGCGCAGCATAATCGCATTGGTGCGCTCGTTGTGCGTCGGGATGAGGGTCACGGTCTTAGCGTAGAGGTAGGCGAACTTGAGCGTGCGCCGATATTCATCGAAGGTCTCGTGCCGGCTCGGGAACGTCTCGACCAGGTTACAGATTTCGAAGGACTCGAGGCTCTGCTCGGCACACGGGTTCGTGCCGGCGACCTTGGCGTCGGCCCAGGTCTCGCCGTCCTTGATCCGGCCGAAGGCGCGCGCGTTGTCGCGCCAGAAGTAGCCGGGTTCGCCGTTCTTTGCGGTCTGCAGGCCCACTTTCGTGTAGTCCATGCCCGTGTTCGCGGCTACCGAGTTGTTCGAGGCCCAGCGCCAGGCGGTCAGCTTGTCTCCGTGGAGTTTCGGATCCTTGAGCTGCAGGTAGTCGTCGTCCGTGGGATCGCCCAGGGCGAGCTCGGCCGTGCGCCGCACGCCGCCCGACACCACGCACTTGCCCACCACGTTCATGAGGTCGGTGATGTCCGTCGAGGTAATTTTCTCGCCGATGCGCTCATCCAGAATCTTGGTGATGTTTTCGATGCAGTCGATGAGCGGACCGGGGCCGGGCGCGATGCCGCCGAAGGTCTGGATGGGCGCACCCATGGGGCGGATTTTGGCATAGTCGACGTGCGTTGGCCGCAGTGCCTTGCCCACATAGCTGTTGAGCATGGTCCGCACGAGATCGGCCCAGCCTTCCTTCGAATCTTCCACCTGGTAGGTGTAGTCGCCGGTGGTCGGCCGCTTCACCCGCACCATACCGGCGCCGTCCGTGTCGAAGGCGACGCCCACCCCGAGCATCGACATGTCCATGAGGAAGCAGAACGGCTCCGCGAAATCCGTGTCGATCTCGCCGGTGGAGACGAAGGCGCAGTTGTTCAAGGCCGCCGACCCGCGAATATAGATGTAGTCCGTGCCCATCATCCAGAGGCCGCGGCCCGGCGGCAGGAACTTGA
>CAZMVU010000233.1:0-7085 GCA_964569295.1 uncultured Nitrospirales bacterium
GGATCGTGGCGCGAACCTCGAGCAGGCCATCGCGTGCTACGAGGCGGCGCTGCGGGTGTACACCGAGGCGGACTTCCCGCAGCAATGGGCTACGGCGCAGAACAACCTGGGCAGCGCCTACGCCGACCTGCCATGGGGGGATCGTGGCGCGAACCTCGAGCAGGCCATCGCGTGCTACGAGGCGGCGCTGCGGATACGAAGCGAGACAGACTTCCCGCAGCAATGGGCAATGACGCAGTACAACTTGGGCAGCGCCTACGCCCAACTGCCGCGGGGCGACCGAGGCGCGAACCTCGAGCAGGCCATCGCGTGCTACAAGGCGGCGCTGCGGGTATACACCGAGACGGATTTCCCGCAGGAATGGGCGATGACGCAGAACAACCTGGGCAACGCCTACGACCAACTGCCGCGTGGGGATCGAGGGGAGAACCTCGAGGAGGCCATCGCGTGCTACGAGCGGGCACTTACGGTATACACGGAAGAGGCATTTCCACATCGTCATGCTATGGTAAACAAGAATCTTGCTAAGGCGAGGGCGGCTTTGGCGGCATTGCATTCGGACAAAGAGTAGGCGCGGCATCTGGCCGCGCTCAAAGAGGATCGAAGCCTCTTCTACCCTGTTGTGGCCGGTCTTCCGACCGCGCCACCAACGTGACCGTAGGTCTCCTCTTATATGCGCGAGACAATTGAAAGGGCCACACGATGAAAAGGCTGTCACTTCTACTTCTCATAGCGCTTTGCACGCTCACCGGCGCGAGCGTATACGCCCAGGAAACGCCCGTCTACACCGATGAACCCTCCGGCGGTTTCCTCCGTTCCTGGCTCTTGCTGGGGCCGATTGCACTCGAGGGTTCTTCGGATGGGGCGTTAGAAGAGGCGCACCTCGCGGGTTTCCAGACGGACCACATCGGTGAACCGGGGGCGGTCGCACCCAAGCCGGGAGATACGGTGCAGGTGGCGGGGGAGACCCTGGCCTGGCGGCGCTACGATTCGCCGGCGGACATCGTTGATCTCGATGCCGCCATCTCGAAGGAAGACAATGTCGCGGCCTATGCCTACGCCGAGATACAGCAGCCCGAGAAAACCCTCGCACTGCTGAGCCTGGGCTCGAACGATGGCTGCCGGGTCTGGCTGAACGGCGAGCAGGTGCACGACCATCCGGCGGGCCGCGGTCTCACACTCGATGAAGACCAGGTGCCCCTGTTGCTCGCGAAAGGGGTGAACCGGCTGCTCATCAAGGTCGAGGAGCGGGGCAATCAGTGGGCACTGGCCGTGCGGTTGCGCCCCTTCGACACCGCCGCGCTTGGCGAACGCCTCGAATTGTTCGATATCCGGCTTCGGGGGGACGGCGATGTGCAACTGCGGTTCCGGCATGGCGAGGCGATATCAAAGGCCCTTGTGGCATCGGGCACGCTGACACTATTGCAGAACGGCACGCCGGTATGGTCCGGCGACTGGAACCGGCGGTATCGCATGGACATACCGGCCGCTTCCGGCACCTACGCGGAGTACACCCTCGAGGCGGCCCTCGAACTTTCCGGCGGTGGCGCCTATGAGCAAACGCTCTACTTCGCCACCGGCACACCCACGGACTACCCGCTGTTCTCGAATGGCCAGAGCGCCTACACCATCGTGATTCCCGAAGAGGCCACCGAGTCCATCGCTTGGGCGGCGGAAGAGCTTCAGCACTGGCTGATGGAAGCCGGCGCGCCGGAGTTGCCCATTGTGACCGCTGGCAACGATGTGGATGGACCGGTGCTTGCCGTCGGCCTCGAAGGCATTCCGAAGGACCGTATACCGGCCCACTGCGCACCCGGCGCCGAGGCGGAAGCGTTTCTGTATCAAAATGACGGCCCGGATATTCATTTCAAAGGCAGTGCGCAACGTGGCGCCATGTATGCCGTGCTCACGTTTCTCGAGCGTGAGGTGGGCGTGCGCTGGTACACACCCGCGGTCACGGTGGTGCCCAAGCGTGAATCGCTGACCTTCCGCAGCCTGAACCACGCCGATGCGCCTGGCATCCGTGTGCGCAACGACTTCTACTATGAGGCGTTCGATCCGACCTGGGCGGCGCGCAACAAGGTGAATGGCGCGCTTGGCTGTCGCGAGCAAATCGGCGGGATTGAGTGTTACTGGGCGGTGCATACCTTCTTTCCGCTTGTGCCGCCCGAGGAGTTTTTCGAGGAGCACCCGGAGTACTACAGCCTTATCGACGATGAGCGTGTTTACGAGCGTGCCCAGCTATGCCTCACCAACCCCGACGTGCTCGACATCGTCACCGAGCGGCTGCGCGAGCGCATGCGCCAAAGTCCCGAGTTCCTCATCTACTCCGTGTCGCAGAACGACTGGCGCCAGCCCTGCCAGTGCGAGAATTGCCAGGCCATTGCCGAGCGCGAGGGAAGCGAGGCCGGCCCGCTCATCTGGTTCGTGAACCAGGTGGCCGAGCGCGTGGAAGACGAATTTCCTGACAAGTTTGTGGGCACCCTCGCCTACCAGTACACGCGCACACCGCCCAAGACCCTCAAGCCGCGGGACAATGTGGTCATTCGGCTGTGCAGCATCGAGTGTTGCTTTGCACACCCCTTCTACGATGAATGCCCGAAGAACGCCGCGTTCCTCGATGACATGCGCGGCTGGGCGGCCATTGCGCCGCACCTGTACATCTGGGACTATGTGGTCAACTTTTCCCATTACATTATGCCGTACCCGAACTTCCCCGTGCTGAAGCCGAACATACAGGCGTTTCAGGAATACAACGCCATCGGGATCATGGAGCAGGCTGCCTACCAGAGCCGCGGCGGCGAGTTTGCCGAGTTGCGTTCCTATGTTATCGCGAGGCTGCTCTGGGATCCGGAAGCCGATGTCGAGGCCATTATTGATGACTTTATGTACGGCTACTACCGGCGGGCGGGGCAGTATGTGCGCGAATACTTCGACCTGGTGCACGCCCAGGTTACGCCGGATACCCACTTTGGCCTTGGTCTCGGTCCCAATGACGCGCTGTATTCCGACACCTTCGTGCATGAGGCCGGAGCTATCTTCGACCAGGCCGAGATCGTCGCAGACAACACGGAAATTCGCCACCGGGTGCAAATGGCGCGTTTGCCTGTCATGTATCTCAAGTGCCTGCGCGACCCCGTGCGCGCGGTGCTCGACGGCACGTACGCGCGTTTCAGCGCCATCGCCAAGCGCGAGGGAATCACGCATTACGCCGAACGGGGCGCGGAACACCGCAAGGCGTTTCACCAACGCATGCAAAGCGTGGAGGCCCCGTAAGAAGGCGAAGAATTTGTGTTAAACTTATTTTTGATCTAAACTGTCCTTGTACCGATGTAAGGGGGTGTAGGGTAAGGAACATCACGATATGGCCGCGGTCAAACTGTTCTACGGTAGCACGACGGGGAACACGTTGTATGTTGCCAAACTCATTGCTGCCGCCTATGGCCGGGACGCTGTCACCATTGCAGACATTGCCCAAGCCAATCCGGAAGACCTGGAACGTGCCGATGTTCTGATCCTCGGTATCTCGACCTGGGATATGGGCGAGCCTCAAAAAGACTGGGCCAACTTTCTCCCTCAGATACGTGACATTTGCCTGGCGGGGAAACCCGTCGCACTTTATGGCCTTGGTGATGCGCACGGCTTCTCCGGACTCTTCGTGAATGCCCTGCGCTCGTTGTACGATGCGGTGACGGCGCAGGGCGCGCGCGTAATCGGCCGTTGGCCCACCAAAGGCTATACCTTTGACGAGTGCCGCGCCATCGTGAATGGAGAATTTGTGGGGCTGGTGATTGACCAGGAAAACCAGAGCGGCCTCACGGTGGAGCGGGTGAGCCGCTGGGTAAAACAAGTGCGGCAGGAGGTTGTCGGCCACGCCAATGAGAAAGGCGGCGCGAACGGCCTGCTCGGTGGTCCGAAGCCGTTCACGCCGCCGAGTTAGTCTGTGCGCCGTCAGCAGATGTAATCGTTCAGTATGTTCTCGAGCATCTCCTGCCGGCCGCTCCTGGGCTGCGGTTCCCCATGCTCGAGGGTATAGGCCTCCAGGTCTTCCAATGTGGCCGTGCCGTCTTCTACCTGCTTACCCATACCTGTATCCCAGCCGGCATAGCGTTCTGCGATAAAGTTGTCGAGCGCCTTGTCGGTAATGAGCCGCGCGGCGATTTTGAGCCCGCGCGCGAAGGCGTCCATGGCGCCCACATGGGCATGGAACAAATCGATGGGATCACTCGATTGCCGGCGCAGGTGCGCATCGAAGTTGAGGCCGCCCGTTGTAAAGCCGCCGCCCTTGAGAATGTAGTACATGCCGAGCGCCGTGTCGTAGATGTTTGTCGGGAACTGGTCCGTGTCCCAACCGAGCAGCAGGTCACCGCGGTTGGCGTCTACGGAGCCCAGGATGCCGTTCGCCACGCAGAAGGCCAGTTCATGAACGAAGCTGTGGCCGGCGAGCGTAGCGTGGTTGGCCTCGATGTTCAGCTTGAAATCGCCGAGCAGATCATAGTGCTGGAGGAAGGCGTAGCAACTGCCCGCATCGAAGTCGTACTGGTGTTTGGTGGGTTCCTTCGGTTTGGGCTCGATATAGAACTGGCCGCCAAACCCGATCTTCTTCTTGTAGTCCACGGCCATGTGCAGGAAGCGGCCGAGGTGATCGAGCTCACGCTTTATGTCGGTGTTTAAGAGCGTTTCGTAGCCTTCCCGGCCGCCCCAGAACACATACCCTTCGCCGTTCAACTCATGGGTAATCTCAAGCGCCTTCTTCAGCTTGGCCCCTGCGTAGGCAAAGATGGCGGGGGAGGGGTTGGTGCCGGCGCCCGCCATGAACCGCGGATTCGAGAACAGGTTGCACGTACCCCACAGCAGTTTGAGGCCCGTTTCTTCTTGTCGCTTCTTCGCCCGCGCCACGATATGGTCCAGGCGCTTGTTGGTTGTGACGAGATCGTGTGCTTCCGGTGCGATGTCCTTGTCGTGGAAGCACCAGAAGTCGACGCCCAGCTTCGTGAAAAACTCGAAGGCCGCATCGAGGGTCTGCTCTGCGACGGCCATCTCGTCCACCCCGTCGTTATACGAACGTACCATGGTGGCGCTGCCGAAGGTGTCCGCCCCCAGGTTTTTGAACGTGTGCCAGTAGCAGACCGCGAACCGCAGATGATCCGCCATGCGCTTTCCCAGCACCTTTTCATCGGGGTTGTAGTGTTTGAAGGCCAGGGGGTTTTTCGAATCTGGGCCCTCGTAGGCGATCTTATCTACCTCAGGAAAATAGGTGGGCATCGTGTTACGTCCTTTCGCTGATGAGCCGGGGGCACCGGCGGCTACCACGTGCGGATAGCCAAGTCGCGGTAATCCAGGCGTGATCCATGGTTCTGCAGGCCAATATACCCTGACTCACGCGCAAGGCCAGGGTGGTCTTCGAGCTTGTCCTCATGGGCCGAGAGGTCCGCCGTGGTCACACGCCGGCCATTCACCCATACCGTCACTTCCGGTCCCTTCGCGCGCACGCGCATCTTCTGCCATTCGTTCGCCGGACGGGTGACGCGCTTCTCGGGTGCGGCGGTAGCATAGACACTACCCGTGAACTGCCACGGCTTCAGATTCTTATACTCGTCCGCATAGTCATCCAGCACCTGGATTTCGCTGCCGGCAAAAGCCGGGTTTCCCGCATGCGGCGCCCGGATAAACACGCCGCTGTTGCCGCCTTCGGGTACCCGGAACTCGAGTACCAGTTCGAAGTCGGCGTAGGTGTTCGCCGTCGACAGCCAGCCGCCACCCTGCTCACCGGTCGTGTAGAGCAGGCCGTCGTCTGCCGCCCAGCCGTTTGCGTCGCCGCCGACGACTTCCCAACCCTCGAGGCTCTTGCCGTTAAAGAGGGTCTGCCAGTCCGAGTCGTCCGTTGCTACGGTGGCATCTCCCAGGAGGTTCGCCAGCACCGGTTCCATGGCCTTGGCCCAAAGCTGGTAGCCCAGCTCGTTTGGGTGCAGCAGGTCCGGCATGATCGACTTGGGCACTTCCCCTTCCTCGTCCAGGAAGGCATAGCCGATATCGAGGTAATGCACGTACTCCCAATCGGCGAGCATCGCCATCTGCTCATTGGCTTGTTCGAGCTTCTCCTGATATTGCGGCGCCCTGTCCGCGCGGGGAAAGATGCCGAGCAGCAGGATTTTCATGGTGGGGAGTTTTTCACGCAGCAGCTCGATGATGGCTGTTACGCCTTCAGCTATTTCCGGCGCCGAATTGTCTTTCCAATTATTCGTGCCGATCATGATGACAGCCGTCTGCGGGCTGATGTCTTCGATGTTTCCATGCTGCAAACGCCATAGCACATGCTGCGTGCGGTCACCGCTGAAACCGAGGTTCACGGCATTGCGGTGGGCGTAGTATTCTTCCCAGACTTCCTTGCCTTTGCCTTCCCAGCCATGGGTGATGGAATCGCCAATAAACAGCAGGTCCACGTTGCCTTCCGCGACCTGCGCGTTCTTCTCCGCCTGCCGCTGCTGCCACCAGTTGTTGTCGCGCGGCTCGGGATCTACGGCAGAATGCTGCGCAGAGGCCGCATAGGAGAGGGTGAGGAGGATCGCCGCCAGAACAAGTGCCACAACGCGAAATCCCCGAACCGATGATCCTGTAGCCATGATTATGCCCCTTTTTCATGCTGTGGAGTTCACCGAATGTGAACTGCGGTTACGAATCGACAAATGATCCCCGAAAACAAAAATGGGCGCGTAGTATACCGAATTGCGCAAGGTGTACGCACATGCCAACGCCTCCGGCGAATTCACGGGAAAGACGGCCTCGGCTATTGTTGTGCTTACGTCAGTACCGTTTTCCAAGACCTGCGGGCAACCCGCCGCACTCCCAACAGCGCCAACATGGTTGTTATAAGAGGCAAGGTGCTTGTTGCCGTTTGGCTTGGCAATAGGCCTTGTGTGCGTCATATGGCTGCGGGGTTACCGATTGGGTAATTCTTTAGCCGTATGGCGCAAGGGACCGCACGTGTTTCGCCAATCTGCCCTGTGATAGCGAATACCAGTCGTGGGATGGGGATAGCCATGCTGTTGGCGCCACTTTGGACTGCGGTGGCTTGCCACCGCTAT
>CAZMVU010000234.1:0-7083 GCA_964569295.1 uncultured Nitrospirales bacterium
CTGGTATGGAACCGCGCCTTCGGCGCTCCGGAGACAAGCCCCGGGGCCTAATCCCTAGTCTCTCCGAACCGCGAGCCAACAACCGGGGGAGACGCCTTTCGATCCTTGGGTTGCGGACAACGCCCGCATTACACGTATTTGACGCATTTCAGGGACAGCCTGCGAATGAAAGCACAGGCAAGGTCCCGATGCCAGCACATACGGTGTATTAAGGGGCCGGCTTCGTCGTGATGCACCATCCCTTATGATGTAACGCATAGCCGGTCCCCGCACTACCCGATATACGGTGCCGATGCGGCGGCTACTTTGCTTCTTTGGCGTTTTTAACGATCTTCTTCACGAGGCCGTATTCGAGCGCTTCTTCCGCATTCAGCCAGTAGTTGCGGTCGCTGTCGCGCGAGACCTTGTCGAGGGGTTGGCCGGTCTCCGCGGCGATCAGCTTGTTGATGCGTTGGCGTATCTTGATGATCTCCTGCGCCTCGATGCGGATGTCTGCCGCCTGGCCGCCTGCGCCGCCGCTCGGCTGGTGCAGCAGGAAGCGTGTGTTTGGCAGGCAGTAACGCTTGTCTTTCTCGGCGCCGAAAAGGATAGGCACGGCGATGCTCGCCACCCAGCCCGCGCCAATGGTAATGACCGGCGCATCGATATAGCGCATCATGTCATGGATGGCGTAGCCGGAGTCCACGTGGCCGCCCGGCGAGGTAATGTAGCAGCGGATAGGATCCTTCGATTCGGCGTCGAGGTAAAGCAATTGCGCCATGATGCGCTCGGCGACTTCCGGGTTAATGTCGCCGGAGATCATGACGAGCCGCTTCTCGAGCAATTTCGGGAGCATCCCCTGCTGGCTGGACTTGTCTTTTTCGCATTCCTCATCGTCGTTGCCGGTAACGATGCGGGTTTCTTTCTGTTTAAGTCGCATGGGTGTGTTCTCCGGATTCGTGGCGCCATATAGGCAGGCACGGGTTGTGCGGGGAATTGACGTATGTATTGTGCCATCCGCGGCGGGACACCTTCAAGGCACGAGCAGATACAGCCAGTCGCCCGCCGGAAACGCCCCGGCCTCCAACGTCCCCGGTGTGACCGCGATGTGCGGTCTTTGGGAAATGCCGGCGGTTGCCAGCAGGTCCGCGCCTCGCTCGAACACGGCGCATTGCGCAGCGGGGTCCACCCGCCAGCGGGTCCGGGCCGCGGTGGTTTCCCCGGTGATCGGCTGCGTGTGGGCATAGCCGGTGGCGGCGCCATGCACCAGCACCTCGATGGCTACGCCTTCCGGGCCGGCCCGTGCCACCACCACAAAGGGCAAGGCGGCCCGGTCGATCGCCGCCGGCGCGGTCTCGACGGTGACACCGGCCTGCTGCAGCAAGTCCAGCAGCGTGCCGGCGTCCCAGGTGCGCAGCTCGATGGCGCATGCGGGCGCACTGAGCAATCCTGCCAGCAGACGGGCGAAGGTGTTTGAACCGCCGCCGGTGTAGTGGGGGCGCGGGCGCGCGCGGAAGCGCAGTGATTCGAGCGCATTGCCTGGTTGGCCGGCCGCGGCCAGGGCACGTTCATAGGCCAGCCCGCGTTGATCCCTGGGGCGCGCCGACACAGCGTCGCGCAGGACGGCGAGGAAACGGCGCTGTTCGGCTTGTGTGGGCGGTGGAAACAAGGGGGCCGGCCCGGCCGGCGGTGGCGATACGGCCCGGACGAAACAATCCGCCGCCTGGGGCAACCGTATCGCATCGAGTGCGCGGCGCGCCCGTAGAAAGGCTGTGCGCCGCTCGGTGGGCGAATAGTGTTCGACGAAGGCCAGGTAGCGTTCCACGGCTTCATCATGGCCGGCTTCGTCGAGAAGCCGGACAGTCTCGGGATAGTTGCGTGGGTCGTGCGGGTTGTCCGGCGCTACATGGACGATATTGGCTGCAATGAGCGGCCCAAGCAGCACGACGATCCAGGCGAGGCCGCGCACCGGCATGTCCGGCAGCGCACGGTATACCATCGTGTCGCGTGCGGCGAGTCCCAGTACGAGCGCAAACCCCAGCCGCGGCGGCACCGGTATCAGCACCATAAACACGCCAGTGAACGCGAGGGCGGCCACCGCACCCAGGTGCAGCGCATCACCCTGTTCGCGGGCGGTCAACAGCCCCTTTGCCGCGATTCGGCTCATAAGCCACAATACCGCCGCGCCCCCCGCCAGCGCTGGCACGGAAACGGCATACACCGTTGGCCGCCACGCTGCGTAGGCCTCGCGTATGGCGGCGGCCGCATCGGCCGGGCCAACCGGCAACGCGCCCGGGCGGATGAAGACTTCCCAGGCAAGTGTGCCCAGGGCCGCCGTGATGGGCAGCAATGCCGTTACGGTCAGCCCACGCCGCCACCAGCGCATTCCGCGCGCAAATACCAGTGCCGTCCCAAGCGTGCCGCATACCAGCAGGGTGAGCGTGGCATCGGCCACCGAGGGCGCGAACGCCGCCACGGCGCCTGTGGCGGGGTCGTAGGCAGTGGGCATGAGGCGGTAGAGCACGTAGCCGTAGAAGGGGCGAAAGTATGCCACAAGATGCACGCACGAGGCGCCCGCCCCGCCCAGCACGGTCAACCACAAACAGCGCACGGTGAGCGCGCGGCTGTGTATGCTCTCGATTACCGCCAGGTACACCATCACCGCGGCGAGGGCCTCAAGTGCGCTGTGGGGTGTGGCCCGGGTGAGCGCGTGGGCCACGGCGGCCCCAAGCACGATGGCGAGCGGCCAAGTGAACTCGAAGGGGGTAGTCGGGCGGCGGCCGTGCATGAGCCGGCGCACGGCAAGTAATGCGAGCACCAGCCCTGGCAGGACTGCGAAGGGCGTATAGAACATGTGCTCCTGCTGGTACACACCCCATGGCCAGGCAAAGGCAAGCAGATAGAGCAGGCCGTGGCGCAATATGCGTTCGCCCACGAGACTACTGCACCGTAATCGCGGCGTGGTTTGCGCCGTTTCCACCCGCTTCCGGGCGCGGTGCCGCGAATCCGGCCAGCAGCGCCAGCGCCACCAGCACAAGAAACAGAGCCAGTGCAATGCGCCGTTCCCGCCGCATGCGTGTGAGAATGTCGGTCATCACTTTGATGCGCTCCCTGCCCGGGTTTATGGTGCGGGTTTTTGTCCGTAGCATTGTGCAGGCCGTCATTGACAGCCGTGGCGCGCGCCGGATGACCCCCGGCGCCCGCCGCCATAGAAAACCGGCTGCCGGCCACCGGGCCGACAGCCGGTTCACTGGTTACATTTCAACGCCAGGTGGCGGCCGCCTATTCGTATACGTAGATGTATGGGCCATAGCCCCGGGGCGCGCGGCCGTCGGGCAGGTCGTTGCCGTTGGGCACGGATAGCTGGCTTCCGCCCACGAGAATCGAGTAGTTGGTGAATTTCGCCTCGCCGGTACGCCGCGCCGAGTAGTGGAAGTCCAGCTTGTCGTTGTCGTTCAGATCACGTGTCGCGAGATAATAGGCGCGCAACCCGAGGATGTGGTACATATCCCGGGGGTAATCGTTCGCGATGCGCTGCATCGCGGCATCGATATCGACCCCGAAATAATCCGGATCTATGGCATTCGCGCCCCCCGGCGCACTCGGTACCACGCCAAATGTGCTACCAGCCGGCCCCACACTGATAAGCACGAAGGCGTCGTAGCTGGGCGGCGGGAACGTGACATACTGGAGTATGTCGTCATCGGGCTCCCACGAGGTGGCGTAAAAGTCGCCATTCGAAACCCAGTACTCGCGCGCACGCTTCACCTGCCGCAGATTCACCGGGATGTAGATGATGGGCCGCCGCGCGAGCGGATCTTCCTGCATCCGGCTTATCTCGGTGACCGCGCCGGGATTGTCCCCGCGATACAATTGCGTGTCCGAGAAGCTGATCCGGTTCGTGGCCCGATCCTCGAGTCCCACCGGCGAGTATTCCATGGGGCTGATGATACCGTCCCGGTCCGCGTCGTAGCCTTCCGAAAAATTATCGTAGAAGTCCTCGACGCCGTGGAGCCCGACAAACCATAGATAGGGCTTGAGATTGAAAAGCGCTTGCTCAGGGACACTCTCGCCGGCCTGCTGGTCCTGGGCCGCTTGGAAGTCCACGTAGCCATAACGCGGCGGATAACTCGTGTTGTCGGCGTAATACTGCGCGAGCACGTTGCGCAGTTCATGCATGGTGGCGTCGAGCTGACGCAGATGCGCCCGTTCGAGCATGCGGGGCGCCGCCACGGCCACGATGCCCGCGAGAATCGCAATAATCGCAATTACGGTAAGCAGCTCGATGAGGGTAAACCCCCACGCAGATCGGTTTTTCATGCTGGTACTCCCCAAGCTTTGGTTGGTAGCCACATAGGGCATATTAGCACGGGTTTATGGGGCGGTCAACACCTGGTGGCCTTTAGGGGGGCGCTACGGCCGCCCGGCACGGCGCCGCACCCGATCCCGAAAAAAACATTTTACGGTACGGTCAAGAAATTACCTGTGCGCTGCCGCCTAAACCAACGTCGGGAACACCGCCTGTGCCGCCTCGAGGGTGGCGTCTATCTCCGCGCCGGTATGGGCCAGACTCATAAAGGTGGCCTCGAATTGGGAAGGAGCAAAGTAGACCCCGTGTTCGAGCATGCCGTGGAAGAATTTCGCATAACGCGCCGTATCGCTTGCGGTGGCATCGGCGTAGTTGTGTACCGGCGCGTCGTTGAAGAAGAGACAGCCCATCGAACCGGCCTGGGTCTGGTAAATGGGGATGCCCGCCTCCTGGGCGATAGCGCCGAGTCCCTCGCCGAGCTGGGTGAGGCGCGCCTCGATCTCGTCGAAGTTGCCCTCTTCCTCGAGCACGCGCAATGTGGCGAGGCCGGCGGCGGTGGCGAGGGGATTGCCGCTCAGGGTGCCGGCCTGGTACACGGGCCCCCCTGGCGAAAGGTGGTCCATCAGGTATGCGGGGCCGCCATAGGCGCCGACGGGCAGGCCGCCGCCGATGACCTTGCCCAGCACCGTGAGGTCCGGGGTGACACCGTACCGCGCTTGGGCTGCGCCCATGGCCACGCGGAATCCGCTCATCACTTCGTCGAAGATGAGGAGCGCGCCGTGTTCCTTGGTGAGTGCGCGCAGTCCCTCGAGGTAGCCGGGATCGGGAGGAATGACGCCCATGTTGCCTGCCACCGGTTCGACGATGAGTGCGGCGATTTGCGCGCCCTGTTCGGCGAAAACGGTGCGTGCGGCGGGTAAATCATTGAAGGGCATCGTGAGCGTGTACTGGGCGAAGCCCTCGGGAATCCCGGGCGAAGTGGGGACGCCCAGCGTGGTAAGGCCGCTGCCGGCCTTGACCATGAGGCCATCGGCATGGCCGTGGTAGCAGCCTTCGATTTTCACCACGAGATCGCGGCCGGTGGCGCCCCGGGCAAGGCGAATGGCGCTCATGGCCGCTTCCGTGCCGCTGCTGACCAGGCGCAGCTTTTCGACCGAGGGCACGTACTCCGCGATTTTTGCTGCCAGGAGGGTCTCTGTCTCCGTGGGAATGCCGAAGCTCGCGCCGTTCTGAAGCGCCTGGGTGACCTGCTCGACCACCCGGGGATGTGCATGGCCCAACACAAGCGGGCCCCAGGAGAGCACATAGTCGATGAGGCGGTTGCCGTCTACATCGGTGATGTGCGGGCCCGCGCCCGTGGCCACGAAAAACGGATCGCCGCCGACGGCGTTGAAGGCGCGTACGGGACTGTTCACCCCGCCGGCGAGATACTTCTGCGCTTCCTGCCAAAGTAGCCGGGATTGCTGGGATTTCATAAGGCCTCCTCTATTTGCCCATGGAAGGGAGCGGATTCCAACCTCTTTCGCATCGAGCGCGGACACACGTTTTTTCGCAGGGTGCGTGCAGCGTGTCTTCGCATGCCCTGTTGTAGCTTTCGCGCGAAGGGGCATTCGGAAGCCACCACCCTTGCGGAGCGGGAACGGGCGCATGCCACTTCAGTTGGTTCGATCTTCGAACGCGGCAAAAGCCGCGCCTTGCAGTACATGTCACTCTTCCTCGGCGTACATGTCGAGTTCGTCCAGGATTTCCTGGATCGCGTTATCGAGGCCGATGAAGAGGGCGCGCGCCATGATGTCGTGGCCGATGTTCACCTCTTCGAGGCCGGGCAGGGCGGCGACATGCGCGAGGTTGCGCACGGTGAGCCCATGGCCCGCGTGGAGCGCGAGATCGCTGTCGAGCACATATTCGGCGCAGGAGAACAGGCGCGACAACTCTTGTTCTCTCCCTTCCACCCCGATGGCGTTGGCGTAGGCGCCGGTGTGGAGTTCGACGGCATCGGCGCCGGTTTCGATACTGGCGTCGATCTGCGCGATTTCCGGGTCGATGAACATGCTGACGAGAATGCCGTGGTCATGCATTTCCTGGACCACGTCTTTCAGTTGCGCCTGTTTTTCATGCACATCGAGCCCGCCCTCCGTGGTAATCTCCTGCCGGTTCTCCGGCACGAGACACACGGTGTGCGGGCGCACGCGCTTCGCGATGTCCACGATTTCGCGTGCGGCGGCCATCTCGAGGTTCATGCGTACAAGCAGTGTTTCGCTCAAGAGTTCGACATCGCGGTCTTGAATGTGACGCCGGTCCCGGCGCAGATGCACGGTAATCTGGTGGGCCCCCGCCATTTCACATACCTTCGCCGCCATGATTATGTCGGGCACGCGCCCCTTGCGCGCTTCGCGCAAGGTCGCCACATGGTCAATGTTTACACCAAGTTCGATCATCGCCGTCGCAACCTCATAGTTGGAACTGTCCCATTAAGACCCGGCACATGCAGTGGTGTCATGTGCCGCCCAGGAAGCCCTATGAAACATGAAACAGCCGGGACATTGCAATGATCGCCCGGCGGTTGCGAGGAATGGGAGGTCTTTAGTGCCTGAAAGATCGTAACGGGCAACAAAAGACAAGAAGATTTCGGAGGTCATCGGCAACCTGTTGCAGCCCCATGCCTTATCGAGTCTGAAAAGTGCGGAGTTCTTCTGCCCTTCTGGGTTGTGGGCGCAGCCCACGTTAGTACCTTAGGCATTGACTCGTATAAAGAACAACAAGAAGTGATTCGGGCACCTTGTGTAAGCTCTAGC
>CAZMVU010000235.1:0-7081 GCA_964569295.1 uncultured Nitrospirales bacterium
CCGGTGGCGTGTCGTCAGCCACCGTCACCACACGCACCGCATCCGCCGTGTTGCCAGCCGCATCCGAGGCCGTGTAGGTCAATGTATACGTGCCCGGTGACGCACTATCTACCGTGCCCGCCACCGAAACCGTGTCGGTAACATCGCCATCGCATGTGTCGGTGGCCGAATACCCCGGCTCCTCATAGCCAGCCCCGCACGAAACTTCCACCGACGCCGCGCCGGCCAAACTAAGGACTGGCGCACGGGTATCGCGGACGCGTACGGTGCGTGTGGCCGTGGCTGTATTGCCCGAGGGATCGGACACACTGTAGGTGCGCGTGTAGCCGCCCGGCGTACTTGTGTCAATGTCTCCTGCCACCTCGACATCGCCCGTCAGGCCGCCCGCGCAACCATCCGACGCCGTGAACCCCGGTTCTGCATAGGCCGCACCGCATTCGACCACCACCGTCGCAGCGCCTGCCAGCGACAGCACTGGCACACCGGTATCGCGTACCTGAACCAAGCGTGTGTCCGTAGCCGTGTTACCGGCATCATCGGCGACATTATAGGTTATTGTGTAGTCACCGGGGGCCGCCATGTCGACGGATTCCTGAACCGTTATCTCCGAGGTGAGATCCCCATCGCGATCGTCTGTGGCGATCGCGCCGGGGTCTGCAAAGGCATCACCGCAGGCCAGGACAAGCGGATTATCGCCCTGCAAGGTCAGTACAGGCGGCGTAATGTCCGGCCGGGGAACGACCGCCAGAGCGACAATATTGCTCTCCCGCGTAACCGGTTGCCCATCATCCGTGCCGGTCACACGGACCCGATAGAAACCCGCATCGGCCTCGGTGAGGTTGGTCAGGGCCAATTCCCGCTCATTGGCGCCGGGAATGGGCACGAGCCCGCCCGCTTGTTCGCCGAAGTACCAGGCGTATGTGGGCACACTCTCGCCCCCTTGCATGGACACGGAAAAGGTGTAGTCCTCGCCCGCGGTTCGCTCAGCGCCCTGCGGCTGGGTTGCGATGCCAAACGGCGCTGCCTCCACCGTAAGTAAAACGGACGCCGAAGTGCGGGTCCAAGTGGCATCGCAGACATACAGGGTGTAGAGGCCGCTGTCGCTTGGCAACGGGTACTCAAAGGCGAGCGCGGGCGTGGTCGCGGCACGGGAGCTTTCTTCGGTGTCGGGGTCGATCCGTTTCCAGTCGTAACCAATGGGCGTACCATCGCCGCCCACGACATCCGCTTCAAGGGTTGCCGGCATCCCCGCCGTGGTGGTGATATCCTCCGGCGGCACGGCGATGGCCAGCGGCGGCAGGGTTACCCCAAGGTCCATGAGCCACGCTTCCCGGTCGCCGTTGGCGGCGTCATACGCGGCTTCGTTCGTTTGCGAACCGCCGATTGTACCGGTGTCACCGAGCAGGTTGGGCTCGGTGGCATCCGGTGCATCGCCGTAACATTCGTAACGAGAGGCGACAAAGTTGTCGTTCACCGTGCTGCGCAGCGCATTCTTCGTTGGTCCTTCGGCAATCCCCGGAATGTCTCCGCTTTCGACTCCCTGCTCGATAAATATCTCGCCGAGCGTAATCAGTAATCCGCGGATAAAAGCCAGCGATTCCGCATCGCCAATCGTCATGTAGGCCGCCACGAGGTCCAGCAACGATGCCCCGAAATCCGGGTCGCCCGCATTGATTTCGTCGATGATGTTCACCGTGACGAAGACGATAGTGAGCGTGAGGTCGGGCCGCACCTTGGCGCGGTTGGCCGCGTAAGACGCGCGGATATCCTCTACGGTGCCCGCGTCGATTCCGGCGAGGGCCGACGCGGCGGGTTCCCCCGTAAGTATGGCACCCAACAGGGCGATGTGGTCATCGTCATTGAGGCCGTTCTGGCTGTTGTCTTCCCGAGCGAAAACCGCCGTGGGATCACCGGTGTTTTCCTGGGCGTACCGATCGAGCCACTCGGGAAAATCAGCCGCCAGGGAACCGTCCAGCCCCTCGAAAATAAAATCAATGCTGAATGGAAGTGCATAGGGGTCCGCCGGATCATCGACACATTGCGCTGAGACAGAAGCCCCTGCCCCAAAAACCAGAACGGCGGCCGCCAATAAATATCGCATGATGCCCTCCTCCCATAGGTATTGCACGCTGTCAGGCCTTCCCAGCAAACACCGCAGGCAGCCGCTTACTTCCCGGCCAGAACCCCAACTCAGATGAGCGGTGCGGCGAGCGCCGCCATGCCTTCCATCCATTCGCGCAGCAGGGCGGACTTCACCGCCTGCATCGGCTTGCACTGGGCCATAAGCGTTTCCATCCAACCGGCGATCTGGCTTATCTCACTTTCCGTATAATGGAAAAGGGCGATCTCGAAATCAAGCAGCAGGCTGCGCATGTCGAGGTTCGGTGAACCCGTAATGCCCACGGCATTGTCGAATAGCAGTACCTTGGCATGCACCATACCCTTCGGGTACAGATACACCACGGCGCCGGCGGCCATAAGTTCACGCACAGCGACACCGCGGGCAAGATCGGCGATGCGGTGGTTGGACTTCTCCGGCATGATGACACGCACATCGCGCCCCATGCGCGCCTGTAAGGCCAGCAACTTCAACATGGACTCATCGGGTACGAAGTAGGGCGTGACCAGCCAAATGCGGTCACTCACATCCATGGAGGCGGTGAGAAGGGCGTCCGACAGGGCGTCATCGGGCACATCGGGACCGCTGGGCGCTACCTGCACCTGGGCATGACCGGCTTGGACATCCCACGGCGCGCGCTGTTCTTCGGGTACCACTTCCCCCGTAGTGAAATGCCAGTCATTAACGAATACATTGTCGATATCCGCCACCGACGGCCCCGCCACAAAGACGGCGGAATCGATAAAGCGCGCGGGATCACGCCGGGGCCCCATGAAGCGGTAATCAAGGTTCATACCGCCTACCATGGCCTCGCGGCCGTCGACCACGACTATCTTGCGGTGATTGCGCAGGTTGGCGGACCAGCGCCGGCGCAACGGCAATACCGGCAAGAACCAGCCTACCTGCCCGCCGGCGCGCTGCAGGGGGCGCAGGGAACGCCGCCTGGTGTAGAAGCAACCGAGGGAGTCGAGCAGCAGCCGTATGGCCACCCCTTCCGACGCCTTGCGCGTGAGCAACTCGAGAATGGCGCGGCCCACCTCTTTGCGGCCGAGGATGAAGGTCGTGATGTGAATGGTGTGTTCTGCGCGATCCAGGATGGTCATGAGTTGCGCGTAGGCGGTCTCGCCATTGAAATGCAGGTCCACGCGGTTGCCATCCCGCGGCGCCGGCAGTCCCAGGCCGGTAAGCACCCGCTTGGTTTCGTACGCGGTGCCTTCTCCCGGCACACTTTCACCCGGCTGACCGGCGTAAAGCGGCGACTTACTCGCCATCTGACGCAGCATCTTGCGGCCGCCGAAGATGAGGTACAAGGGCACGCCCAAATAGGGAATGAGCACAATCGCCAGCAGCCATGCCATGGCCCCACCCCGGCGCTGGTATCCCCGCGAAACGCGCAACAACAGCGTGGCTGCCAGTATGAAGACGAGCACAGTAAGGCTATGCTCGATTACAAGGCGTGCGATGTCGATGTTGCAACTCCTTTCCGGCGGGCAAACCCGCCGGATGATACGACGGCAGAACGCAGCGGTTCCAGTCGAGGTTTGGGTTGTCCACCACTTGGAGTCCGGCAAGAAATTCCGGTCGCAGGCAGGCCGCTGCCTGATTCAGTCATCAGCATTCACTGTGCTTGTCAGCGGCAAGATATCGATCGGGTAAGCATCGAGCATAACGGCGGCGCGGAGGTTTTCCGGAAGCGCGGCGCCGCGGGGCAAGGTAAGGCTGACCATCGCCAGGTTCCCCCGTCCATCGTGGGTACTACGCAACAGCTTGTTGTAATCGAGTTGCACCGCCTCCGCACGGCCCGCACGCAACAAAACAATGCCCGCCCGGTGCGCCGTAATGGGGAACGGGGCGCTCGAGGCGCGCTCGAAGGTCACAATGACATGGCCGGGGGCCGCGTGGGTGGGCGCGCGGTAGTCCACCTGCTGCACAGCGATGTCTTCGGGTCGGCGATTGGCATCGCCCCGTCCTGCATAGTCGCGGGTGACGTAGGTGCCCATGACAAGCAGCCGCTCCCACACGTTGTTCACGAGCCCCGCCATGATGAGCAACGGTCCATAAGTGGGTATGCGCAGCGCAGACGAATAGCCGTAGATATGCGCCCCGGCGCGCACGCGGCCATTCGGCATGAGGCGCCCGCGCAATTCCAGGTGCTCGATGGGCACGTCGAACCCGGTGACGCTCACGGTGACGTCACTGGCGCAGGCCATGAAATCATTGCCCCGGTAACGGCCGTTGTAGGCGTAGGAGAACTCGCTCTCGACGCCGCCCTTCTGCACCTGGTCCGGCACAAGGTTCCCTTCACCGTCGTACTGCGCGCCGATGGTCCACAGCACGAACCGGCCTGTACCCTCTTCCCCCGGCGGGTCCATGTCCACAAGCCCTTGGATTTGTTCGATATAGTCGAAGCCGATCTGGTTCAGGCTGGGCATCATGGTGGGAATGGGCAAGGCCAGGCGCGTGAACTCGAGCGCGGGCACGCAGCCTTCGGGCGCCGTTAGCGGCAAACGCGGCTGCGACGGCGGCGACACGCGGAACCGCAGCGTCTTCTCGAACCGCCCCCCCAGCTTGCCGCCGAAATCCAGGTTACCGATGTACAAGCGGTCGACGCGGTAGGCGCCGCGGATGCGTACGGTGTACTCCGTGCCGGGCGCCAGGAAGTCCTCGGGGATGACATGCAGATAATCGCCCCCCGCCGACGGCTCCCAAGTAAAGGGGAACGGCGGGTCGGCGTTGATTTCCACGGTGTCCGGATCGATATGCGCATCACGCGTCTCGCCGTCTTCACGCACGACAAGGCGAAACGTAAGTAGCGGCGCGGCGGGCAGGGTGTGCGGATCTTCGCGTAACGTATTACCGGCGGCGTTCACATAATAGAGCGCCCTTTGATCATCCGGCCAAGCCTCGCCGGGGTCCGTTTCACAGCGGTGCGCATTGATCCAGCTTCGCCAGCTTTTATCATCACGCTCGATGCAATAGTCATAGGGCACATAGCACAGGCAGCCATGCTCACCGCCGATGTATATCCCCGTATGCCCGAGGGCCGGCGAACCGTTGAGATCGTTACGTTCGCGTAATTCGCGAGAAAGGCGCGTCGTATCGAAGGACCACCGCCGGCTGCCGTCTTCCGTGTTCAGCGCGTACAACCGGCCATTGCCGCAGCCAAAGTACACGATCGCGCCGGGCACGCCGTCCGGACCGGCGCCGAGCGCTGGCGACGAGCGGATGGGCGCGCCGGTGTCGTACTTCCAGCGCAGCGAGCCATCAGGGGCGAGGGCGTAGCAATGGCCGTCGGTCGAGCCGAAGTAGATGGCATCCGTCGCGCCTTTGGCATTCTCGCCCAGCGCCGGCGAGGTGTATACGTGGTCACCGGTCTTGAACCGCCACTTGGGCCAGGGAGAATCCGGCGCGAAAGCGTAGAGGTGACTGTCGAACGAGCCGATGTACACCGTACCATCACTGCCAATGGCGGCAGAAGACGCGATGAACCCGATCGTCCGTTTCGACCATCGCGGTTCGCCGTCCGGCGCGACGGCATGGACCCGGCCATCGCACGATCCCCAGAAGATCGCGCCATCGTCGGCGATGGCGGCGGCGGACCAATTGTTATTGCCGGTCGGGAGAATCCAGCGCAGGCCGCCGTCGGGATGCAAGGCGTAATAGTTCCAGTTCGTGTTGCCCGCATAGATGGCGCCGTCAAACCCCAATTGCACACTGCCTTCGAACCAGTTGTTGTAACCTTCGCCCGGGTGCTGCGCCGAATCGAAGGTCCAGAGTACACGATCGCGCGCGTTCCCCATGCCTTCGTCTATCCGGAGGTGATACAACCGGCCGTCACCGGAGCCAAAAGTCGCCGCGGGAATGCCCGTCTCCCTATCGGGCGCGTGCAGAATGGCCGCACTGTCAATCAGTTCCTCGGTCTGAAACCGCCACTTGGGGACGCCGTTCGGCGCCACGGCGTAGAAGTAATGGTCTGCCGATCCCACATAGATGGTGTCATCGCCGCCTATGACCGGCGTCGAAAAGATGCCCTTGCCCGTTTTGAACGCCCAAGGATGATCGCCATGGTACACGGCGGGCAACGGACTGCGCCCGGTATTGCGGCGGTCGCGGCGAAAGCTCGGCCAGGGCGAATCCGGTGCGACAGGAACTTCGTAGCCGTAGGGTTCACTCGGCAGTTCGGGTTCCGGGACCACGAGGGGATACGCGTTCGAAGGCCATTCCCAAAGGTAGGAAGTCTGAATGACTTGCACATGCCCGCCAGAGGCCACATCATCCGGCAGACGCACCTCGATGCGCGTGTCGCTCCAGGAAACGACACTGTTGAATACATCCACCGGTTCGCCCTTTTGCCGGTGCAACACATAGCCCATGCCCTGCTCGGGCCGGAAGTTGCGCCCGGTAATGACCAAGGTGTCGCCGGGCGCCGTGGCCGGCAGATCGGCGATCACGATACGCAGCCGCTGGTAGGCTCCCAACAATACCGCCACCACAAGCAAGATGATCCAGAGCCACTTACTACGAAACACACGCCGCAACACCACCGCCATCAAATGCCGGCCGGGCGGTGACTCAATTAGTGGCAGGCGCGCCTTTTTCCCTGTGGCTGCCGTCCGCATGGTGTCCTCTAGGGTGCCCCTGTTTGCCTAGTCATCACGGCGACCCGCTGCATTAAAGCACGCAGTGCGGCGAATCGCAAGCGGTATGGCAGAACACTGGCCACACGTCTGTGAAAATGGCGGGCATCCACAACATGCCGAACGAACGTACGCCGAGCCTACGCAGCGTCTGGTTTCACGAAGGCAATTTGCCGCTGCGGCTCGTTACCGCCTATCCTTTACAGGAGGTAATTCTTTAGCCGATTGCCGTGAGCCGTTTCCCATACGTCATACAACGCCCTGGTATCGGCGCGGGTCGCGGTTCTGGCCCACCCGCTGTTTCTATCAGTCAAGACGTAGGCGC
>CAZMVU010000236.1:0-7046 GCA_964569295.1 uncultured Nitrospirales bacterium
GGACAGTCCCTGCTCGCGGACTCGCGAGGACAGTCCCCTTTTTGCTTCACTTTTTATTATGAAGCGGTAGTAGAAGAACGGCACCCTTCTTTTATAGCGTATCAATCGCATCGAGCAGCTTCTTCTCATCGTGGGCCCAGTGGTATTTCGTCTCGACGATGCGGCGGCCGTTCTTGCCGAGGCGCTCCGCTTCGTCCGGGTTCTGCAAGAGGCTGAGCACCGCCGCGGCGATAGCCTCCGGGCGCGTGACGTCGACGAGAATCCCGGCGTCCGCCTCGGTAAGGATACGCCGCACCTCGAGGGCGAAGTCCGGCGCGACGACCGGCTTGCCTTCGCGCATATAGTCGAAAAGCTTGTGGGGCATGGCGAGCGTGTGGTTCACGAGCCCCGGCTGAAACAGAATTAACCCGGCGCGCGCCACGGCGATGTAGGCCGGCACTTCCTCGTAGGGCACGACGCCGGGCATGTCGATGTGTTCCTCGAGGCCGGCCTCGCGAATGGCACGGCGGTAGTCGGCCTCGTCGCCGTAGACATAGGCGCCGAGGACGACGCAGCGGATGTCCGGGACCTG
Source organism: uncultured Nitrospirales bacterium (assembly GCA_964569295.1). Taxonomy (GTDB): domain Bacteria; phylum Hydrogenedentota; class Hydrogenedentia; order Hydrogenedentales; family JAGMZX01; genus CAZMVU01. The sequence goes on from CAZMVU010000236.1 coordinate 572, forward strand.
CTCGGCGAGCAGCTTCATGGCATCGAGGAGTTGCCACGAGCCGCGCACATCCCCGAAAACGCCCTGGTGGATGATCGTGGGGCGGCCGGCATAGCGCGCGCGGAGTGCCTCGGGAATCTCGGCGCATGGCGGCTGGAGGTGGTTCGTGTTGATGACCGTCGTGCGCGGCACGGCGAGCCCTTCCCACTCGCGCTCGAAGCTGTCGCGCGTGAGGATGACGTGGTCCGTGTGGCGCGCGAAGAGGCGCATAAACCGCACCGTGAGCCACACGATGAACCCGCGCAAGAAGCCGGGGAAAAACTTGGCGAACTCGGTGGGCACGTGTTCGTGCATGTCGAACACGACCTTGCAGCGCTGCCCGCGCTTGATCCACAGCGCCGCCACCCACGACTCCGGTTCGACCGCGAAGTAGACGCCGGCCTGCTCCTTTTTGCCGAGGTCGCGCAGCCGCTTCACGGAGACGAGCCGCCGCTTCTTCGACGGTGCATGAGGGATGCACACAAAGCGCACGCCGTCGCGCTCTTCGGGGATCGGCTCGCCGGCGGGAGCGATGTAAACGACCTCGTGCCCGGCATTGACCAGGCTGCGCGCGATCTTCTGGAAAACACGCTTGTCGTAGGGCTCATGGAGCACGCTGAGGATGCAGATTTTCACGCCGCGCCCCCGCGTGCACGGGCGAGCGCCTCGACCGCGATGCGCGTGGCGCGCAGGCCATCGGTCACCGGCACCGGCACCACCCCATCACCACGTACCGCCCCAATGAACCCCGCCAGCAGGCCGCCCATGCCTTTGTCCACGCTGCCGCGCCGGTCCCTGGCCGGGATGCCATGAAACCGCACGGCCTGAAAATCGTCGAGCACGGCCGCGCCGCCACCGCCAATCACCTCGACGTATTCTTTGGGCAGATCGCCGCCGCCGCGGCTCGCATACACGATGGTCGCGGCCGATCCGTCGGGGAATTGCAGCAACACGGAGAGGTCGTCGTAGCCGTGGGCGTCTTCCTCCGCCGTACCGATGGGCACGGCGCGCACGGCCACCGGGTCCGCCCCAACAAGCCAGCACGCGAAGTCGAAGAAGTGCACCGCCTCGCCCAAAATGCGCCCGCCGCCGACCTCCGGGTCGAGCGCCCAGTGGTTCGGCGCGAGCGCGCCCGCGTTGCAACGGTAGAGCACGTGCTTCGGGCCAGGCATGCTGTCGCGCACGGCGTTGTGCAGCGCTTCGGCATAGGGCGAACACCGCCGGTTGAACCCGACCGCACCCACCACGCCCGCCTGCTCGATGGTGCGGCACACGGCCTCGGCATCGGCAATGGTCAGGGCGAGCGGCTTCTCCACAAAAACGTGTTTACCCGCTTCCGCCGCGGCGATGGCGATTTCGGCGTGGGTGTCGTGGCGCGTGGCGATGAGCACCGCATGGACGCGGTCATCCGTCAACGCCTCGTGGTAGTCCGTCGCGCACAGAGCCGCGCCGCAGCGTTCCGCGGCCTGCTTCGCCACCGGCCCCTGCTGGTCCACCACGGCGGCGACATGGCAGCCGGGCGTGCGCTGGAGGTTCGGCAAGTGAAACGCCTTGGCGATGTACCCCGCGCCGATGACCGCTACGCCGATGCTGCCCGCCGGTGCGGCCTTCGCCTTTAACGCGAGGCGCGACGGCGCGGGTTCCGGTTCGGCGGGCAGCGCGTAGTCGATGAGCGCGGCGATGGTGTTCTTCGAGGTATCGAGCACGGCGCCGTAGGCTTCGGCCGCCTGGTCCACGGGCTGCACGATGCTCACCAGCGGGGCCACGCGCACCTTGCCCTCGGCGAGCATGCGCAGGAACTCCGTCATGTTCCGGCCTTCGGTCCAGCGCACTTGGCCGATGGGGTAGTCGTAACCCTTTTCTTCGTAAGCCGGGTTGTAGCGGCCGGGGCCGTAGGAACAGGAGAGGCGGAAGTCCACCTCTTTGGTGTAGAGACCCGGGCGCGCGAGGTTCATGCCCACATCGCCCACGACCACCACGCGCCCGCGCGGACGGCAGATGCTTACCGCGGTGTTCGCGATGCCGCTTTCCTTCGACGCCGCACACACGAGCACGCCATCCACCCCATAACCCGCGGTTTCCGCTTCACCCAACGCGGCGAGGTCGTCGGGTGCGCAGGCGTGCTCCGCGCCGAGGTCCAGCGCCAGGGCGCGCTTCTCCGGCACGGGGTCGCTCGCGAGCACACGGCAACCGGCGGCGCGGAGAATCTGCGCGGCCATCTGCCCGACGAGCCCGAGGCCCATGACGGCGAAGGTCTCGCCAAACTGCGGCTCGGCACGGCGAACCCCCTGCATGGCGATGGCGCCCAGTGCGACGAAGGCCGCGTCCTGGAAATCGACGCCTTCGGGGATGGGTGTCAGCAGGTTCTGCGGCACGGCGCCGTACTCGGCATGGGGCGCGCAGGCCAGGCCCGCACAGGCCACGCGGTCGCCCGGCTGGTAGCCGTAGAGCCCGTCGCCCGTCTCGACGATAACGCCGGCGGCGCTGTAGCCCGGCGCGGTGTATTCGGAGAGTTTCTCGCGGACGGTGTCGATGACGCCGCGAATGCCGACGGTGGCGAGCTTGCGCTTCACCTTCTCGATGTTGCCGGGATCGCGCGCCTTCTTCATGACGTACGACGAGGTGTCCGCCGTAACGAAGGTGCTCTCCGTGCCGCCGCTGATGAGCGAGTGGCTCATGCGCACGAGGGCCGCCCCCGGACGCACCACGGGCCGGGGCACTTCCTCGACGCGGACCTTGCCGCCTTGCACAAGCACCTGTTTCATAGCGCGCATGATACCCGGCATCCGCCTGGCGCGCAATCTGACCGGGCGGGCGGCCCAGAAGAAGAATCGGGGTCTGGCCAGCCTGCTAGAACGAAAGCGTGGTTCCTACGACAAACTCGTCGGTCTTTAGCGGCTCTCGGTTGAAATCGGGGGTATTCGGCTTCATGATCATGTGCGCGGGACGCGGGTCATACGCCAGATCCTCCGGCAGGCCGTAGGTGTGGGAGACCACACGAAATACGGCCGGGCCATCGGCGGCGAGTTCCAGGGTGAGGTCAAAGCCTTCGGGTGCGCACATGCCATTGCTCAAGTACCAGTTATCCGTTGTCGGCAGGAGCGGTATGCCGTTGATTGATCCGCCGAGCACCTGGGTGCCCTCCAGCGCGAACAGCTTGAGCACGGGGGCCTCCCGCGGCGAGGACACGTGAAAATGCAACACGCGGCGGCTGTCTACCGTTTCTTCTTGCTGCAGCTCCATACGCGGCGCCTCCACGGAGAGGGCCGGGGCATCATCCTGCAGGTAGTCGCCGGTGCCGTTGGGATAGAAGTCCGGCAGGGGCCCACGCCGCGCGGCGCCGGTGAAGAACTGGGCCTGCCATTCGTCGGGCTGCTCATCCGTGCTCACCCAGCGCGCCGCGCCCGTGTCGGCGTCCAGGACATAGGTGACGCAGTTGAGCTTTGGTTGCTCGGGACTGAAGCCGGGCCAGCGCAAGCCCACGATAAGGCACAACACCGCGCCCACGGCCAGCGCGGCAGGCAGGATGCGCCGCAACCGGTACGTCGCCAAGGTAAGAGGCGCGGCCACCACGCCGCCCAGCAGAACCAGCCCGGCCACCGTGAGGGCGCTGAAGATGACCATGAGGGTCGCATGAATACCCAACAGGGTATACGGCAGCAGCAGCATGCCGGGCGCCGCGCCCAGGGCGAGCACGGCCGCTGCACCCCAACCGGGGCGGGTCAGCGGATTCCCGGCCCGCGCCAGAATGAGCAGCGATGCCGCGGCAAAGAGCAGGGGCCAGGTGAACAGGTAGGCCGCGCCGGGGATAACCGCCGCCGAGACCAGGGCGGCCACGCTCCAAACGGCCAGCGGGCCCAATGCGGCGGCATAGACCCCGTGACGCCGCGTGACGGTGTAGAGTGTTGCCAGCAGCCCGGCGGCGCCCGCCAGCAGGACGGCCAGGGTGAACGCGTCGCTGCTGTAAAGGATGTACACCCCTCGCGCCTGATAGCCCAGCACCGCAGCCAAGCCGCCCAAGCCCGCCGCCACCGCGAGTACCGCCACAAAAAGCCCCGCGCCCACGCCAAGGCCGGGCCACGTCAGCAGGCCGCGCCTGCGCGCCACCCACACCGCGAACAGCCAGAGCGCCGCAGCTAGCACGGCAAACGCGAGCGACCAGGCTTCGGGATAATGCACCAGCCAGGGGCCAGCGATATTGAAGTAGACCCGGTTCGGCGCGGCCACCGTGTCGAGGGGGCCGTTCCCCATGTGGCGCGTAAGACCGAGGGCATAGCGCCCGTGGTGCTCGAGGCTGGCCAGGCTCAGGTTTTCCGGCGTGTCCCGTTCGGTGTGGTATACCGGGAAGCCGTCCACGGCCGCAAAGTTGAGTCCCGCCTTCTCCGCCGCCAGCCAGGGCGTCAGGTCGCTGTTGACGGGCATGCTGCGGTACAACGCGTACATGAGCGAACTCGCGAGAGGCGCGCAATCGGCGGCGGCCACCTGCCGCGCGATCCAGCCGTTTTCCGGCGACGTCTCGTACATGTAGGTAGGGCCTGCGTTGCCCCGGAAGTCAAAGTTGAGCATCACCCGGACGGTCTCGGCCAGGGGGTGCTTGCTCACGAACGCCCGCGCACCCCGCCTGCCCGCACTGCCCTGGAGGCGCGCTTCCTCACCATCGGTGAACAAGAAGACCACGTCATGTTCCGGCGCGGGCCCTGCCTTGATCGCGCGCATCGTTTCCAGCAATGTGGCAACACCCCCCGTGTTGTCCGCCGCACCCGGCCCGGACGCCACACTGTCGTAGTGGGCCATGAGCCCGACGGCCTGCCCGGAATTCTCCGTGCCCGCCACGCGTACGACGATGTTCTCGACCGTGGCCGCACGGTCCGCGCACCAGTGAATGAACGCACGCTGCAACTCGGGTGACTCGCCACAGGCGCGCACCTGCGCCATAATGTAGTCCCGCACACGCCGGTTCGCTTCCGTGCCCGCGGGGTGCGGCTCCTGCGCGATGGCCTCGACGTGCACAAAGGCGCGCTCTGCAGAAAAATCGCGCTCGGGTGCATCGGCGGAAACCGGGGCGGGCGGCTGGTTCGTGTACCAGGAAACCGCCGCGAAGGCCAGCAGAACCAGCAGCAAAATCAGGGCAACACCGCCCGGGGCACGGCAGGGAAGAAACGAAGGCATGGCGTACTCCTCATCTGGCGGCCGCTGGGGGGGGCAGCGCATGTGTCAATCAAACGATTGATACAGCCTAGCAAGGAAGGGACGCCATGTCAAACGCGCGGCGCCAGCCGCACAGGAGAGCAAACCGCAGCCGGCATCGGCACTATGAGCGGTTTTGGCCACCTGTTATCGCTTTGAGTGCAGTGGTATGGGCCTCTTCGCGGGGGAGGGGCTTGCTCCCGCTTTTCCTGCGAAGCCCATGGGGGGTTCGGCACGCCGGAACCGCGCCTTCATGACACAATACTCCCCCCCACTTGTCACGGCCCAAGCGCCTGACTGTCTCTCTTGCCGCTTGGAACACCCGCCAGCCCCACGCGCCTTGCACGCGCAGTCCCGGCGGGACGGCCGCCCCGGCTCTCTGCGAACCGGGGCGGCGGCATAAACCAGCCGATGCAAATGCGAATTGGTTACAACTGGTGCGGTGTCACGTTTTGCGCTTGAGGGCCTTTGTCGGTTTCATGCAACTCGTAGGTCACGAAATCACCTTGGCGCAGGGTCCGAAACCCGTCCATCTTGATCGCCGTGTGGTGGACGAAAACGTCACTGCTGTCATCCCGGACGATGAACCCGTACCCCTTCTTGTTGTTGAACCACTTGACGGTGCCCTCGAGGAGTTGTTCTACCGTAGCCACTGGTCATTGCCTCCCTTCGTTGGGAACCCGCAAGACCCACCACGCGCCTTGCAAGTCGCATCTTACTTCACCTGTACGCCGTTGACATCCCCCAGACTGACAACAAGCCTTGTCAACTTTCGCATATTATAGCCTATAACGAATCCATCATTATGTCAATACCATGAAAGACCGCACTCGAATAGCGGGCACATGCCACCACAATCCCAATAGCACCGGCCGGTTCGCTGAATGCGGTAATACGGTGGTTTTTCATGACGATGCGTACGGTGCCTCTCGTTTTCATGCGCCGCTCTCTCGCGCCCCAGGTTAGGGGCGCGCCTTGTTCAAGCGCTGAAAGCGCGTAACCAAGCTCCCGGGGACCATCCCGGATATGCCCTGTGCCGCCCTTGCTGGGCTGGGTGTTTTGGGGGCCATGATCCCACCACGTGTTCCATGCGGCTGCGGCCGAGTACCAGGGTGGGGCTTGCGATGTTGCGGGAAAGAAACCGCCGGTTAGTGCCTTAGGCACTGACTCGTATAAAGAACAACAAGAAGTTATTCGGGCACCTTGTGTAAGCTTTAGCACGGCTGTTTCTTAGGGCCAACGGCCCGTACCATACCAGCCTGGGCCGCAG
>CAZMVU010000237.1:0-7024 GCA_964569295.1 uncultured Nitrospirales bacterium
GGGACAGACCCGTCTCGCTCGGGGACTCGCTCGCTTGTGTCAGTCCCGTTTTGCGCACCCGTACTTGTCATCAATGAATACAGAACAGCGGTAGTAGAAGAACTGCACCCTAAAAAAAGAGGGACAGTAACCTTTTTTTATGTGGGTCACTGTCCCCTGAGGATGCACGCATGTGCGGGATAGCGGGCATCGCGGGGCGGCGCGATCCCGAAGCCGTTGGACGGATGATTGACGCCATCGCGCATCGTGGGCCGGACGACGGCGCCGTGTGGGCGGATGACGCGGCCACGCTCGGGCACCGGCGGCTGAGCATCATCGACCTCGCCGGCGGCGCACAGCCCATGGCCTACGCGGATGGCGCCTGCCAAATCGTCTACAACGGCGAGGTCTATAACTTCGAGGTTCTGCGCGGCGAACTCGCGGCGAAGGGGCACGCCTTCCGCACCCGCTGCGACACCGAGGTTATCCTCGCGGCCTATGCGGAATGGGGCGAGGCATGCGTCGAAAAGCTGCGCGGCATGTTCGCCTTCGCCCTGTGGGATGCGCGCGAGCGGAAGCTCGTCGTCGCGCGGGACCCCGTCGGTGTGAAGCCGTTCTACTATGCCGAACACAACGGCTGCTTTTACTTTGGATCGGAGATCAAGGCGCTGCTCGCCTGCCCGGAAATCCCGCGGGACATGGACCCGGAGGGGCTCGACGATTTCTTCGCCTACCTCTACACCGTGCCGCCGCGCACGATGTTCCAGGCGGTGCGCCAGTTGCCGCCGGCCACGGCCGGCGTGTGGAAAGACGGCCGCTTCACGACGCGCCGCTACTGGCGCCTCGAATTCGCACAGGAAAACCGCCCCGCCGACGACTGGGCCGCCGAGATCGATGCACACCTCGCCGCAACCGTGCGCGATTACATGGTGTCCGATGTGCCGCTGGGCGCGTTTCTATCGGGCGGGCTCGACTCGGCCACCATCGTACACCACATGGCGCAGACCGGCGCCACGCCCGAGACCTTCACCGTGGGCTTTGGCGCCGAGGGCAACCGCTATGACGAGAGCGCCTACGCCCGCGACATCGCCCGCCACTTCAACACGAACCACCACGAGATCACCGCCACCGCCGATGTGCTCGAGCTGCTGCCGACGCTCGTACGCCATTTCGACGAACCCTTCGGCAATCCCTCGGCCGTGCTGTTCTACGTCTTGTGCCAGCGCATCCGCGAGCATGTGACCGTGGTGTTGTCGGGCGACGGCGGCGACGAAAGCTTCGGCGGGTATCCGCGGCATGTGGGCGCGCGCCTCGCCGGGCACTATCGCAGTGTGCCCCATGCACTCCGCCGCTGGCTGGTGAATCCGCTCGTGCAGCTCCTGCCCGAGAACACCCGCGGCTTCCATGCCTTGCGCCGCCTGCGCGAGTTTTCCGCGGGGAGCCTGTTGCCGCCGGTCGACATGTACGCCGCGTGGATCGGCTACTTCAACGCTGCCGAGCGCCACGCGCTCTACGGCCCGGACCTTCGCCGCAACCTCGAGGGCCGCGATCCGATGGACTACCTGCGCGGGGTGTTCAACGAGTGCGCCGGGCACGACATCGTGTCGCAGGTGCTCTATGTCGACCTCATGACCTTCCTGCCGCACAATCTGTTGCAATGCTCCGACCGCATGAGCATGGCCCACGGCCTCGAATCGCGCGTGCCGCTGGCGGACCAGGCCCTCATCGAGCAGGCGGCGCGTGTACCCGCGAACCTCAAGGTGCGTGGTATGGAAACCAAGCATATCCTGCGCCGCTGCATGGCCGGCAAACTCCCGCCGGACACCGTGGGCCGGAAGAAGATGGGGTTCAACCCGCCGCTCGGGGTCTGGCTCACGGGCGCGCTCGAGCCGCTTGTCGACGACTGGCTGTCGCCGGCAGCCATCGAGCGGGCCGGGCTGTTCGACCCCGCGCCCATTCAGCTCATGCTCGCGGACCACCGCGCCAGCCGGCGCGATTACACGTGGCATTTGTGGGCGTTGTTGTTGTTCGAGCAATGGCGCCGGGATTACCTCGCGTAGCAACGGCGCCTTACGTATCCGGCAGGGTCCACGGCGCGCGGTGTTGCATAGCCATGAGGCGTTCCTGGGCCTCGGGGTCGTCCACGATGGTTTCCTGGCCGGCATCCCATTGCACCGGGCGGCCGAGCGCATTGGAGACATAGCCCAGGTGTCCCGGTGTGATCGCGCGGTGGGCGGTTTCGGCCGGCGCGATGCATGCCTCCCGCGACCGCACGCACGCGAGAAAATTCTCGGTGTGGCCCGGCGAGTCATACAGCGCGACCGGTCCCGGGTCAAAGTCGCGCTCCACCCATTGCGGGTTCGACGCTGCGAGGTGTCCGCGCTGCACGTATACCCAGCCGTTCTCGCCGATCCATTTGGTGCCGGTGTCGTGCGTGCTCGATATGCTGCTGACAACGCCGCCGGGATATTCACAGCGGATTTCGTAGTGGTGCGGGGTGTCGTAGATGTCCGTCTCCGGCGCGGTCCATCCGACAGCTTCCACCTTCACCGGGCCGGCCGCGTCCATGCCGAGTCCCCAATGCGCGATGTCGTTGTGGTGGCCGATGAAGTCCATGAGCACGCCCCCGCCATAGGCGGTGTGTCCGCGCCACCAGCGGTGATGGCGCGCGCGCATGTACGGCAGCACAGGCCCCGGCCCGCACCAGAAATCGTAGTCGAGGTGTTCCGGCGGCTCTGTCACCGTGGGATCGCCCATGGGTTCGTTGTAGCCCGGCGGCAAACCGACTTCGACGCGCTCGATCTTGCCGAGTACACCATTGCGCACGAGCGCCGCCGCATGCCGGAAGCGCGGCGCGGAGCGCTGCTGCGACCCTGCCTGAAAGACGGCCTCGTGGGCAGCGGCCGCGCGGTATACCCGTTGCCCCTCCGCGAAGAAATGCGTCACGGGCTTTTCGCAGTAGACGTCCTTCCCGGCAGTGAGTGCGGCGAGGGTTATCGGCGCGTGCCAGTGGTCTGGCGTTGCCACGACCACGGCGTCGATATCTTCCCGCGCGAGCACCTGGCGGTAATCGGAATAGGCGGCGGGGGTGGAAGTATTGCGGCGGGCGCGTGTACGCGCGTAATGTTGCGCCACGCGTTCCTGCGCCGGATCGCGGCCAAACACGTTGCCCTTACCCCACGGGTTGTCGCGGTAATGCTCGCGGTGTACATCGCACACGGCGACAACCTCCGCCTCGTTCCGGCTCAGGAAACTATTGAGCAGGTAGAAACCGCGCGAGCTCAGTCCGATGATGCCGATGGTTATGCGCGCGTTCGGCGGGTCGTCATCGCCAAGGCCGAGCACGGTCCGCGGCGCAATGAGCGGCGCGGCGATGGCGGCCGTGGTGGTCTCGAGAAAACGGCGGCGGGTTACAGGACGGTTCGGGTTTTTCATGCGACCTGTCCTCGACAAGTAAATTCGAATGTCCACATGCCTGTAGCATAACGCAGATACCCTGCGGCAGGGAACACCGGCAACCGGCGTCTTTGCGTTTGCGGCGCAGGACCGTTACCATCGTGTATTGGGGCGCGCCGCTGGAACGGCGCGGGAGAATAACCACAACGCGAGGTGATCCCATGCAAATGCACTCCGTACATTCACGTAGGTCATGTTTTCTGTTTGTCTGGCTGGTTGCGCTGTGGCTGACCACCCCGTTACTCGTGGCGCAAACCGCCGAACCGCCCGAGCAGCCCGAGTACCCGCGCGTCAACCCGGCGCCACACTACACGGTGGATCCGGACTGGCCGCAGAAACCGGCGGACATTGAATGGGGGGCAGTACCCTCGGTCGCTATAGACAACGAAGGTAATGTGTGGATGTACACGCGATCGGCGCCTTCCGTGCAAGTGTACTCACCGGAGGGCGAATTCCTGTTCAGTTGGGGCGACACGCCGGGCGCCCACTTTATCGAGATCGATCGCGAGGGCCACATCTGGACGACCGATGTGCATGAGCATGTAGTGCAGAAACACACGCGCGACGGCACGGTGCTCCTCACGCTCGGTACGCGGGGCGAACCGGGCACGGATGGCGGCCACCTGTTCAAGCCCACCGATGTCGCGGTCGCATCGAACGGCGATATTTTCGTGTCGGACGGCTACGGGAACGCGCGCGTCGTGCACTACACGCCAGAGGGCGAATACGTGAAGGCGTGGGGCGATATGGGCACGGAACCGGGCGCGTTCAGCATTTCCCATGCGATCGAGGTCGACTCGAAAGACCGGCTCTATTTGGCCGACCGCAACAATGCGCGTGTGCAGGTCTTCAACACGGACGGGGAACTGCTCGCCGTGTGGGACGACATTCTCGTACCGTGGGGCATTCACATCAACGAAGACGACGAGGTCTGGGTGTGCGGATCATCGCCCATGACATGGACGGACCACCCGGACTACCCAACCGCGCCGCTCGGTTGCCCGCCCAAGGACCAAGTGGTCATCCGATTCGATACGGGCGGCTGTGTGCAACAGATGTGGACATTCCCGAAAGGCGAGGATGGCGCGGAGGAGCCGGGCGAGTTGAACTGGTTACACGGTATCGCTGTGGATGACGCCGGCAATCTTTTCCTCGGCGACATTATCGGCAAGCGGTTACAGAAATTCGTGCATCATCCGGCGGGGTGAGTGGACAGGTTTTGGGATGGAGGGCGGCGCGGGCAATGTCCATTGGTGGGCGGGGCGCGGCAAGGGCCGTTGCCTTGCCTTGGCATGGCGGGGAAGGTGCAACTTCCGAATCCGGAGCGGGTGTGGTGCCGGGACTATTGACAGCTTGGGCCGGTTGCGGGAGAATGGCGCATTATGGCGGCCATTGAACTGCTGCAATTCATCAATTACCTCAAGGTCGAGCGCGGGTTTTCGCGCCATACCCTGCGTGCGTACATGAACGACCTCGACCAATTCTGCGACTTTCTTAGCCGGGGCCCGGCTGCTTTTGACCATCCCGCTGGCGAACCGCGTCCCGCAGCGAGTTTGGCCGTATTTCGCATGGCGGACCGCAATGCCGTGCGGGCGTTTCTCGCGCATGTGCAGACGCGCGGGGGTTCGGCGCGTACCGCGGCCCGAAAGCTCGCGTCCGTGCGGGCGGCCTACAAGTTTTTCGTGCGCCAGGGACTGCTCGATGAGAACCCCGCGGGTGCGGTGCGCTCACCGAAATTGGCCCGGGAACTGCCCGATGTGCTCAGCATTCCCGAGGTGACCGCGCTCGTCGAGGCGCCCGATGCCACGACGCCACTGGGTGCACGCGACAGGGCCCTGCTCGAAACGCTTTACAGCAGCGGCATCCGCGCGAGTGAATGTGCGGGGCTGAAGAACGATGATGTCGATCTCGAACGCGGCGTCATGCGCGTGTTCGGCAAGCGGCAGAAAGAGCGTATGGCACATCTTGGGTCGCATGCCGTGGCTGCGCTCGCGGCGTACTATCCCGTGCGCGGAGAACTTGGCGATCCCACGCATGAACATGTGTTCGTCAATGCCCGGGGAGGACCGCTGAGCACGCGCAGCATCCAGCGGGTGGTCGAAAAATACGTGCGCGCGGTATTGCCCACCCGCCACGAGATTTCGCCGCACACCCTGCGCCACACGTTTGCCACGCACATGCTCGACGGCGGCGCGGACCTGCGTGTTGTACAGGAAATGCTCGGCCACGAGAGCCTGTCGAGCACGCAAATCTACACGCACGTTTCCATCGACCGGTTGAAGCAGGTCTACCGGCACAGCCACCCGCACGCCTGAAGCATGCCAATCCGGTCGTCCTTAGCGGTCGCGGGAGTTCCAGAATTCGGCAGCGTAGTCTATCGCCTGGATATTGTAGGATTCGTCGAAGATGGTGACCTCGACATCGGAGTAGTAGGCACTGTCCATGTTGAGGCTCGACCCGCTGTGCAGGGTGTAGGGTTCGTCGGAGAGGATGTAGTAGAGGCTGTAGTTGTTGCGGTCCACCTCGAACTTACGCGTACCGCCAGGGGGGACGGTCAAGTCTTTGCCGTATTCGCCGGTACGCAAGCCGATCTTGGCGCGGGAGTCCGTGGTGTTGCGGATGCGTATTTCATAGGCACCACCCCGCAGGGACCATGTGTAATCGGGCAGCTTGGCCCTGGGCTGGTACGACCCGCTGGGGGCGTCCGGGTCTTCTTCGGTCTCGCTCGTGCGCTGGTCGCGGCCGATGACCTGTACGCGCTGCCGGCGCTCGACGGTTTGAACTTGCGGCGCTGCCGGGGGTTGTGGCTGCTGTTGCTGTTGCGCCCGGGACGGGGCGCCCTCATACTCGGCAAAGCGGTTGCGATCCTGCTCGCGGCGTTGGACCCGTGGCGGTTCGCCCTCGGGTTCCGGGGGCTCGCCTTCATACTCTGCGCCTTCACGCGCATCGGCCGCTTCTTCATTGTCGGCCGCCTCGGAAGATTCCTCGTCCTCGATAGGAACTACATACAAGCCAGTCTTTTGAACGAGCCGCCCATTCTCGAATTTCGCGGTGAAACTCGACCCCTTCTCGTCGCGCCAGGTGTAAATGGCCATGACCGCCTTGCCGCTCGTCACGCGGTTGGGGTCGACCCCGAGCAGCGCGGTGACCTCCTCGACCGTCATGTTGTCCTCGATGGCTTCATAGTCTTCTTCTGCAAGGGCGTTTTTCTCACCGTCGACTGAAACCGGAAGGCCTTCCGGTGAGGAGACCGATTTGCGCACGAGGCGGCCGTCCTGGAATTTGGCGACCAAGGCATTGTTGTTGCTGTCAGTCCAGCGCAGGATAGCGTTGTTCACGTCGCTCTGCGCGATGGTTTTTCCCGAGGCGCCAAGCACAGTCTCCACCTTTTCCAGGGGCATGCCGATATCGACATGGGCAAGCGTTTCCGGGGTAATGCTTGGGTCGGGCTCTTCATCCGCATCATCCGTTTCCTGCTGATCGCCGTCCCCCGCTGTCTCCTCTCCCTCTCCCTCTCCCTCTCCCTCTCCTTCTCCTTCTCCTTCTCCTTCTCCTTCTTCTCCTTCTCCTTCTCCTTCTCCTTCTCCTT
>CAZMVU010000238.1:0-6916 GCA_964569295.1 uncultured Nitrospirales bacterium
TGCATCCTTAAGTTAACGCGTATGGGTTCTGGCCCCAGGTCATGAAGTTACGTGGTCTGTCCCCGGTTTTTCCGGTCTTACACACGGTTTTCTGGAACGGTCTTACCGGCCTGAGACTAATTTGGCGGTCTTTACCAAGGCCTGCGCCTGGGCTGATCTCGGTCAGCCTTTAAGGCCTGCGGAGTCTTTCTCAGCGTTGTGACAGACCATGAACGAGAGCGCGCTCGCAATAGCTGACCGGCGCGGCTGGCCCGCTTGGTCCCGTCGCCATTTTCGGTGTATGTGTTTTGGGCTTGCATGCAGGGCACATAGGGCATGGGCTTGCAGGCCATGAAGCCCTTCTTCTCCCGGCTTACCTGCCAGCGTCTATCCACGGCCTTGGCAGGAAAAGCGGTGGCTTGCCACCGCACGCCAAAGGGCGCCTGTATCGTGACTCATAGCGGCAGCGGCAGCGGGTGGGTCAGAACCGCTCGCAGCGATGATACCGGGACACCCCATGAAGTACGGCAGACGGTATTTCTGGCCGCGCCCGAAGCCGGGAATATCACGTCAACGGAATATCGAAATGGCACGTTAGGCAGAAGAATCCGGGTGATCGCGGAACAGAGCCGCACGGCAGACCGCACTTTTTTTCAAGAAAATGTAGAAAAGCCGCCGAAGGTTGTGTATAATTCCCGGTGTGGGCAGGCATGAGAATGAGGCTGGCCTCCGGGGGCTACGGTCCCGCCAGCGGTCTCTCACGGCTGCGTAAACTGAAACGTAATTGCAACGGAAAGGGTAGTATTGTGGCTGCGAAAGTGGATCCGGAACTGTGCGCAGGTTGTGGCGATTGCGTGGATGCGTGCCCGACCGAGGCTATCACACTGACCGATGACGGCATTGCCGTGGTCGATGAGGATCTCTGCAGCGATTGCGCGGCGTGTGTCGACGTGTGCCCCAGTGAGGCCATCACGATCGAATAGCCGGCAAGCCGCGACCGCAGGAATCCAGCATAGAACGCCGTCCAGGCGGCGTTCGTACCAGCACGACAAGTTTGCGAAGGCCGCCACGGTGTTGCTGTGTGCGGCCTTCGCTACATACGCCGTTGGCCCAATGACGGTGCCACGCGGGACTGCGTCTGTGCTGGGCCGGTGCCTCTTCGCGAAGGGGAAGGCGCGCCTCCCACGCTTCAGGGGGAAGGAAGCCCATGGAATCCACCAGCGTTACGGTTCGTTTCTCGCCGCAGGGCCGGACGGTACACGTGCTTTCGGGCAGCAGTGTTATCGAGGCGTCCGCACGCGCCGGACTCCCGCTCGAAACGCCGTGCGGCGGGACGGGCTCGTGCGGCAAATGCGGTGTGCAGTTCACCCAAGGCGCGCCCGCGCCGTCCGCCTCGGATCACGCACACTTTGACGCGGCCGCCTTGGCCGATGGTTGGCGTCTGGCGTGTCAGGCCCATGTGACAGAATCCGCTGTGGTGGCCTTGCCCGAGCGCTCCGTTTTCGGTTCGGACCACCAGATTCTCGTTCACGCCGACGTCCATGGCTATGGCGACGATATGCTGCGGCTGGCCGTTGTAAAGCGCCATGTTACCCTCGTTCCCCCCGCCCTGGGTGACGACCGCCCCGACGTCACGCGGCTCGAAGAGGTCGTGGGGCCTGTGCGGTACGATCTGCCGCTGCTGCGCGTGCTGTCGCAACGCCTGCGCGCAAACGGCTTTGCGGGCACGGCGGTGCTCTCGGACGGCCAACTCGTGGATTTCGAACCGGGCGATACGGCCGGGGCATGTTATGGCGCGGCGTTCGATATCGGCACGACCACGCTCGTGTGTTCGCTCATCGACCTGCGCACCGGCGCCGAGCTGTCGGTCGTATCCCGCATGAACCCGCAAGTCCGTTATGGCGACGATGTGCTCGCGCGTATTCAACATGGCAGCGATGCGCCGGGCCGTGAGATGCTCCATGCGGTAATCATCGAAGCCGTGAATGCCATGCTCGATGGGGTGTGTGGCGAGGCGGATACCGCGCGGGAACAGGTGTATCAACTCAGTTTTTCCGGCAATACCACCATGGAGCACCTGCTATGCGGGCTTGATCCCGCGCCGCTGGGACGGGTGCCGTTCACCCCGGCCTTTGCGCGTGGGCAGACGTTCGCCGCGGCGTCCCTCGGCGTGCATGTCCACCCGGGCGCGGCGGCCTACGTCCTGCCGGTGGTGGGCGGGTTTGTCGGCGGCGATACCGTGGCGGGCATACTTATCAGTGATCTCAACACCGCCGGCGCCCCGGTGCTGCTCATCGACATCGGCACGAACGGCGAACTCGTGCTTGCGCACGAGGGGAAGCTTTGGGCGGCATCGACTGCCGCGGGCCCGGCTTTCGAAGGGGCGCGGATCGCAAGTGGTATGCGCGCAACCCGCGGCGCCATCGAGAAAGTGGTTATTGAAGACGATGTCGTGTGCGATGTCATTGGCGGCGGCGATGCGCTCGGGCTGTGCGGCAGCGGGCTCATCGACTGTGCGGCGGAATTGCTCCGGCATGGAATCATTACGCAGAACGGCCGCCTCCTGCCGCCCGGTGAACTGCCGGAACATCTGCCGCCCGCGCTACGTGACCGGGTCAGCGCCGCGGCCGATACGGGCGATACGGCCTTTCTCCTGGCGGCTGCGCCGGGCGCCGGTGCTGTGGTCCTCACCCAGCGTGATGTGCGCGAGCTGCAACTGGCCACCGGCGCCATTCGCGGGGGGATCAATGTGTTGCTCGAGATTGCCGGCGTCCAGGCCACGGACATTGCCGAAGTGCGGATTGCGGGCGGCTTCGGCAGCTTCATCCGGCGGCGCAACGCGCAACGGATCGGTTTGCTGCCCCCGGGCGTCCCGCGCGAGCGCATCCGCTATGTGGGCAACGCCTCGTTGAGCGGGGCACGCTGGGCATTGTTATGCCGCGATGCCCGGGCGCGCGCGGAAGCCATTGCGCGCACCTGTACCCATGTCGAGCTGTCGCGCCACCCCGAGTTCGACATGGCCTTCGCCATGGCCATGGTGTTTCCGGAAGCATAAGCCCTGCGATGATCCGTAACACGCCGGTTATCGAGAAGACAGGGGCGTATGACCGGCGGGGGTCGCTTCACACCCGCCTGCGCTTATTCCCCAATCCCCGATCCTACTGCTGGGCGCCTTCGATGGCGACAAGCAATACACCGGCGGCCATGCCCAGGCGGCGGTCGAATATGCCGGCGCTCTCCGGCCGGTAGGTCACCTGCAGCTTGCGCACGAACGGGTTGAAGTTCTGGGTGAAGTCACACACGGGCGTGTCGCCTATCTTGGCGGTGAAGCGCTGGGGGACGACATTCGTGATAAACCGGCGCACGAGTGCCAGGGTCATGTTGTCTTCCGCGATAGTCCCCAGCTGGTTTTCCTCCGCATCGAAGAGGGCCCACGCATCGCGCAGAAGCGACTTGAAGCCGTGCCGCCGCAGCCCGCCGATGCACTCGCCTGTCGTGCTGTCGTACACGTCGTAGGCAGCGGAGAAGTCGATAACGGCGCGCGCATTGATCCGCAGCAGCTCCGTTTCCATACTCTCATCGGTAAACAGGCGGATGTCCTCTTTCAGCTTAAACGCTTTCTGGCGGCTGTAGGCGATCAGGTTGCCCTGGGCATCGTAGACATGGAAGGCGCCGCCTACGAACTTGAGCACCTTGCGGCGGATCAGGTAGCTCTCGGAAACAGGGGGTTCTTGCATGGTTGCTCCTACGGCAGTAGGCCGAGTTCTGTGAGCCGCGCATTGACCGCGCCGGCCCACCCGCGGTTGGCCTGGGGATTGGCAGGACTGGGATGGGGGATGCTGCCGGTGGTGTAGGGGGCGCCCGGAAAGGTGGCGGCAATGCGTTGTTCGGCGAACTTGCCGATGCCCACGATTGCGGTGGGCGTGAGGGTGTTCACCACCGAGCGCAGGGCGTCGTCACACAAATCGAACAGCGGTTCCCGTTCGGCTTTGGGCAGTTTGTCCGGCGTGCGGTTGCGGCCGGAACACTCGAGAAAGCACAGCGGGCAATAGTTCCAGACGAAGAAGCGATCGAAGAAGCGGTCCGGTGTGTCGAACATCGCGCGCGCCCAGCCCCAGAGGCGCTGCCCGCTCACCTCCCGGCGCGCGCATTCGAAACCGCGCACGGGCCGCTTGGGGTGTTCGTGGCGCGGTTTGCCGACCGGCGCATCAATTGCGAGCCATTCGCGCACGAACTGCACATCGCCGAAAGGCACGCCGGTCTGCACCATGCCGAAGGGGCCGGGATTCATGCCCAGCAGCAAGGTGCGACACGAGGTGCGGGCATAGCGCGCGATATATGCGCGCAGGCTTTCGGCGGCGTATTGCGCCGGATTGTATACGTGCGTCACGGGGTCGGAAAACACACGTGTGTCGGCGAGGCGGGCCAGCGTGGCGGCTGCGTCGGTAAGGGACATAGGCGGTGCCAGTCAGGCTTCGTGCGCCCCAGAGCCGCCTTGCTCGGGCGAATTCTGCGGCGTGTCCGTTTGGTTGCCCGGGCCGGCGCTTTTGTAGAAGGGGTCTGACGCGGGCACGGGCTGGTCTGCTTTCCGGGCGGCGCGTTTCTGTTCCCGGTCGAAACGGGTGCGCGCATCTTCCCGCACAAAGAAAGGATCGGGCGGCAGCGGTTGGCCCCCATTCGACGCCGGCACAGGGGCGCTGCCCTCGAGGGCCGAGAGCCGGGCAATATCCGCGGCGGCGAGCTGGCCGTAACGCGTGTCGGCGGCGTGGGTCGCCACTTCCCGCAGCAGATCGGCGGCCGCATCGCGCTCATGCAGGTTGCTCTCGTGTATCTTGGCGAGCTGGTAGGTAGCTTCGGCCCACACGTCGTGGTCGTGAGAAAAACGCTGTTTGGCTTCCTCGAGGAGCACCACAGCCTCGGCATAGCGATCGACCGATTTCAGCAAGCGCGCCGCCTCGAACAGGGCGATAGCCTGGTTGTCGTGGTATTGGCGGTAGCGCGCGACCGCCCCGTTGATGTCCCCGCGCAGGGCCATGCGCCGGGCCGCTGCGAACTCGCTGGGCTCTTCGATCCGCGCGTTGAAGGGGCTGATCTTGTCGATGCTGCGCACAGCGAAGGAATCGACCACGCCGTAGCCATAATAGGCGACCGGCACCGCCAGGATGAGCAGGCTCCACATAAGGATGGGGAATTTCCGGGCATCGGGGGTGGTATCGTAGAAGGCGAGGGCGGTGGAGAGGCACACGGCACAGGCAAACAGCCACAGGCCGGCCGCGAAAAGGGTGGGTACAGCGTTCTGGCGCCGCTTCCACCGCTCCCGGATAAGGTAGTTCACGAGACACAGGGTTGCCGCCACGGCAACCAAGTCCACAAACTCCCAGAATCTCGGATAATAATAATCCATAGAAGCCGCTATCCATCTCCCCGAACCACACCTACCGAAGGCCCAGGACATGCACCAAGTATAGTAGCAAATTCGTGGACCGTCAAACGCTGCTCTGCCATGCGCTCGGGGCGCCGCCATTCGTGTGCCCGGCCGTTGACATACTATGCACGATATAGCACCATGAGCAGCGCCGGACGGCGGCACGCACAAACCGGCAACGACTACGGGAGCACTCCATGACACAATCTGGCGCGGAACAGGAAGCCCTGATACGGCCCATCCACCTGGCCGAGGTCAAGCACTGCTTGATGACCGCCCTCGAGCGCACCGAAGAAAGCGGTATGGCCGACGCGGTCGACCTCATGATAAGCCAGGCGGCCTATCACGGCGCGAGCGATATTCACCTCGAACCCTGGGCGGAGTATGTTTCCTTGCGGTACCGGATAGACGGCATCTTGCAGGAGGTGGCGCTCATCCCCCGGAACTTTCACCCAAAGATCATTGCGCGCATCAAAGTGATGGCGGACATGGTGGTCTACCGCAAGGAGGTGCCGCAGGATGGACGCATCGACGCCGAGAAGACGACCTGCGGGCGCCCGTTGCGCGTGTCGACGGTGCCCACGGTGAAAGGTGAGAACACGGTCATCCGCCTGCTGGGCGACCTCGAGGGACTCTACGCCCTCGATGTGCTCGGTTTCCAGCCTCATGTGGTCGCCGGGCTGCGCGAGAGCATCAGCCGGTCGCAGGGGGCGCTCCTGCTCACCGGGCCCAGCTCCTCGGGCAAGACCACCACGATCTACGCCCTCCTGCGCGAGATGATGCAGCTCAAACAGAACGCGACGAATATCGTCACCATCGAGGATCCGGTCGAGTATGTGATGGACAAAATCTCGCAGATCCAGGTGAACACCCATGTGGACTTCACCTTCGCCAATGCGCTGCGCTCGATTCTGCGCCAGGACCCCGAAGTGATCATGGTCGGCGAAATCCGCGATCTCGAAACCGCGAAGATGGCCGTGCAGGCCGGGCTCACCGGGCACTACGTCATCTCTACCATCCATTCGGGGACGGCCGCCGGTGTGTTCACGCGCCTCCTCGATATGGGGATCGAGCCGTTCCTCGTCGCCTCATCGATTACCGCGGTGCTCGCGCAACGGCTTGTGCGCCTGAATTGCCCCGAGTGCACCGAGCCCTACGAACCACCCCCCATCCTCCTCGAGCGGTTCAACCAGGTGCCCGAGGGCCAACAGTTTTACCGGGGGAGTGGTTGTGAGGCGTGCGAGGGCATCGGTTACCGCAGCCGGGCGGCGGTGGGCGAATTGCTCGCTATGGATACCGCCCTCGCCGAGCTGGTGCTGCAACGGCCCACCACATCGCGTTTGCACGAGGCGGCTGTCGCCCAGGGGATGGAGACCCTTCTCGACGACGCCTTCTCGAAAGCGCGCAAGGGGATTACCACAGTGGAAGAACTCTTCCGGGTGATGCCCACCGTGGTGTGAGGGAACCGGCCGCGCCCCCGGCAAACGTAGCGGCCTGAAAGTACCAGGGAAG
>CAZMVU010000239.1:0-6891 GCA_964569295.1 uncultured Nitrospirales bacterium
CGCGCGCCCTCCCTTTTGTGCGCCACGGTTTCTATGCGGCTCGCGGGGACGCGCGGCCGCACGTTGCTATTCGCTGTCACGGGGACGATTGGCGAAACAAGTCCGTCCGCTTGCACCAAACGGCTAAAGAATTACAAACGGGGCAGGCCAATAGCCTGCCCCGTTTTTCCGTGCCATACAGCGCCGGTTAGCTGCTCTCTTCTTCGCGCCGCTTCTCGTATTCGGCCACGATTTCCTTGGCAACATGCTCTGGCACTTCTTCGTAGGTGTGAAAGCTTACCTCATGGGTGCCGCGGCCAGCGGTGATGCTGCGCAAGTCGGCCGAGTAACGCAGGATTTCCGATTCGGGTACGGTCGCCTTGATCCGCTGCCGGCCGGGGCCGCCGGGCTCCATGCCCATGATGCGGCCACGGCGGGAATTGAGATCGCCGTTAATATCGCCCATGCAGTCATCGGGCACATCGACGATAAGTTCCATAATCGGCTCGAGAATAATGGGCTTGGCCTCCTTGACACCTTTCTGAATAGCGATACTGGCGGCGATCTTGAAGGCCATCTCGGAAGAGTCGACGGTGTGGTAGGAACCGAAAAAGAGTTCGACCCGGACATCGACCACGGGGTGTCCCGAGATGACGCCTTTTTCCATGGCTTCCTGGCACCCTTTGTCGACGGCGGGAATGTATTGCCTGGGGACGACGCCGCCGACAATCTTGTCGACAAATTCGTAACCGGCGCCCCGCTCATTGGGCATGATGCGCAGGTGCACATCGCCGTATTGGCCGTGGCCGCCGCTCTGCTTCTTGTGCTTGCCTTGCACCTCGGCCTGGCCTTTCACCGTCTCGCGATAGGCGACACGCGGCAGGCGGGTCTCCGCCTCGACGTTGTACTTGTTCTTCAGCCGCTCCATAAGGATATCGAGTTGCAAGTCGCCCATCCCGATGATCACATGCTCGGCAGTGGCAGGGTCCCGGTAGTGGCTGAAGGTCGGGTCTTCCTCGGAAAGCCGGTTGAGCGCTTCGCCGATCTTGTCCTCGTCGGCACGCGATACGGGTTCGATGGCAAGCTTGACAAGCCCATTGGGCAATTCGATGGCCGGCATGTTCAGTTCGTTGCCGCTGGCAGCGATCGTGTCGCCGAAGTGCGTGTTCTTGAGCTTGGTCATGGCGGCCACCTCGCCGGGAACCACCTCGCTGACCTGCGTGTGCTCTTTGCCGTTGATGAGGTAGAGCTTGCCGGTCCGTTCCTTGGTCTGCTGGGTGACGTTGTAGAAGTCGCCGTCGCTCTTGAGGGTGCCGCTGATGACGCGGAAGATCGTCAAGTGGCCGACAAACGGGTCAACCACGGACCGGAACACCTGCCCGAGGAAGGGGGCGTTGGGGTCGGACGTGACCTCGACATCGTTGCCCTGGTTGTCCTTGGCCTGCCATGTGCGCGCCACGGGCGCCGGGAAAATCGCGCGTGCGAGGGACGCAATGTCGTCTATGCCGATGTTCTGTTCGGCGGAGCCGCCGATAACAGGCATCACGGTGCAGGCGGTGACACCTTTCCGCAGGCCGCTTTCGAGCTCTTCCTGGGTAAGTTCACCGGCGTCGAGATATTTCTCGATGAGTGTGTCGTCGGATTCGGCGACGGCTTCGGTGAGGGCGAGCTTCATGTCGCTCTGTGCGTCGTCGAGGTCCTGCGCCCCGAGAATATTGACGGCGCTGTTGAGTTCGTGTGCTTTACCGACCGGCACCACGATCGGGGCGAGCTGGTTGCCATAGGTATCGCGGAGCACGCTGAGCATCTCATCGAAATCGGTGTTTTCCCGCTCGAGTTTGTTGATGAAGAAGGCGCGGGGGATGTTGTATTTTTCGGCGTACTTGTAGGCGTTGTCCGTGCCGATCTGCGGCCCTATGCTGGCGTCCACGACGATAAGCATCGCATCGAGCATCGGAGCGGCGGCGGCAAGTTCGCCGATAAAGTCGGAATAACCGGGGATGTCGACAAAATGGAGGCGGTGCCCCTCGTGATCGATGTGCGCGGGGCACAACTGGATCGAGTGCTTGTGTTGCACTTCCTCGTCCAGGTAATCACTCACGCTGTTCCCATCTTCAACTTTGCCGCGGCGGTTGGTAACCCCCACATTGTGCAGGATTTGCTCGACGATGGAGGTTTTGCCCACACCGCCGTGACCTGCAATGCCAATGTTACGTACCTTTCCGGGATCCATGGCCATACTGAAGTCCCTTCGCTCCTGTTTGTTGCGCCACCCGAACCCGGCAGCGCGCGGGTAATGCTTTGCAAGACGGTCTTTTCAACACAAGAGGCATGAGTATAACGCCAGATCACGGGGTTCGGCAAATTCGCTCTTGCCGATCCGTATATGCCGGGCAAGCAGCTTACAGACAGGGGAAGAGGTAAAATGTGCGGTTCCAGCGCGGCTGGGCAGTTGTGCTATGCTGGACGCTATGAGTGGTATTTATCAGAACGTCCCTTTGCGCATCACGCGCTATGGCTTGTTGTTGGGTATGTGTGCGGCGATCGCGCTGACCCTGGCCGGTGCAAAGCCCGTGGTCCGGCTGCGAGCGCCAGCGGTAGCGGGAACCTACTACCCCGCCGAACCGGAGAAGCTGCGCACCGCGATCGGCGGCTATTTCGATGCGGCACACACCGAGCCCCAGGCGGGGCGCCTGTTGGCGTGCATCGCACCGCATGCCGCCATTGGTTTTGCCGGCGAAGTCATGGCGCACGCTTTCAATGAACTCGAACCGGATATGTTTGACCGGGTAGTGGTGCTGGCGCCGTCGAATATGGCGGAGTTTTTCGGGTGTTCAATCCCGGCGGTTGGCGCGTATTTGACGCCGCTGGGCGCGGTCAGGCTGGATCAAGAAGCCATTCGCCAGCTCACCTTCTCCCCCCATATCAGCCTTCGGTCCGTGCGTTCGGACGAGCGGGGCCTCCGCAAAGGCATTCACGAGCGCGAATTCGCAATCGAGGTATTGCTCCCGTTCTTGCAGGCACGCCTGGGAAACACGTTCAAGCTCGTGCCCATGGTGGTGGGACAACTCGCCCGGCCAAACCGGCAGGCCGACCCGAATACGGTCAAGTCGGTGGTAGAAAGCCTCGAACGAATCACGGACGACCGGACGCTGGTCGTGGTGAGTTCGAACTTCACCCAGTATGGTGAGATTTTCCAGTATGTGCCGTTCGATGAGCAGGTATATGCGCAGATCGAAAACCTGGACCGGCTGGCCTTCGACTACATCCTGGACAACAATGTGAGTGCGTTTCGCCAGTACCTGCAAATTACCCGCAACCCGATCGCGGGGCAAGTCCCGATCGAGATTCTGATGCGGTTGCTACCGGACGCCGCCGAGGGGGTCATACACAAGTATGTACTGTCCGGGCGCCTGCTGAAATCCGAAGAACGCTCGGTAAGCTATGCGGCCATCAACTTTTATAGTGCAGGCGCTTCCCCGGACGATGGCGCGCAGACGGGAGAGGAGCCATGAGTACACGACCTGGAGAGCCGTTCTTGTCCGTGGACGAAGAACAACTGCTCTTGCGCATAGCGCGGGAAAGCCTGTGCCGGTATGTGCTTGCGCAGGAACGGATATCCGTGGACACCTATCCGCTGACGCCCGCCTTGCAGGAACGGCACGGGGCGTTTGTCACCTTGCGGCGCGGCGCGTCCCTGCGCGGTTGCATCGGCTATACCCGCGCCCACGCGCCATTAGCGGAGACGGTGCGCGACAACGCCATCAATGCAGGAGCACGGGATCCACGGTTTCCGCCGGTCACTGCAGAAGAGCTGGACGCTATCCGCATCGAGGTGTCGGCGTTGTGTCCGGGAGAGAAGCCGGACTCGCCGTTCATCGAGGTGAACGATGTCAACGAGATCGTCATTGGGCGCGACGGATTGTATATCGAGAACGCCGGGCCACGTGGCGGGGGATTGCTGTTACCACAGGTGCCGGTCGAGCAGGGGTGGAATCTGAACCAGTATCTCGAAGGCCTCTGCCGGAAAGCCGGAGCGCCCAATGGGGCCTGGGAACAGCCCGGCGTGATCTTGTATCGTTTCGCCGCGCAGGTCTTCAGCGAGGAGTAGACCGAAGCCGCACCCCATCCCCTCCCGGCGCACGGAGGCGCCACGGCTCGGCACGATGGAAAGGCAACACTTATGAAGGTATTGGTATCGGGTTCGACAGGATTCATTGGTTCGGCACTCGTAGCACGACTGAAGGAATTGGGCCATGATCCAGTGCGGCTGGTACGCCGCCGGGGTGCGGGTGAGGAGCCGGAGGTGCTGTGGGAACCGGCCGGTGGCGCGATCAACCCCGCGGGGCTCGAGGGTATCGAGGGGGTTGTGCATCTATCGGGCGAGAATATCGCCTCGGGCCGGTGGACCACGGAGAAGAAGCAGCGCCTGCTCGACAGCCGCATAAACACCACTGATTTGTTGTGCCGCGCACTCGCGCAACTCGCGCAGCCGCCCCGTGTCTTGGTATCGGCTTCGGCCATCGGCTATTACGGCGACCAGGGCGATGCCGTGCTGGATGAGACCGCCGCGCCGGGGCACGGCTTCCTCGCCGATATCTGCCAGCAATGGGAGAACGCGACAGCGCCGGCAGCGGAAGCGGGGATTCGGGTGGCCAATGTGCGTATCGGGGCGGTGCTGGACCCGGCAGGCGGCCTGCTCGGCATGATGCTGAGACCGTTCAAGTTGGGGTTGGGCGGCGTAATCGGCCCAGGCACGCAATACATGAGCTGGATCACACGCGATGATGTGGTGGGCGCATTCGTGCATTGCCTCGAGATGGACAGGCTGTCAGGGCCGGTCAATGGCATGACTCCCCAGCCGGTAACGAACCGGGAATTCACGAAGGCGCTGGGCGCCGCGTTGCACCGGCCAACGCTCTTTCCAATGCCGGCATTCGCCGTGAAGGTTTTGTTCGGAGAAATGGGTGAAAATCTGATGCTCGCCAGTACCCGGGCAGTGCCCCGCCGGCTCGAAGAAACCGGATACCAGTTCAGGCATCCGGATATCGAAACAGCCCTGGCGGATTTGTTGTAGCAACCGAAGCCCGCGCACAATCCGCCGTCACAGTACCGGCCCGCTGAGGCACCTTATCCCACGCGGATGGCAGCCTCTGCGCATCCTTTACAGAGGCGCGCACAATGGCTACAATTAGCGTCCCTTTTCAAATCGACGCATGGCGCCTGCGGTCTCGCAGCGTGCCCCAGGCTACGAGAAATCCGGTTTGACGATTCGACTTCGACTGAAGGGCAAACCGGTATTCCTGGCAGAACAGGACATACCCAGGCACTTTTTATGGATATTGCTGCATTGCGCGATGCATTTACGCGTGTTTATCCCGAGTCCGGCCAGCCGTTCGTGTGCCGGGCGCCGGGACGCGTGAACCTGATTGGCGAACACACGGATTACAACGGGCTGCCCGTCTTGCCCATGGCGATGGACCGGGGCGTGACAATTGTCTTCACCGGACGGTCAGACGGTGTGGTGCGCCTTCAGAATGAGGCGCCGGCATTCGAGGCCGTCACATTCCAAAACGGCGCGGATATCGCGCCATCGCCGCCTGGCGCCTGGGAAAACTATGTGAAAGCCGCCATCCAGGGCCTGAACCGGACGTTCGGGTTCGATGCGAACCAAGGCATGGATATGCTGGTGGCGGGTGACCTGCCCATGGCCGCAGGGCTCGCCTCATCCTCTGCGCTGGTCGTGGGGGCGGCGCTCGCGTATCTCGCAATCATGGACCGCACGCTGGATGCGGACATCACGCGGCTCGAACTGGCCGATACCCTGGCGCAGGCGGAGCACTACGCCGGCACACAAGGCGGCGGCATGGACCAGGCGGTAATCCTCGGTGCGGTAGCGGGCCATGCGTGCAAAATAGACTTTCGCCCGTTACGCCTCGAACAGGTGCCGGTGTTCAAGGATCATGCCGTGGTGGTGTGCGACTCACTGGTCAAGGCGGAAAAGACAGGGGCGGCGCGGGCGCGGTACAACGCGGGCCCCCAATTGGCCGGGCTGATAACGGCGTTGGTCGAAAAGCAATTGCAGCGCGAGTTCGACGAGGAAATCCGGCTTGCGTGCCTGGGCGACCTGACCTACGGACTCCTGTGCCTGACCCACCGGGAAGCCGGGGACGTATGCGGACGCGCCATCCCACACGAACGCCTCACCCTGGCCGATGTGGCGCAACGCCTTGATATGCCTCCGGAAGCGGTCCAGGCACAGTGGCTGGACGGCATCGAAACACCGGACGGCGGCTATGCGCTCCGCGCGCGCATGCGCCATCTGCTCACCGAGTATGAGCGGGTCGAAGCGGCACGGGATGCCCTGGTGGCCCAGGCGCCCGCTACCTTCGGCGAGCTCATGAACGCCTCGCACGAAAGCTGCGCGCACGATTACGACATCAGTTGCCCCGAGTTGGATAGCCTGGTCGCCACCGCCCGGGAAGGCGGGGCGATCGGGGCACGGCTCACGGGCGCCGGCTTTGGCGGAGCAACGGTGAACCTGGTGCCAGCGGATGCCATGCCCCGCTTCATGGACCACGTCACGAAGCACTACTACGCCGGCCACCTCGAACCGGGCGCTGCCCCTCCCATCCTCGTGTCCGCGCCCGCCGCCGGCGCCGCATTTCTGCCCTGATGCACGCTTAAGCCCCACGCGCCAAGAACGGCGTGAACCGCACGAGAGCGGGCATCTGGTTTTACGGAGCGCCGAAGGCGCGGTTGCATACTAGGTGACCGAGGCATGCAGCACAGGCGGGTATGCTACGAACCATTGGCCCCAGACAAAGGGCGGATTCTGATTACACGCAGGCCAACCGCCCCCGGGGAGGGCGAGCGTAGCCGCGAATAGAGCATCCCAGGGAGGGCGAGCGT
>CAZMVU010000240.1:0-6756 GCA_964569295.1 uncultured Nitrospirales bacterium
ATATTGACATTCCGTTCCTTTGCGGGTAGTATGGGTGCATGCCAAGAGTCGCGCGCATAGCCGTGCCGGGGGCTGCACACCACGTGGTGCAACGGGGGAATCGGCGCACGCACGCGATTGTCAGGGAAGGTGGAAGACCACGAAAGAAGAAAAAATCGCATCCCCTATGTTTTCCTATGTTTTCAGGTAACGCATGGCCGTGGCGGTAGGACCTTGCGAACGCGTGGGCTGTCCTGCCGCCTGCACGCGGATGCTCGTGCTCGTTTACACGCCTACAACCCGTAGGGATCCAGGTCGATTTTCAATTGCACACGGCTCGTGCCCATTTCTTCTTCGAAGGCGATGCGCGCCGCCCGGGCGATGTCGTTCAACCGTTTCGTACTGCGCGAGAGCATGCCCATGTTCCAGCGGTATTTCTTCTTGATTCGCGGCAATGTCGAGGGTGAAGGCCCGAGATACTCGACGCCGCCATAGCCCAGTGCCTCGGCCTGCTTGCGCACGAGGCGCCCAAGCACCATGGCGCAGCGCTCGGCGAACTGCGGGTCCTCGCTCTCGATGAGCAGGCTCGCCATGCGGCGCAAGGGCGGATAGCCCGCATCGGCGCGGTGTTCGATCTCGCGGCTGTAGAAGGCGTGGTAGTCGTGGTGCATGGCCGCCTGTACGGCGTAATGCCTGGGCCGATAGGTCTGCAAGATCACCTTGCCCGGCCGAGCCCCCCGTCCCGCGCGCCCCGCCACCTGGGTGAGCAGCTGGAACGTGTTCTCCGCGGCGCGGAAATCGGGCACGGACAGGCCGGTGTCCGCATTGATAACCCCCACCAGCGTCACGCCCGGATAGTCGTGGCCCTTGGCGAGCATTTGTGTACCGATGAGGATGTCCGTCTCGCCCGCAGCAAACCGGCCGAGTATCTTCGCATGCCCGCCCTTGCCCGCGGTGGTGTCGGCATCCATGCGCTGCACGCGCGCCTCGGCGAAGGTGCGCACGAGGTACTCCTCCGCCTTCTGCGTGCCGGTGCCCAGGTAGATCAGCGGGTTGAAGTGGCACTTGTCGCACACGGCCGGCTTCGGGCGTGTGTAGTGGCAGTAGTGGCAGCGCAGGTCGCCCGTGTGCTGGTGGTAGGTGAGGCTCACCTTGCAGTCCGTACACTCGGGTACATGCCCGCACATGGGACACAGCACGACAGGGGCGAATCCCCGGCGGTTCAACAGCAGGATCACCTGCTCCTCCTGCGCCACACGCGCGCGCACCGCGTCCTCGAGCGTGCGTGAAAGGATCACCTGGCCCCCGTGCTCCTTGGCCTCGATCCGCATATCCACGAGCTGCACTTTCGGCAGGGAGGCGTTGGTGGCGCGTTTCTCGAGGGTGAGCAGCACCGACTTGCCACGCTGGGTGTTGTAATAACTTTCGATGGAGGGCGTCGCCGAGCCAAGCACACACACGGCGCCGCTCTTTTTCGCGCGCATGATGGCCACGTCGCGCGCGTGGTAGCGCGGGGTATCGGCCTGCTTGTACGAGGTGTCGTGCTCCTCGTCCACGATGATGAGCCCCACATCGGGCAAGGGCGCGAAAATGGCGGAGCGCGCGCCGACCACAATGCGCACCTCGCCCCGCTGCGCACGCCGCCACTCGTCGTAGCGCTCACCGCCCGAGAGCCCCGAGTGCAGCACCGCGACGGCCTCGCCGAAGCGCCCTTGCAACCGGCCGACGGTCTGCGGTGTGAGCGATATTTCCGGAATCAGCATGATGGCTTGACGTCCAAGCGCGAGCACCGCCTCGATGGCTTGCAGGTACACCTCGGTCTTGCCGGAACCGGTGATACCCTTCATGAGGAAGGCCTGGAACTGCCGCTTGGTCATGGCCGAAACGATGGCCGTGTAGGCGGCCTGCTGCTCGTCGTTGAGGGTGTGCTTCGTGCCGGCGCCGGTATCGGGCGCGCTGCCGGGGCGGCGGTAATACTCCCGCTCCTCGCGGGCTATCAGCCCCTTCTCCTCGAGAGCCCGCAGCACCGTGGCATTCACGCGATGCTTTTCGTACAGCGCCGTGGCCGCACACTCCGAATCATGGTGGAGCAGGTCGAAGTAGACCGCCGCCTGCTTCGGTGCGCGCCGCGCCAGGACCGCCTGTGCTTCGGCATCGAGGGCGTTCTCCTCGATCAGCCGCACGTAGGTCTCGGTCCGGATGTTCACGCCCTGGCGCAACACCGATTCCGCCGTGATGATCCCGCGCTTCAAGAGCGCCTGCAAGGTGTTCGAGAGCCCATTGCGCCCGACCTCGGCGGCGAGCTGGCCGTCGGTGAGCGGCCCCCGTTCGTACAGTGCCGCGATTACCTGGCGCTGGCGATCGGTGTAGCGGCCGGCAGCCAACTGCTCCGGCAACAGGCGGTAGCGCATCCTCGCGCCGATTTTCACGCCCGCAGGCACGGCGCATTGCAAGGCCTCCCCCCACGAGCAGCAGTAGTAATCCGCCATCCAGCGGCAGAGATCGAGCATGGGCGGGGTGAACGCAGGCAGGTCATCCGGCAGATCGAGCAGCGGCTTCACCACCTCGACGTCCGTGGTATCCGGCAGCCCGACGATGTATCCCGTCTCGATGCGGTTGCGCATCGAGACCACCGCGCGCATACCCACCGCCGCACGCTCCTGCAGGGTCTCCGGCACCGCATAGGTGAACGGCCGGTCCACCGGAATCGGCAGCACGACCTCGGCGTAGGCATGGGCGGGATGGGCAACATCGGGCATGGCACGGCATTGTAGGAGGCGGCGGCTGAGCAGTCAACGGCGGCGGCGGCTCAAGACAAGGCACGCCGCCACGGCGGCCACTACCATGGTGCTGGCGGACAAGGCCCCGGGCAGACCGCGCCAGCCGGTGTCCGCATTGCTCTGGAGGCTCTCGCCAGCGTCGTTGCGCGCGCGCACCCAGTAGGTGTATGCCGTCACTTCCGGCATGGCTTCGCCGCACAGGGCCCGGTTGCGCCGGGCGGGTGCGGCAACGGCATCGTCGAAGGAGGTGGCGTTGGTCCAGTTGCTGACGGCGAACGCCTCGTCCAGGTTGTTCCGGGGGGCGCGGTAGACCTGGTATTCGGCGGCCCCGGGCACAGCGCTCCAGGAGATGCGCACGAATCGCGCGAAAGTGCCCGCGCTCGCCGCGACGTCATCAGGCGGCACAGGCGGGTCCATCTCGTTCGGGTCCGTTCCTTGCGCGACTTCCCGGCCGTCAGGGCGGCCATCGCCATCGGTATCCGCATTGTACGGCTCGGTCTCGTAAAGCGATACCTCGGCTTCATCGGAAAGGCCGTCGTCATCCGAGTCCAGGTCGAGGAAATTGGGCACGCCGTCATTATCGATATCGTCCGTGCCTTCCACCGCATCCCGTATGCCGTCGCCGTCCGAGTCCAGGTCGAGGAAATTGGGCACGCCGTCATTATCGATATCATCCGTGCCTTCCACCGCATCCGGTATGCCGTCATCGTCCGAGTCGCGATCGAGGGCATTGATGGTGCCGTCGCCATCCGTATCTTGCAGCCCGTCGATATCATCGCGGATGCCGTCCTGGTCCGTGTCCGGGTTGTAGGGATCCGTGCGCGGGGCTATCCACTCGCGCGCGTCCGGCAGCGTGTCGCCGTCCGAGTCCAGGTCGAGAAAATTGGGCACGCCATCCCCATCGACATCTTCGGTTCCTTCAATAATATCGGATATGCCGTCGCCATCGCTGTCCGGGTCGGCAAGGTTGGGACGCCCGTCGTTGTCCGCGTCCGCGCCGCCCTCCACGGCATCGGGTATGCCGTCCCCGTCGGTATCCGTGTGATCATCGGTGATGACCCCGAGCCATTCGGCGCGGTTGCCGCGGGCATTATGGTGATGCAGGAGGAGCAGGCCTTTGGTTCCGGCAGCAAAAGCGGTGGGGTTGTAGTCGATGGCGAGTGCCGTGTCTTCCGTGGCGAATACGTGGGGCAATCCGGGATCTTCCATCGGGAATGCGAGGCCCGGCGCCATGGCGTTGTACCTCATGACCGCTGATTCATCGATCACGACAAGCGTGTCGCTTTCGTCGGGCATAAGGGTCTCGACACGAAATGCGAAATCGGACCTGGTGCGGGTAAGGCCAAGGTCCGCCACCTTGACCGGCATGACGAGGACGTTGTTCCCGAAGAGGTTCGAATCGATAAGCGCCGGATTGAAATAGTTAACGGGCCCCTGCACGGGGTGGTTGTCGCCAAAGTCCGACAAACGCACCACAAAGCTGTCCGATACGAAATCGCTCACCGGCTCGATCACATCGGATGTGGTGTAGGCCGCATAATCGAAGGCGCCGTCCTTGTCGATATCGATACGGATCACAAAACGGACCTGGTTCAGGGATTCCCAATCGCCCCACGTGGCAATACCGAAATAAAGCCGCGCTTCATCGAAAGCCTCGGCTGCCTGAATGTCACTGGAAACGCCGACATACTTGAGGTCCGCGAGATTCCGTGGACCGCTGCTGCCCGGTTCGTTTTCATCGAATTCGAGCAACGCGAACGGTGTGACCAGCGCGCGGATATCATCCGGAGTATCGCCGGTATACACCGAGGTGCCGCTAAAGGTGAGCGAGGCCTCGCTGCTAGTGCGCACGTCGATCTCCGGATCGCCGCGCATATCGGCCACGGGGCGCATCACAGCGTAGAAAGGCACGCGCAACGCAGGCTGTTGCGCGCCGGCCGGGGTACAGGTAATGTAACCCGAGAACGGGGAAAGCCAATGGTTCGAGAATTCGTTGACGCCACCGCGCCGCGCGGGGTCGCGCGGGCGCCGCATACGCGCGGGATTCGCCTGAATCGCCAAGCCGATATCAACGGTACCGCCCGGTTGTATCCGAGCCGTGGCGTCCGGCTCCAAATGCGCCTCCAGGCCCGGCGCGTCGAGTACAAGGTCAATGCCGAGGTCGAAGGCGACGCTCTCGGCCCCGCGGTTCTCGATCCGCAGCGTGCGCTGCTCGGTCATGCTTTCCATGACCTCGCGGGTCGCAAACGTGATACTGACCCGCCCAGGATGCGCCGCATCATACGCGATGACATCCGTGGCGGCGGCACGCGCGGCATCCACACGGCCCGCGCCCGCGCGGTCCGGCGCGATGCGCGGCCGCAAACTTTCGGTTTGATGCAAGACATCGTGCAGGGCCGTGTTCATGAGCAGGGCCTTGATTGCGGCTGCGGGCCAGTCCGGATGCAGCTCCCGCAACAACGCGGCCACGCCGGCCACATGCGGTGCGGCCATCGAGGTGCCGCTCAGCAAGCGGTCACGGCTGTCCGGCCGGTCGGGGTTGAACAGGCGCGCGGATGTGATGTTGCGGCCGGGGGCGGACAGGTCCGGCTTCAGGATGAACCCCGGCGTATCGAGCGCGGGCCCGCGTGACGAGAACCCCGAAAGGCGGTCGGGCGAAAGTGTGCTGGAAAACGCGGGGTCGTCGTCTTCACTGGCCGCCACCGCAATGACGTCTGGCGCCACACCCGGGGCCGAATGCACAAAATAGACATCGCCCCCGTTTCCAGCGGCGGCCACGACAACGACGTCCGCAGCGGCCACGTTGGCCGCGGCCTGGGCCACGGGGGCGCCGGTGTCGCCGAAGATGTCGCCGACCGACAAATTGATGACATCCAGCCTATCCGAAAAATCGCCGTCACCGTTCGGGTCCAACGCCCAGTCGATGGCGGGGAGAACGACGAACGACTCGCGCCCGGTGCCGAAGACTTTGAGCGCATAGAGCGTGGCGGCCGGGGCGGCGCCCGGCCCAATGAGGAGGCTGTCCAGGTCGGCTTCCGGGACATAGGGGCCGTTGTACGGCGTGCCGTCCGCACGCACACCGAAACCCCCGGCTATCCCCGCCACATGGGTGCCATGGCCGTGCTGGTCCATCGGGTCCGGGTCGGGGATCGGGGTGCTATGCGCGGAATCCTCCGGGTCATAGTTGTCGCCCACAAAGTCATACCCGCCTGCCACTTTGGCCGTGGGGAAGAGCCCATCGTCCACGACCGCCGTGTCATTGTCTGCATGGTCATCCGGGTCGCCGCCGAAAGCCGGATGCAGGTAGTCTATGCCCGTGTCCACGATGCCAATGGAAACGTCCGTTCCCTGCACCCCGAGGTCCGCCCCCGCCCACACTTCCGGCACACCAATAAACGGCATGCTGGTGGCATTGAGAAGCCGCACAGGGCGCAGCCGGTGGACGGTGCGCACCTCGGCCAGATCATGCAGGCCCGCGGCGGCTTCCTCAGACGCCTGCAACGCGATGCCGTTATACGCCCGCTGCACCTGGTAGAGCACCGCCGTATCGCTATCCGCCTTTGCACGCAGCGCATTGCGTACACGCGCCTGCTGCGCCGCGACGGCCGCCAGCTGCCGCCGCCCTGCGTGAGCGGCCCCTTTTCCCGCCCCTGCTTCGGTGAATGCTTTGACCGCCGCCGGCTCGGTGAGCTCGAGCATGTAAACGGCAGGCGGGGACACCGCAGCGGCGGTAGAGGTAAACAATATCACGCCGCCAAGCACGGCATAGCGCAACCAAAACGCCATCTTTATCACTCCCGGGGACAACCCTTGACCTTGATTCCGGTTCTTCTACCGGCACGGTTCTGCTCTCGGCAGTTTACCATAAGGCGGCGACGTCCGGAGCGACGCTTACAACCCAGCGCGCAGAGCTCCCGGAAGGCGCGCCTCCCCGCGAGCCAAAACAAAAGGGAGGGCGAGCGTCCCCGCGAGCCGAAACAAAAGGGAGGGCGAGCGT
>CAZMVU010000241.1:0-6687 GCA_964569295.1 uncultured Nitrospirales bacterium
TCACAGGGCTGAAAGCCCGAGCCATAGGTTTTTATGGCGCGCGCTTTCAGCGCTGTAAAAAACACCCATTCACCACCTGGGCCTGCGGCCCAGGCTGGTATGGAACCGCACCTTCGGCGCTCCGGAAAGACCGGAAAATGGGGACAGAACCAAGCGATCCAGCCGTCAAGTGCGGCGTTGTGTTTACGCATCTGCCTACGCATTCAGGCAGGCACGGCCGTGACAGTACGCCTTGGCGAGCGCGTGGACTGTACCTTAGATTACTTACTCATAGCCCCCTCTTACTAATATATAGATAGCTGCCGCCATGCCATCACAGACAGGGCTATTTCGCAAATGGCTCGGGCCGTTTACCCGGCCGTTACCCGGCACGTGACCCTGCACACTGCAAGGCACAAGACACCCCAAAAACGCCCGCATGAACCCGCGTCCAAACATGCGTTATACTGGGCTCAGGCGTGGGCAAGGCACGCAGCGGAAATGCGAATCATCCCCGTCTTCCGCGCGTTCCCGTCGGCAGTTAGAAGGAAAGAAATCGTGCGGCGGAAGGGCGGTGCCGTGCTTTTCGCCCATCCATATCGTCTTCAAGAACCGGAGAACCTGCGCCATGAAACACCTCGTGCCCGTCCTGCTGGTGGCGGTTACCAGCGTATTCGCCAGTTGCAGCGGCGGTGCCGATCAGGTCCCTCCGCCCCGCGCGGACCGCACGTTGAAGAATGTGGTGATCGTGCTGGTGGACGCGCTGCGCATGGACCACCTGGGCTACAACGGTTATGAACGCGACACGTCGCCCTTTATCGATACGCTGGCCAATGAGGGCGTGGTGTTCGATAATGCGCGCACCCAGAGCAGCTACACGGCCGAGGCCGTGGCGGCGCTCTTCTCCGGTATCGGGCCCGGCCCCAACCCCGACGGGACCGGCTGGTATCCCGAACCGCACCCGAATCGGCCGGCCATGCCCGCGCGCTTTAGCAAGGCCGGCTACGAGACCGCCTGCTTCACAAACACGCCTGCCCTCACCTTGCCGGGGTTCCTCGACGATTTTCACGAGGCCGAGTGCCTGGTCAAGGATTTCTCCGGCCCGCCCCACACCCGCGAGATGACCGATAGGGGCCTCGACTTCGTGCGCCGGAACCGGGGGGCGCCGCATTTGCTTTACCTCCACTACGTGGACCCGCACACGCCGTACAGCCCGCCCGAAGCGTATGTAGCGCGGCTTGCCGGCGAAGAACGGCCGGCATCGGACGAGCCGCTCAACCTGAGCCAGGATGTACAGGGGCACTACGAGGCGTTGCAGGACCGGGGATTCGGCCCGGGCGATCCGCAGTTCGATGACATTGTGCTGCGGTACGATGCGGAGATCGCCTTTATCGACGACGAGGTAAGCCGGCTCATGGCGGGCCTGCGCGAAATCGGCACACTCGACGATACGCTCGTCGTTTTCCTGGCGGACCATGGCGAGGAGTTTCTCGAGCACGGCTATTTTGAACACGCCTGGACCCTCTACGACGAGGTGCTGCGGGTGCCGCTTATCTTCTGGGCCCCGGCGGTGCTCACACCCGAACGGCGCGATGAGGTGGTGTCGTTGGTGGATGTGCTTCCGACGCTCCACACACTCACGGGGGTGGCGGCGGAGCCGGCGGACTTCACCGGCGCGCCACTGTTCGCAAAAGAAGAAGGGGAGTGGGCTGCGGCCGCGCCTGATCGGCCGGTCTTCTCGCACCTGCTCATTGAGACGCGCCAGCTCGTACACAGCGTGGTGCATGACGGCATGAAATACTTGGCCGCGCCGCGCCACCTCGAACCCGTCTGGTGCGATCGGTTCTACCTGGTGCAGCGCCTTTTGCGCAACACCATGCGCGACGGCGCGTGGACGCCCTACGACTACTGGTCGCCGCCGGAACACGAGGCGCTGTACGACCTCGTTAACGACCCGGATGAAACGAAAAACCTCGTTGATGCCCGGCCGGAGATACTCGAAAAGATGCGCAAGCTCCTTGCCGAAGAACGTGCCCGCAGCCAACGCCAGCCCGATGCGGAATATGCCGCGGAAGACCCGCTCACCGAGGCGTTCATCCGCCAGTTGATAGCGCGCAAAGCCAGGCAAAAGGACGCGCCTGGCGAGCCAGGCGATGCAGAAGAACTGCCGGAGGAAGCCACCGACGTGCTCGATGCCCTCGGTTACCTCGGTCCCGATGACTGACGTGGCCGCCCCTTACCGCACGGCGTAGAGTGTGGCGTGTGGGCGATCGAAGATGGGCATGAGCCAGGGGATTGCCTCGGCATTCAGGCCGCCCGCACGGCGTTCCTCATCGCCGGCAAGTACGTAGTCCACACCATACCGCCCCACGAGCCAGCGCTTCCATCCGTGGTCGGCCGGGACGTGAAAGAAGCGGTGCACCAGTTGGTTTTTCTTGCCGAAATTGGGGGTGAGCATGGCGTGCCCCGTGACCACGCGCACATCGGCGAAGCGCGGGATGACCGCGCCAATGCCGGGGCCGGTGAGCACGAGGGGCCGGCCAGCCTGAACGCGTGCGCCGGCATGTTGCTCGACCTCGTGAATCGCCGCGATCACGTCCTCGTGCACATAATAACGCCAGGAAACCTCCGGCCGTTCGCGGTGGAGATCGCGGAAGAAGTTGGCGTACACATACACCGTACTCGGCATGGCTGCGAGAAGCAGCACCGCCGCCAAAAGCCGGATTCGCCCGGGCGTGAACAGGCGTTGTGCAAGGGCGGGCCGCCAATGGGACACCGCATCGCGCAGGGCCGGCCAGGCCCCAAGAATCACCGCGAGGGGCGGCACGATGGTGAATGCATAGAACGCCGACTCGTGCCCGACCGGGTAATAGGGGTAGGCGTTTGCCAGCAGATATGCTGTGAACAGCCACAATCCCAGAAAAATCGCCGGCGGTGAGGCTGCCCGTATTGCTGCTGGCCGGAACCCGCGCAGCACGAAATATGCGCACGTGACCGCGAAGGGCCAGCCCAGCCACAGCACGATCTCGAGCAGGAACCGGCTCGGTTGCCGCCAGCCTTCCATGCCCAGCGTGTTTTCGTGGGCCATGTACGCATAGTAGACTGCGGCTGGCAAGACAATGGCGCCGGCGATGGCATAGTTGCCGATCCGCCGCCATGACCAGTATCCGCCGCGCAGGTTGAGCAACAGGGGGAAGGCCGCATAGATGAGGTAGGTCTCGGGGATCGGGAAAGGACGGATGACCGCGTGAGCGAGCGCACACACGCCGCTCAACACGAACCAGCGGCGCCGGTCCGTGCGCTCGCCGGTCAGCATGAAGCCATAAGTCAGCGCGGCAAACATACAGGCCCGAATAAAATGCGGCTTGTTGACAAGGTAGCCGGGCGTGCATACGCCCAAAAGGTCCAGCGGGATCGGGAGGCCGAGTCCGCCCGCACGGTTCACGCACCACACTATCCAGCCGAGTCCGGAGCCGAGCGTGATCAGCAGCAGGACATAGCGCCGGGCCCCCACCGAAGCCAGGCACAAAGAGACCAGGAAATACACCGCGCACATATACCCCACCACCGTGGCCACGCGCCAGATATGAAACATGGCGGGCAGCGACAGCCCGGTCCAGGCGGCCGACTTGCCAAACAGCCACCACTCGAGGTTGAAGTAGGTTTGCGGCGTGGGGGACGGTGTGTACAGGTTCTGCATGAGGTGGCCGCCGTCCTGTACCTGACGTGCGAACATGAAATAGCCTTGCGCTCCCGTCGTGCCACGCCCGACCACATCCATGAACCGCTGATCGGGCGGGGCCGTGGCGTAGCCGTAGATATACGGGAGGCTGCCCACGACAATGAATGCCGCCGCCAGCAGCAGGGGAAACGCATATTCACGCAGTTGCTGTTGCACGCGGAAGGACCTACTTCACGTTTGGCCAGTCTTCTACGGCTGATCGAGCCATGCTCACTATAGGGACTCCAGGATCAAGACCGGCCACAGTGCCTCATGCCTTTTGTCTGCGCGCATTCTACGCGATCGCCCCCACCAAGGACTAGGGGCACGGCCAGAACGGCTACTTCCTTTCTTCGAGCCCGATACAAACCCATACCGCCGCACAAGAAAAGACGTCTTTCTGGCCGTGCCCCGCGTACAACCGGGGTTTCTGGCCGCACTCCTAGGCTGTAGTTTTGCGGTTATGCGGCCGCATAACCGCAAAACTAGAGGCTGGCACAAGTGCGCCTCCTCTGCTACACTTGCGCGCCATGGGGATTCATTAGCGGGCAATTCGCTGGTGCGAACAGCGCACGCCAGGAGGGTCGCATGGAACAGTTGGGCTATTTCGACTACGGGGTTATCGTCGCCTATATGCTCTTGGTGCTCTTCATCGGGCAGTTGCTGCGGCGCAAGGCGGCGGGCAGCCTCGAGGACTACTTCCTCGGCGGGCGCAAGCTCCCCTGGTACCTGCTGGGCAGTTCGGGCATGTCGGCCTGGTTCGACGTGACCGGCACGATGATTATCACCTCGTTCCTCTTCATGATGGGCCCGCGCGGGCTGTTTATCGAGTTCCGCGGCGGCGCCTGCCTCATCCTTGCGTTTCTCCTGTGCTACACGGGCAAATGGCACCGGCGCTCGGGATGCATGACCGGCGCGGAGTGGATGATCTTCCGGTTCGGCCGCGGGGCCGATGCCGAGTCCGCGCGTCTGCTGAACGCCTTGACAACGCAAATTCTCACTATCGGCATGATTGCCTACCTCGTGCGCGGCATGGGGCTTTTCCTCTCGATGTTCTTCCCCTACACACCCAGTCAGTGCGCCCTGGTGCTCATCGCCATTGCGGTGACGTACACCATGGCCTCGGGCTTCTACGGCGTCGTGGTCACGGATCTGCTGCAAACCACCGTGGTCTTCATATCCGCGCTCGTGATCAGCATCGCTGCGTACAACATGATCCCGGACAACGACGCCCTCAACGAAATTGCCCGGGAAGTAACCACAGTCGACCAATGGATCAATTCGTTCCCGACCTGGCATGTAAACATGCCCGAGGATTACAACCCCTACGAATTGCTCATGGTCTTCGCCCTGTTCTACCTTTTGCGCAATGTGGTCGGCGGCCTCGGCTCGGGAGCGGACCCGAAGTACTTTGCGGCGCGATCGGATCGCGAGGCGGGGCTGCTGTCTCTCATGATAAGCCTGCTTATCATGATCCGCTGGCCCATGATGATGGGGCTGGCCGTGCTCGGGCTCATCTTTGTGCAAAAAGCGTACCCGGATCCCAACGTGGTCGCGGAGGTCGCGGTACTTATCAAGGCGCATTATCCGGATGTGGCCCAAAGCGGCTGGCATGACCTCACAGCCGCGATCATGAACGGTCCGACCGAGCAAGCACCGGCGCTCGTCGCCGGGTTGCAGCGGTTGCTGGGCGAGGACTGGGTCGGCAAGCTGCCGCTGGTCGGCTTTCACGGCACGATCGATCCCGAGCGGATTCTGCCGGGGGTTATCTCCGTGTGGGTGCCGCTCGGCCTGAAGGGCCTGGTCCTCGTATCGTGCGTGGCGGCGTCCATGTCGACCTTCGACTCGACGCTCAATATGTCGGCCGGCTTCTTCATACGCGACATTTACCAGCGCTGGATCCGCCGGGGGGCGGGTAACCGCGAGCTCATATACGCCAGCTACGCCGTGACCCTGGCGCTGGCGATCGTCGGCTACGTTATGGGCGTCGGGGTGAAAAATATCAACCACATCTGGGGTTGGATCATCATGGGGATCGGCACGGGGATGACCGTGCCCAATATGCTCCGGCTCTACTGGTGGCGCATGAACGGCTGGGGGGTGGCCTTCGGCCTGGCCGTGGGCGGCGCCGGCGCGGTCATCCAGCGGCTCGTGGCGCCCGATATGGACGAGCGGGTGCAGTTCGCTATCATGATCGCGCTGCCGTTCATCGCCACGGTCATCGGCTGTTTCATTACCCGCCCCACAGCAAACGACACGCTGGTTACCTTCTACCGCAAGACACGTCCGTGGGGTTTTTGGGGACCGATTGCCGCGCAGGTGCCCGAGGAGGAGCGCCGTTCGATACGCCAGGAGAACACCTTCGACCTCATCGCCATCCCCTTTGCGCTCATCTACCAGGTGACCCTGTTTATGCTGCCCATGCAGGCGGTCATCCACTCGTGGCGGCAATTCTGGATGACCGTGCCCGTGTTCCTCTTCGGTTGCGCCGGGTTGTATTTCTTCTGGTACCGCAACCTCAAGGCCCATGAACAGGGACCGGTCGAGCCGTTCCAATCGAATGTGTAGCACCCAACACGGGCTTTCCCCACAACCCAAGGCACAGCGATTCTTGGGAGGGCGCGCCGAAACTGCGGTGCTTACAGAATTACCGGTACGCGGAATGAATGCGCAGTGGGTATGGCTCTACATGGCGTGCTCCGTGCCTGCTGCGAAGGTGTTCGACGGCGCCGCCGGAAGGCGCATTGCCGGCATCTTCCGGCGGCGCGCACTTGCTTCGTAAGCATGAGGTACCTTGCGC
Source organism: uncultured Nitrospirales bacterium (assembly GCA_964569295.1). Classification (GTDB taxonomy): domain Bacteria; phylum Hydrogenedentota; class Hydrogenedentia; order Hydrogenedentales; family JAGMZX01; genus CAZMVU01. The sequence continues at coordinate 6,501 of CAZMVU010000241.1, forward strand.
TACGGCACTGGGCCGGATATCTCACCGCCCCCGAAACCATCGGGCGTCTTCCTTCGGAACAAGAGGGCGGAATCGTCGGAATACGCAGTGGACAGGATTTACATGATTAACAAGATTTGATCCATGCATCAGCGAGTGGACAGGATTTACATGATTAACAAGATTTGATCCATGCATCATCCTGTAA
>CAZMVU010000242.1:0-6652 GCA_964569295.1 uncultured Nitrospirales bacterium
CTTCACCTTCACCTTCACCTTCACCTTCGCCTTCGCCTTCGCCTTCGCCTTCACCCTCTGCGGGGATGACCTGGTCATTCAGGACGGCATTCAGGTAGCCCTCGGGTCCGAAAGCGAGCCATTCCTCGAGATTGGTCTTTCCATCCCCGTCGAGGTCGCCCGAGGGGAGTAGTTGGGGTTCGGTCATGATGTTGGATTTGTTGATGCCCATGCTGCCGAGCTGGCCGAAACCGAAACTGTTGAGACCGGCGCCGAAGAAACTGAGGTACCCGTTGAGACTGCCGAAGGAACCGGTGCAAGACAGGGTATTCGATGTCATGGAAGTGGTTTCACCGTCGCCAAACATGGCGTACACGGCGAATACATTGATAAGCTCGGGCATATTGGCCTGGACGATGGACCCGAGTGCAGGGCCGAAGACGTTGTTCTTGATTTCGTTGCGGTTCTGCTTGAACCCCTGGCCGATGTCGCTGCCCGTGACGACCCCGTTATCGAAATCCGGGTTGGCGGCGAGGAATTCTATGATCCCGAATTCCTGCGAATCGGGGATGCCGTTGCCGAAGAATTGGATGCTGTCGGTCAGGTTGTTGCGGTTTTCGCCGGGCAATGCGGTGACGGTCAGGTCGACCCCGCCGTTGAAGTCGCCGTTGTCGAGGTCCTGCCCCTTGAGGTAGCCCTGGTAGGGCTCGGGGAAATATCCGAGCAGCGGGTTGCCTTGCAGTGAGTTCAGGTCGCCTAAGGCGTTGATATCTACCGGGCCGCCGGCGCCCTCGCCTTCTCCTTCCCCTTCTCCTTCCCCTTCTCCTTCCCCTTCTCCCTCGCCTTCCCCTTCCCCACCGGTCTCGAAGAGTACCGGTTCACTGAAGGCCGAGGTGTTGGTGTCCCGGGTGGCGGTGGCGGTGATGTGCGTACCCATATAGGCGCCGAATTCGCCAAAGAGGATCCACGTGGTATCTGCGCTGAGGTAAGTTTCCCCGACGAATTCCAGGCCTTCATCCTCGGCATCGCTGTAAACCTCGATGTAGGTATCCATGTCAGCGGTGCCGCTGATTTCACCGGTGGACACCGAGGTTATCACGGGCGGAGCGATGCCGCCGTTCGCGCCGTCATTGAGCACGATGCCTTTGCCCGGGTGCCCACTGATGCTGTTGCGGCGGATGGAAGCGCCGGTGGTGGCTTCGCCCGATATCTGGATGCCGGTGGTGCCGTTGAATTTGATCAGGTTGCCAAACTCCGGCATGGGATCGCCGATGCTGGTGTTGCTAGCGCCCTCTTCCACGATAATGCCGGCAAGCCGGTTCGGCACTTCCACCTCGTCCGTTTCGGATAGGGGCGACACGCCAATGGCATTGTTCCAGATCGTGGTGCCATCCACGCCCACGTTGTCCACCTTGATGCCGACATTGTTCGCACCGATGATGTTGCTGTAGCCCTCGCTGTATGTCGTACCGATGGCCGTGTTGTCCGGCCCCCGGAGCACATGCACGCCTTCTTCCTCGTTGGGCAGCGGTGCGGAGGCATCGGCCGTGACCCCGATGCGGCAGCCCTGGACGTAGTTGTTGTCCGTTCCCTCGCCGTAAATCTTGACGCCATACCAGAGGTTGCCGGAGATCACCGGGTAGCCCATCTCCCCGTCGCCGTAGATGGTGTTGCCGGAAGCGCCATTGGCGATGAGGATGCCGCCGCCCCGGGCGAAGCCATCGATAAGTAAGACGCCCTCTTCGTTGGTATCGCGCCGGGCGGGCTTGCGGACGGTGTTTCGCTCCGCCTCGCCCTCCGGTTCACCCTCGCCTGCTTTGGGGGACACCCAGATACCGCGTAGGCCATCGCTGCGCCAGCCGTTGCCGATGGGCGCGGCGCCGAGGCTGTCCGTGCCGATGAAGTTGCCGGAGATGGTGTGGAAGTCGGTGCCTGCACCCAAGATACGGATGCCGTCGTAGCCGTTGCCGGAGATGATGTTGCGGCCCCAGAACCCGCCGATGACGCCCTCGCTGGCGCCGTCGCGCACAAGGATGCCGTGGTGCTGGTTGCCCAGGCAGGCCATGCCGTCGGTACCGATGTAGCAGTCCCCGATGCCGTACCCGGAGGCGGATGCGCCCTCGACCACAATACCCGAGCGCTGGAAGTTGACGATGGTCAGCCCGAGGATCGTGCAGCCCGCGCCCTGTATGACCAAGCCGTTGGCGTCGCCGGCAAGCTCGCCATCGAGCACCACGGCATCCGGTGTAAAACCCCCGTCGAACTTCGATATGGTCGTGCCTGCTTCGGTAAGCGGGGGCAGCGGGGAAAGCGGTTGGATGGTTGCCTCGCCGCTTTCGATGTTGAAACCGATGGTGTCCGGTTCGGCGTTGCTGTTTGCTGCCGTTATGGCCTCGCGTAAGGAGCCCGGACCGGTATCTTCGGTAGAGACTACCTCGATCACGGCGGCCTGTGTGGTAAGAGCCGTGGCCAGGAAAAGCGTGAACAGGCAGTGTACGAGAAACAACGGGGAGCGAGGAGGGGTTCGCATCAGATGCATTCCTTCTGCCGGGCCTGGCGCCCGTACTGCGCCCTGCGCCTGCCTATAGGCGGCGGCACCCACTTTCACTTCCACTATATAACAAATGCTGAATCCGCGCAATACTCGATGTGCGGCGCAACGCGTGTGGTGTATCATGGGAAACGGGCAAGTCCCGGAGAAAAACCTGTGTTCTTGAGCAAGGACGATCACCCATATCTGGCGGAACTGTGTGCGGGCGTAGTCGAGGCCTCGCGCGTGGGGGCGGGCGTGCAGGTGGCGGTCCAGTGCGGCAGTCCCCGATAATCTGCCCCCCCCGTAATGTTCTCCACGCCCTGAAACTCCAGTTCATTCGTGAAGCTGCCTGGCCCGGATATCTCACCGCCCCTGCGGTTTCACTCGTTTCGCGGGGGAATTGCGGCCCAAAGCGTCTATTGGGGGCTTGGGGACGGTTTGGGAGTTGGCCGGACACACCTCGCTCTTACCCCATATTCTTATCGCGCCGGCTTGACCTGCACCGCAGGTCATTCGCCCATGGGGGTGGCGCTGCGGCGCGCTACGTGCGCAGTGGATAGTCTTGGATGTTGCGCAGGGCCGCGCGGAAGACGCCTTGCCGTCCCGCATGCGAAGGGTGCCGTCGTCAATGCCGCGCTGAAGAATCTCGGTGAATATCGCCGTGATGCGCGCCTCGTTCTCGAGCACATACCGGCGCGACTTCGGCGCAAGGGCGCTGGTCTCCCGGTAAATGAGGAGTATCGCGTCTTGCATGCGATCGCAGGTGCGCACATACTCCGCGATGGCCCCCTCGAGGGTGGCACGGCCCGTGTCCGCATGGGCGATGCGCTCGCGCAATGCCGCCTCCATATCCGTGTGGATGGCGTCGCACACCAGGTACAGGATGTCCTCCTTCGCCTTGATGTACTCGTAGAGCGCGCCCACGGACCAGCCGGCCGCCGCGGCGATCTCGCGCGTGGTCGTCTTGTGAAACCCCTGCCGGACAAACAGGCCCACCGCCGCATCCACCAATTCCCGCCGCCGTTTCGCCACGAGGGCGTTGTCCTTCACCAGCGTGGGAATGCGCCGCTGTTTGCTGCCCGATGTTGCCATGCGTTAGCCTCCTGACTGAGCGCTCGCTCAAAATAGAATATCACACAATGCGCCCTTTGTCTATGAGGTCGCCCTGTTGATCATTGGGGCCGCCTGGCTGCGTAAGGTGGGAGAAAAGAGCCGCGTGGCCGCCAGCCCTAGTGTCCTGCTCCTGAGCCCGCGAAGGATTCAAGGACACCCCTGGCTACTGCGTACGGCTTCTCTCCCGCCTTGGACAAATGCATGCTCTTCAGCCCACGCACGCAATAGCGGTGGCAAGCCACCGCACTCCAAAGTTGCGCCACCGGCATGGCCCTCGCCGTCGCACGCCGGTATGCGCTATCACGGGACAGATTGGCGAAACAAGTCCGCCCCCTTGCACCATACGGCTAAAGAGTTACCGTTTTTCTAGCCCCGTTTTTCCGGGAAATAATGTGCTTCAATGAGGAGGCACAAGGTGTGCCAGAGGACGGTGTGCGCTTCTTGGATGATTTTGGTGGAATCGCCGGGCGCCTTGATCGCGATATCGGCGAAGTCGCCCATCCTGCCGCCGCCGGGCCCGGTGAGCGCCACCGCCGTGGCGAGATGAGCCCGCGCAACGGACATGGCCATGAGGCAGTTGTCCGCATTGCCGGACGTGGAAATGGCGATCAACGCGTCGCCGGGGCGTACCAGGGTGTTGAGCTCCTGGGCGAACGCGATATCCCGCATGGGCGAATCGTTCTCGATGGCGGTTTTCAGGGCGCTGTTGAGCCCAAGGGTGTATGCACGCAACCCCGCTTCGAGGTGTTGCGCGAGTTCCTGGCCAAAAGGCAATTCCTGCAACGCGTCGCTGAGTGCGGGGGGCAACGGGCGCATGCGCTCGAAGCTTTTGCAGAGCTCGCCCACGATGTGCATGGCGTCGGCGCTCGATCCGCCATTGCCGCAGGTATAGAGTGTACCGCCATTGTCATAGCAGCGCACGAGGTCCGAGTGCAGCCGGCGCAGCGCGTGCGTACACGTCTCGAGGTCCGGCCGGCGCGCCACCATGGCGTCCAGGATTTCCTGTTCCAACGCGTTCAGTTCGATCATCGTTTGCCCTCGGTGGAACGCAGCGACACCCGATCGCGCGTATTTCCTGTTTGCCCACTTTTGCGCTCGTATGAGCAGTGCGGCGCTGCGCTGTGCCGCCTCCACAGCGCTTCGTTCGGCAGCGTACGCAAAACACGGCCATACACCTCGTTGGTGTCCTGCCTTGTAAGCGGATTCTGCTGGGACATGCCGCTATTCTACCCATCCCACGCCGTACTATCCAATATAGCGCCGAGACGGGAAGCAGGCCCCGGTCTCAATAGAATCTGTAGCGGCGTCCAGTCCAGGCGGACAGCGCCCGCGGGCGGGCCGGGCTTACTGTTCCGGGGGGCGTCGTACTTGTTGGGCTGCCCGTTCGATTTCATGGCGCACCCGCTTCAGGAAGCGCTGCGCCCACACGAACTCCGTGGCGAGGATGAGCAAGCCCAGCGCAATCGTTACCAGGCCCGGCCCCGGCAGTACCAGCATGGCGGCGCCCGCGGCGATGACCGCACCGCCCGTGACCAGGATGACCACCTTGCGCGCCTGGCGCCAGGTGTGTCTCGCCAGCCAGTGCAACTCTTCGGGGAAGGATTCACGCAGGCGTTGCCAACTGGGGGGCTGGCGCACAAGCGAGGCCAGCAGCAGCAACGCGGTGGCGGGCAGCACAACGGCCGCCAGCAGGAACGTGACCTGGGTGCTGTGTTCCGCGTCTTTGTACGCCAGCACCGTGATAAGCATGTAGGCCGCGAAGTAGCAAAGCAGCAGTCCGCCCTCGAAGCGCGACACCACCGCGCCGCTGATGAAGATGGGCAGGCACAACACGGCCACCGCCACCATGACCGGCAGATCGAAATGGAGCACGCTGTCCGCCATGGGCAGGCCGCCCGGTGTGGCCAGGGCCGCTGCCCCGAGCACGACCAGCAGGTTGAAGATGTTGCTGCCGATCACGTTGCCTATGGCCAGATCGCGCTCTCCGCGCAGGCTCGCCACCACGCTCGTGGCCAGTTCCGGCAGCGAGGTACCCGCTGCCACCGCCGTGAGCCCGATGAGCACCGGGTCCACGCCGAGTGCCGCCGCCATGCCCACGGCGCCGGCCACCAGCCAGCGTGCGCCGGTCACCAGCAACACGATCCCGGCGATCCCCAGGGTGATGTGGCCGAGCACGGGCAGTACCCCCCCGCGCACGGCCGGTGCGGGGCTGGCCACACTGGGCCCTTGTTGGGCTCGCTCGCGCCGGTTGAGGTAATAGAGAATGCCAAGGTACACCACGAACAGGCCGAGAAACAGCGCGCCCTCGAGGCGGGAAAGCATGCCACCCCAGCACACGAAGGCGCAGAGAAACGCAACGCCGATCATGATGGGCACATCCAGCCGGACCAGTTGGCGCCTCACCGTAAGCGGGGCTATCACCGCGGAGAGGCCCAGGATGAGCAGTATGTTGAAAATGTTGCTGCCCACCACGTTGCCCACGGTAAGCCCCGCATTGCCGCTCAGACTCGCCTGCACGCTCACCGCCAGCTCGGGCGCGCTCGTGCCGCACGCCACGATCGTCAGCCCCACCACCAGCGGCGAGATGCCCGCCAGCGCCGCCAGCCGCGACGCGCCCCGCACCAGCAATTCGGCCCCGATCACGAGTGCCGCCAGACCACCTGCGACGTAAACCATCAGCAAAACGCCCTGCCTCCGTATGAACCAACACCCAATTCCCATGTCACCAGCCTATACCGCAGCACGGGAGTTGCCATTATGCCCGCCCATGAACTACGCAGCCAAGTGCGCCGTGAACCCATAGCGCATTGTGGCCATGCCCGCAGGGGACTGCCCGTAGGGGACCGGCACCGCTTACTGGCTTGACGCGCGTTTACGGTGGTGGCTCGATGTGAAGATAGTCACTTGGCGTGACGGTCACGCCGAGGTGCCTGTCCCCAGCCGCATCCGCACCCTTGACACCCACCCCCGGTATGTACCAAGATCCCCGGATAATCCATGCCTTGATGGCATCTCCCACCTTATATC